>JBOFTD010000151.1:0-11500 GCA_051651885.1 Treponemataceae bacterium
GTTAAAATAGTCATCGGCATGTTGAGTGATAATAAAAACTCTCGTAAGGCGGAATCAAAGGTAAAATCCTTAAGTTCGCTTTCAGGATTTACTGCTGAAAAATAAGTATCGACCTGTGTAATGGGAAAATTTTGCTCTGCAATCAACCATTCGAGTGTAGTTTCAAAACGATGTAAGTTGCTTGATCGCAGTTGAACTGCTTGTTCAAATGAAATTCTCTTAAAATCAGCAATAAATTGAATCATACGTTGCGTGATTCCTTTATCAATAGCAGGTGTTGCAGGGTATAGTGTGTTATCAAGATCAAATAAAAGATGTTTAAACATACTTCAGTGTAATAGATAACTATACTTTAGTCAAATGCGTCATTTATAATTCGAAAGGTAAAAAGACATTACACTACCACCAATCCATTTTTTCGCAGAAAATTTAATTTATCTTTTGGCAAAAGATGAAGCGTATTATAGATTTTTTCACTATATTTATTTTCTTGTGAAAATGAGGGACTGAGTTGTGTTAGAATATGTAGAATTGCTGTTGCAGAAGGGCTAGCTCGCATAGTCGGCAACGGGAGACTTTGTAATTCGTCCATAAAAAACCAATGTAACACGTCATTAATGATAATCGGGTTTGATCCGAGCCAATAATAGCATTTATTTTGTGCAGGTCGCTGACCTTGAGTCTTTTTTTTACGTTGCTCGTATTGATTTACTAATGTTTGAACATAGTTTTTTTCAATTGTTGGGCTTGGCATAGCAAAATTGAACCATTTTTGTACATTTTGATTTAGTTTTTTTCCTTGCATCCATGCATGAAGAGACTGTAAAAGAGCAGCTTCATATTTTTGTGAGTTTTTTTCATTTATAAAAGGAACATCATAATCAGCGAATATTTTTTTATTACTTTTAATTTGCGGTTGTAGTTGAGGATGCAAACCTTTTTTCCATTCCGCAAATATTTTTGAATGCTTTGTCAGTACAAATTTATGCCAAAAACAACTATCAATTAAACCGATTACAAAAAATTGACGTAAAATTTCCATTGAATTAATGAGTATTTGCGGTGTTTCGTAAAAATAACCAAAAATCATGTATGCGTGAACCAAAATTCCTGCTTCTTTAAAGGCTGCACAAGATGCGACAATATCTGCAAGGGTTGTTCCTTTGTCGATATTGCTTATTTCATCCTCAACAGCAATTTCAATTCCTGCGGAAACTGCTGTTAAACCTCCAAAAGCTAAAAAATGTGCAAGATCAGAAGAAAAAACTTTTTCAAAGCGAACGTTTCCCCAAAATGTTAGTGGATTTTTTTCTGCTGGTAATCGACAGTTTTTTAGTGCAAAATTTTTTAACATTACCGGTGGAGCTGCTTCATCAACAAAATGGACTCCAAAGCTTTTTTGTTTTTGAGCTTGCTGGTATAAATCCTCGAATAGCCGATCTTCATTTTGCATGCAAAAATTATGTACATAATCCAGTTGAGTATCACAAAAGGTACATCGATGCCAGTAACATCCGTAGGCAAGATAGGCCTTTATCCACGTGCCATCAGACCAAATGCGGTGCATGGGATTTATATCGTCCACCATTTTTGGATATGTTGCAAAATCGCAAAAAGAATAATCGGGTAAGATATTTTTCAAAAAAGATTTTTCTTTAGCATTATAAAGTGAATTTTTTTCATCATTACTGGGAGTCATATCAATAATTTGACTGTTAAAAAAATATTTTAATTTATAAAGCTTTTCTCCTTGCTTTTTCGATTTTAAAAAATCAAAAAGCTGGCAATAACTTCCAAATCCCGCATCATAACTAATAAAATCAATGTAGGTAAAAATGTCGGTGCATTGAACTTCACGAAGCTCTGTATTAACAAAGCCTCCGCCAAGCGAACAGTGTGCGTGCGGAAAATATTTTTTTATAAATCGAGCCATAAAAAAAGCTCCAACGACTGTTCCTGCAAAAGGAGTTGATAAACAAAAAAGTATTTCTTTTTCTTTTGAAATATTTGCGAATATTTTATCCAAAACGGGAGTTAAAAAATGAATTAAAATAGGACTATCAAGGCATTTTTCAATGATTGAAAAATCATTTTGACTTTCTGCAAGCGAGGATGCGTAATGCACTAAAGAAAAAGATTCATCAAAGGCAATGCGAATAAAGTCAGATAAATCTGCGATAGCAAGCGAGGCTAAAATAGCAGAATCTTCTACAGAGGGTTTACGGTGAAGGTTGTGTAAATATTGTTCCATTCGAAAACCGCGTGGAACATGTGCTGAGTGTATAAATTCATGAGTATGCTCTTTTTGATTTGTGCAAAGAATTGCTTTAATTGGCTCTATCCATCGAGTCCATCGATCTTTGAAGCTTAAAAATCGTACCACATTAAAAAGACTTTCTTCTTCTAATGAAGCAAGTAAAGTTTTCTCATTTTTTTCTACTTCGTTAAAAATAGTATTTAAACCTTGTGCAGAAAAAATTGCGTGAAAGATATCATTGTTCACATCAAAAGCCTGCACTGAGTCTATGTTCATATCTTTATTTTTTTTGAGTTGATTAAAAAACGAAAAAAGATATGCACTTGCAGGATATGGCGAATTAAGTTGAGAAAATGGACTTTGTAAAATTATTACATCCATAATTACATTCCTTTTATTTATTACACTTTACGAGCGTATACTGTATATTATTTTTGATACCTGCGTCAATAAGTTGTGGATATGTTGGGAAAAACGAGATTTGTTCTAGTAATAATTTGTATTTTAATGGAGTTCTTAATTTATTATTCCAGAAAAAAATAGAACAAGGGTTTTTATAAAAAAATATAATACATTTAACACAAAGGTAAAAATTGTTATACTAAAAGGAAAAATAAAACTAACAATAGTGTAGAAAAAACTTAAAATAAAAAAAGTGCTTACAAGAGGGCTTACAAAAATTGTTGCAATAATACCAATAGGGGTAAAAAAGGAAAAAAAATAGAGTGAAAGTGGAGCGGTAAAAATGTTTGCACTAATCGATGTGGTAATTAACGAAATAATATTTTGTGGAAAGGGAGAAATTTTTTTTAAGAAATTCGTTAGAGGCGGTTCAAAACATGAGATGCCGAGTATTGCTCCATATGATAATAAAAATGCAACTTTAACGCTATCAGAAGGAAAAATTGCTATATGTAAAATAAAACTGAAAGAAAGGAGAGAGAGTAAATCAAGTTGTAAGAAGAGCAAAGAAAAAATTGTGCTAATAAAAACACACAACAGTGCTCTAAAAAGTGAAGGAGAAAGTCCTGCAAACCATACAAAACACGCAACTGCACATAGTGAAAACAAAAGTCCAATTTTACGTGATTGTACAATCTTGCCAATAAAAACTGCAAGTCCTGTAAATAAAGATACATGCATTCCAGATAAGGCTAAAATATGAGCGAGTCCAGCCTTTCGAAAAGCATCGGCAATCGCCTCTGGTAAAAAATCACGCGAACCACTTAAAAGAGCAAGAAATAACCCACCGCTTTCGCCAAGTGCAAATGTTATACTTCTTAATTTTGCACGACATAAACCCCTAAAATACAATAATTCATTCGTCCATTCGAGATTATTTATAGAGATCGCTTTGTATAAATTATCTTTTATATGTTGGACTGAAAAAATTGCTTTTCCGCCTTGTTCGAGCAAAAAATTCTGTGTTTTCGTTCGTGAAAATTGTTTTTCAGCGGGTATAAAAATGAGAACTCGTCCCTTTGCACTTGAAAGAAAACGAGACTCTTCTGTTTTTTCTACATCGATCCAAAATGAATAGTTATTATTTTTACTCATTATAGGATTTGATATAATTGTTCCGTATATTTTTGTAATAGCATGATTTTGATTGAGTGTTTGCAAAGGTTGATTAATTTTGATGAATCGATAACACACAAAAAAAATAAAAATTAGTGAAAAAAAGGCAAGAAAAATAAGGCGATTTCTTTTTACTATAAAGAGAATTAAAAAAATAGTTGCACAAAAAAACAAAAAGATGAAAAATGTTTTTCGTTGATTTGTGCAGATAAAAAAAAGCGTTAAAAAAACTGCACTCAAAAAAGCAAAAATTTGAATATTTGGTTTTTTTTCCAAAAAGGACGTTACTGTAATCATTCTATCTTTGTATATAGATGGTGATTATAAAAAATCCTTTTATTTATGGAATAAATTTATTTTATATTGCCAAATTTAGTAATTTTTGGCAAAAAGAGTAAATCGACTGAGCCAACTGGACCATTTCTCTGTTTTGCAATAATGAGTTCTGTTGGAATTCCTGCAGTGACATCAGTTTCTTTTGTTGTTCTGTCTCGATGAATAAACATTACAACGTCAGCATCTTGTTCAATAGCTCCTGATTCTCGGATACTTGCAAGGTTTGGTTTTTTTTCTTCGATTTCACGGCTTAACTGAGAAAGTGCAACAATTGGAATATTGAGTTCACGTGCAAGACTTTTAAGCGATCGAGAAATTTCTGCAACTTGTTCGTGGCGCGGAATATGTTTGTTTTCGCTCGTAATGAGTGAAATATAATCAATAAAAATAATTTGAATGTTGTGGAGCATTTTAAGGTTTCGCGCAAGGGATCGCAAATCAAAAAGTTTCATGTTCGGTGTATCAACAATATAGAGTGGAGCCTCGTAAAATTTTCCTGCAGCATTTTGAATCAGCTGAAAATCACTCATTTTTAAAAGGCCACTTCTTATTTTTTCTGAAGGAACAGCTGATTCTGAAGAAAAAAGACGTTGCATTAATTGGCTTGCAGACATTTCAAGCGAGAAAAAAGCGGTAGGAATTCGTTCTTTTAATGCAATATGCTGTGCCATTGTTAATGCCATAGCCGTTTTTCCCTGCGAAGGGCGAGCTCCAATAATTAAAAGTTCTGAGTTTTGAAAACCGCTTGTCATATCATCAAGCTTCGTAAAACCACTGCGTATGCCCGTATAGGCATTTTTATTATGGCATCGTTTTTCTATCATTTCAATTGACTCGCCAACGAGCTCTTTTGCTACTTTGTATGAAATTGTTTGGTGAGAGTCAGAAAGTTCAAAAACAAGTTTTTGTGCTTCTTCCAAAATTGCACTGCTTTCAATACTATCATCGTGAGCCTGTGCAGTTATTTTTGCCGCAATTTTAATAATATCACGGCGGATAGAGTTTTCTAAAACAATTTTTGCATAGTATTCGACATTGGCACTCGTTGGCACTGTATCGGTGAGCGAAGAAATATAAGCCATTCCGCCAGCATTATCGAGCTCATCAACAAGGCGTAACTCATCGCTTAGTGTAAGCAAATCTCCTTGATGACCTTTGTTAAAAAGTGATAGCATTGACTTAAAAATTTTTTGATTTTGAAATGAATAAAAATTTTCGGCTCGTAAAAACCGTAAAACGGTCGAAAAAGAATCCCAGTCGAGCAATAAAGCTCCAAGCGTTGCTGTTTCTGCCTCAAGATTATGAGGAGGAATTTTGTCTTTTAGTTGTGTTGCCATATATATTTCCTGTGAATAATTTTTTTATGTAAACTGATACTATCTTATAAAAATAACATAGTCGATTTAGCGTATCATGATTAGTAAAAATGCAGAGAATAATTTTGAGCATTTTTTTAGTGTATGTATGCTGGCAATCAATATTCGCATTATGAAAAATTGAAATGCTTATTATAGAATAACAGAATTGAGGCGTTTGTGAGATTACCATAGTTTTGAGGGAATTGCAAGCTTTATCGGTCGAGCGTGAGAAAAATAAATTTTTATATCAGCAAAAATTGTACTGCATTAAAAAAATATCCTATGCCAATAATACCAATTGCCACAAAAACAATAAAAAAAGTTAATAGTTTTATTTTAACCGCTTTACGCAGCATAATCAGTGAGGGAAGTGACAAAGCCGTGACCGCCATCATAAAAGAAAGAATTGTGCCGATGCCAACGCCTTTTGCAAACAATGCTTCTGCGATAGGAATCGTGCCAAAAATATCTGCATACATGGGAATTCCAATTATCGTGGCAATAATTACCGATAGCGGATTATTTACGCCCAAAAAATTTTGCACAATCGTTTCGGGTATCCAGTTGTGAATTGCAGCCCCAATTCCAACGCCGACAATAACGTACCAAAAAACTTTTTTAATAATTTCGCTGACATGTTCCCCTGCAAATTTGAGTCGCTCTGTAATTGTAATGCTCTGGTTTTCAGAATTTTCCTGATTTTGCAGCGTAGATTTCATATTCAAAATATAGTCTTCTACATACTTTGAAAATCCTAGTTTTTCAATAAGAGTTCCGCCAATTACCGCAAGAATTAATCCGACTACGACGTAAACTCCTGCTGTTTTTATACCAAAAATACTGGTTAAAAGCACAAATGCACCCAAGTCAACTAAGGGCGAGGAAATTAAAAATGAAAAAGATGCTCCGATCGGCACGCCTGCTCCGGTAAAACCAATAAAAAGAGGAATTGATGAGCATGAACAAAATGGCGTTACGGTTCCTAATAAAGCGGCAAACGTATTTGCCGTTATTCCGGTAAATCGCCCTAAAATGTCGCGTGTTCGTTCTGGGGGAAAAAAACTTTGAATATATGAAATGATAAAAATTAATACTGATAATAGAACAAAAATTTTTATTGTATCATATAAAAAAAAATGTAGACTTGCTCCAAGGCTGCTCGAAACATCCATTCCACTAGTAGTTAATATATTAGCGATTGTGTTTTGTAACCATTTCATTCCTAAAAGTTGTTCTTGAATGAACAATCCAATTTTTGCTATCATTATAATACGTTCCTTTTTTTAGCGGTTATTTTCATTTTTGCAGCATCGAAAACTTTCT
This sequence comes from Treponemataceae bacterium, assembly GCA_051651885.1. Classification (GTDB taxonomy): domain Bacteria; phylum Spirochaetota; class Spirochaetia; order Treponematales; family Treponemataceae; genus JBOFSR01. The sequence goes on from JBOFTD010000151.1 coordinate 6,853, forward strand.
AAAATTCGTATCGCGTCAGTGCAACATTCATCATTTAGGGTGTAGTGCATCCATTTTCCTTCTTGACGACTGCGTACAATTCCCGATTCGCATAAAATTTTCATGTGATACGATAATGCTGATTGTGCGATGTGTGTTTTTGCAATTAAATCGCAGGCACATTTTTCGCCTGACTGCAAAAGCTCAATAATTAAAAGTCGCTTTTCATCACAAAATGCTTTAAAAATTTTTGCAATCTTTACTTTTTCAGAAATCACTCGTTGATCCTTTTGTCATATCAAAATATTTTAATATGAATTTAATTGAGATTGAAAAAAATGTCAAGCAAAGCAATATGATATATGGAAAAAAAGTGCTAAAAATGATTTTTGTTAAAAAAGAGTGTGTTTTGTGAAAGAGTTATAATACAAGCATTTTATTCTGTAATGATAATTTTTTTATCCGTTAATTCTTGTGTGTAGCCAATAATTTTTGCACAAGGGATTGCTTGTGAAAGTTCTTTTTGCAAAGCAAATGCATCTTTTTGTGCAACTGCAATTAAAAGTCCTCCTGAAGTTTGAGGGTCAAAATAAATGTCTTGAATATGTTTTTCAATGTTTGGGGCATATACGGCATGTTCTGCAAATGATCGGTTACGTTGCATGCCAGAAGGGGTAAAGTTTTCTTTTGAAAGAGATGCAACTCCTTCAATGACAGGAATATGATTGCTTTCGAAATGGAGTGCAATATTTGATCCAGAAGCCATTTCTAATGCGTGTCCGAGTAATGAAAAGCCCGTAATATCAGTGCATGAGTGCACGGCGTATTTTTTCATAATCGCACATGCTTTGTCGTTTAGCTGGCACATTTGAGCGATTGCGTTTTGGTATATGGTATCTGAAAAATTAATTCGTTCAGCTTTTGCTGCTGTCGTGATAATACCAATGCCAAGTGGTTTTGTTAAAATAAGAGCATCTCCAATTTGTGCTGAACAATTTTTGTAAAAATATTTTGGGTGCACAAATCCTGTAACTGCGAGGCCGTATTTTGGCTCTTCGTCTTGAATGGTGTGCCCTCCCGTGATAATAACGCCCGCTTCATAGGCTTTTTCATAACCACCGCGAAGCACTTCGCGTACAGACTGATTATCCATTTTTCCACTGATGCCCATAATATTTAAGGCAAGTCGAGGCTCTCCTCCCATTGCATAAATATCACTAATAGCGTTTGTTGCGGCGATTAATCCAAATATGTATGGATCGTCAACGATTGGCGGAAAAAAATCAACTGTTTGCACAATGGCAAGATCATCGCTTATTTTATAGACGGAGGCGTCATCGCTTGTGTCATATCCGACAAGTAAATTTTTATCACTGTGTGTCTGAAAGCCTTCGAGCAATTTTGATAGAGTTCCTGCTCCCACTTTTGCACCGCATCCTGCACAATTTGCTAGTTTTGTCATTTGAATTGTATTCATTGATGCCCTCCATAATTTTTTTTGTAAGATTATTTTATGCTCAAAAAAGTGACGCATTTTTTCATTGCTCTTTTAATTGAAGGAAAAATTTTAACTGAGTAGCACATCAAGCATCATCATAATTAAAAAACCTGCCATGACGCTCAAAGTTCCTGCGTGCGAGTGTGTGCCTAGCTGTGCTTCTGGAATTAATTCTTCGACGACAACATAAATCATTGCACCTGCTGCAAATGCTAAAACCCATGGGATTAAAACTGCAATGTGCCCAGCAATTAGCACGGTAAGAATTCCAAAAATGGGCTCGACAATACCAGACATTCCACCTAAGAAAAATGATTTTTTGCGACTGTAGCCTTCTTTTAATAATGGTAAAGAAATAGCCGCCCCTTCAGGAAAATTTTGCAAGCCCATTCCGATTGCAAGGGCTATAGCACTAGCGAGTTGTGGTGTAACAGTACTCATATCGAAAATAGATATTGCTTGTGACGGGTTAATTGATTGTGCGGCAAGTGAAAATGCAAGTCCTACCGCCATGCCTTCTGGAATATTATGCAAAGTGACTGCAAATACGATTAAAAATGTTCGCCGTAAATTTGAGGTAATTCCTTCCTTTTCGTTTGTTACAACATGTAAATGTGGAATGAGCCTATCGAGTAGCAATAAAAATGCTCCGCCTAAAATAAAACCGAGTCCTACTGCTAAAGAAATAGGCTGCCCTTGCTCTCTTGCCATGTTTATTGCGGGAATTAACAACGACCATACGGAAGCTGCAATCATAATTCCTGCGGCAAAGCCTAAGAATATTTTATTGACGGTCATGCTCATATTTTTGCGAAAGCAAAAAACAACGGCTGCACCTAAAACAGTCATAAAAAAGGTAAATCCTGTGCCTGCAAGTGCAAATTGTATTTGTTGCAATAAATTCATTTTAACTCCGTAGTTTATTTTTTATAATATTATAGCCTAAAAGAGTTTATGAGTAAAATGCTAATCGATTAGATTATTTTTATCTAAAAATCTCTTTTTGTGGCATGTGGATTATTTCGCGGGCTTTTGATCCGTTTGCAGGCCCTACAATCCCTCTTTCTTCCATCTGTTCAACAAGGCGTGCTGCTCGGTTATAGCCAATTTTTAGTCGGCGTTGGATATACGAGGCTGAGGCTTTTCCTGCTTGAACAACGATTTCTAAGGCCTTGTCATAAAGCGGGTCATCTCCTTCCGCATACAAAACAGGCTCAATTCCCTCATCCTCATCATCAACGAAAATCTCATCGTCAATGTACTCAGGCTCGCCATACCCCTTAACAAACTCAACCACTTTTTCAACCTCATCTTCAGAGACAAAGGTGCCTTGAATACGAGAAGGGAAGGGATCAATGGCGGAGGCATAGAGCATATCACCTTTGCCCAGCAGTTTTTCTGCCCCCATTTGGTCAATAATAATGCGGCTATCCATTTTTGATGCAACCATGAACGCAATACGTGACGGAATATTTGCCTTGATTAAACCTGTGATAACGTCAATTGATGGGCGCTGTGTTGCAAGAACAATGTGAATTCCAACCGCTCGGCTCATTGCTGCAAGTCGTGCAACTGTTGATTCTAACTCCTTGCCAGTAGTAGCCATAAGGTCTGCAAACTCATCGATAATTACCACTATGTACGGTAGCTTTTCTTGTGCAATGCTACGCTCTACAATACGCCTGTTGTAGCTTTTAATATCACGAACGCCTAATCGGTCAAGCAGGGAATAGCGACGCTCCATTTCACACAAGCAATATTGCAAGGCTTGAAAGGCTTTTTTAGGCTCGGTAATAACAGGCGTCAACAAGTGGGGAATATCGTTATAAAGCTTTAGCTCAACAATCTTTGGATCAATTAAAATCATTTTAACTTCTTGCGGGGATCGCTTGTACAGGATTGATAAAATCATACTGTTTACACAAACGGACTTTCCTGCTCCTGTTGATCCTGCAATTAACAAATGGGGCGTGCTTGCAAGGTCTAGCAGTTGTGCCTCCCCTGAAATATCTTTGCCCAGTACCACAGGGATTTCCATTTTTTTGAACGACGGCGTATCAGTCTCGATTAATTCCTTAAAGCTTACGATTGCACGGTCTTTATTTGGCACTTCAATGCCAACGGCGTGCTTTCCTGGAATGGGGGCAACAATTCGCACACTTGATGCTGCCAAGCGAAGTGCAATATTGTCTTGTAAGCCAACGATTTTTGCAAGCTTTACCCCAGGAGCGGGCAGTATTTCAAACATAGTAATGACAGGCCCTTTGCGAATGCCTGTAACCTCTGCCTTGATTTTAAACTCACTGAGCGTCTCTTTCAAAACGCGCCCTGCATGCTGAGTTGCAGAGTCAATAACCCAATATTCCCCATCAGGATAGGTATTTAAAATCCCCTCAGTCGGAACATAATAATTTGCATAGCTTTGCTTTTCACTGATATGCTGAATGATAGGATCAATATGCTCGGGGCAGGTTTTCTTTTTTTCATCCTCAGCAATCGTTTGATTTTCGGCAAAATTTAATACGCTTAAATCGATTTCATTGTCATCATCAATTTCTTGTTCAACAAAAGGACTGTTTAGCGACAAACTTTCCTCTACACTAATCAAATTTTCTTCCGTTATGATTTCATTTTCAAATGTATCGTTTTCGATAAAAAATGTTTCATTTCCAACGGAAAAATCTTCTTCAAATGCATTTTTCATATCTTCGTCCAAAAGAGTTTCCTGCATAATGGCCTCAGTGTCATCATTCTCATCAGAAAAATTTTGCTCGAAAAGTTCGTTTTCATCAAAATCATCTTCAAAAACTTGTATTTCTTCCGTTGCTATTTCATTATTATCTCGCTTAAGGTTCAGAAACACGATATCTTCTTTTTCTTCCTGCACTATTTCTTGTTGTGCGGCAGGCGATTCATAATTATCTTCTATTAATACTTCATTATCATCGTCGGCTAACAAATCATATTCGCTGTCATCCTCATCGATTGGTGGATTCTCGACTGTCGGCTCTTCAATGCTTTCTTCGGTATCGAGGGCTGCGAACGTATCAGAATTAAATTCCCTTGCAATTTTTACATATAATGGCTCTTTTGGAGCATCGTTTGCTTCGTCAAGAATTTTTTTTTGTTCGCAATGGGAGTAACGATGAAATAATCTCTTCGCTTTCTATT
>JBOFTD010000152.1:0-8637 GCA_051651885.1 Treponemataceae bacterium
AAAGACAGCGAGTATTACAGTGGAAAGAGTGCCAGATAAGGCAATTGCTTCTATTGTTCCTGATATTTCTGATCAAAATAGTGCCATCGTTTATGAAGATGAAGATGAAAAGGGAACCTTTATTGTGGAGGGGATTTCAGGAAGCATTTCACCCGTAACGATTACCTTTGAGGCAGGGAATGTAACAAAAACGGTTAGCCTTACGGTAACAGGACTTTCGTATAAACTAGAGGGACTTGAGGTAGACGACGGAGGGATCACACGTAATGCACGTAACGTGCCAGTAACTAAAGCACGCAACGTAAGTAAGTTGAAATCCACTCGTGAAGAGGAAGGCGAAGGCGACCCAATAACCCTTACTCTTACTGGACTTGGAACACTAACGACTCTAACAGAGCTTGTAGTCCCTGATGAATTACATGGCATTCCCGTTACCGCAATTGCTGATAGGGCTTTTCATCAAAATATAAATCTAACGCGTGTTACAATGGGAAAAAATATTAAAACTATTGGAGAACGTGCTTTTTATGCAGATGATGGAAAGATGACTAATCTTGTTCTTAATGAAGGGATCGAATCTATTGGAAATCATGCTTTTTGCCACCAGCATATTGAAGGTAAGCTTTATATTTCCAAAAGTATAAAAAATATAGAATATGGAGCATTTACTAATAATAAACTAGACGAGATTACTATAGATCCTTTAAATACTAGTTACACGGTTAATGATAAGGTTCTCTATACTATTGATATGAAAACCTTAAAAACTTATCCAAATGCTGATACTAGAACATCCTTTGCTGTCCCTGATAGTGTTGAAACCATAGAGTCTATTAGTATTTATGGTGCAAAAAATTTAAAGCAAGTATGGATTCCTCTTACTGTTAAAACAATTGGATATGAAAGCTTTTATGCTTTAGCACAAGATGCAAAGCTTTTTACCAAACACGAAACTAAGCCCCCTAGTTGGCCTGAAAAATGGTATGTTCCAGAAAATGGACTGGAACCTAAATGGGGAGAGGAAAAACCAGACTGGGCACAAGAGCCTAAAGGTAGACTATGAAACTGGTTTTAGCCATGTTCTTGGTCTACTAAGTATATAGAATATACCAAGAAATAAATTGCTAGAGTAAGAGTGGTTTTGTACAGTGGTATAAACCACAGATAATTAAAAAGACAGTCTTCGGGCTGTCTTTTTTGTTATCCCCTAAGCCCCACCGATAGAGCAATACTAGCATTATAAGGAGTACGCTTATAGTACTATAAATGATTTCCTTATAGCATTAGTAACGGCAAACCTCTCTACGAATTAAAGAGGAGCCTCCACACGAATAAAAGAGGCACGTCCATACTAGTAAAGGGAGGACGTCCAAGATAGTAAAGGGGGGACATCCATACTAGTAAAGGGGGGACGTCCAAGATAGTAGTGGATCGATACTCTCCATAGTAGTGGATCGATACTCTCCATAGTAGTGGATCGATACTCTCCATAGTAATGGATCGATACTCTCCATATGAATAAAAGAGGTAAGTCTACCCTAGTAATGGCGAGACCCTTCACCTAGTAATGGCGAGACCCTTCACCTAGTAATGGCGAGACCCTTCACCTAGTAATGGTGAGACCCTTCACCCAGTAAAGGAAGCATGTCCATACTAGTAAAGGAAGCACGTCTATACTACTTCTAGTGAAGTGCTTATAATACTATAAAGAGTGTGCTTATAGTAGTATAAATGATTTCCTTATAGTATTACTAACAAAGTTCTCCATAGTAATGGTGATACATACCACCTAATAAAGGAAGAACCTCCACACGAATAAAAGAGGAGCCTCTCTACGAATTTAAAGAGGTAAGTCTACCCTAGTAAAGGGATGATGTCGAAGCTAGTAAAGGTGAGACCCTTCACCCAGTAAAGGAAGCATGTCTATACTAGTAAAGCTCCATAGTAATGTATGTGGGTTGGAATTAATCTTTTGAGTCAGCTTCCATTTCAACTTTTTCGTAATTTCCTGCAGGTATTAGTAACACAGGGCCTTCCATTATATCTTCAGTAATGGTAAGTGTTGTACCATTTAAGAAGCCTTTATTTTTAATAAGGCTTGATCGAGGATTCATATTCCTAAATAACAATTCGAAAGTCAATTGGTTGTCGTTACAAGAATATTTTCCTACTACTATATCAGATCTCTTTTCTCTATAGCGAAAATCTCCTTCTACCTTCTCATCAAAGATAAAATATCCACCGTCAATAGTGCCATAGAATGATTTTCCGATGGGAGTTCCGACTTCCAATGGCTTTAGACCTATGTTTATTTCAAAATCGCCATTAGCTAATTTTTCACAACTTACAATCATACATGCAAGTAGCAAAACGCTTGTTATTGAAATTAGAATTCGTTTCATGTATCTTTCCTTTCTGTTTAAAAATTGTTTACATACGGTATATTCATCAAAGCTTCAATGAAGATTTACTTTGTATGACCTGATTAGTATAACAAAGATAAACATCTTTAAGTTGATTTATTTCATACGTTAATGGTACATTCATTATACAAAAGAATGACATTTCGTAAATAAGTTTTACTAAAAAAGTTAAAAAAAATAGTTCCTCTATAGCTAGAGCTATTCATCACTGGAGCGACTACTCAAAGTGTTTCATTTCTTTTCGGTTAAAGTGTAAGAAAACAGCTAATCCTGTAAAAAGACTAATAAAATCAGCCATGGGTTGTGCCCACACAATGCCTTCAAGTCCTATAAATTTATTGCCAAGAACAACAACGGGTACAAAAATAAAGCCTTGCCGGCCAATTGCTAAAAATAAGGAAGCCAATGATTTACCCATTGCTTGTAGGGAAAATTGTATGACAAATAAAATGCCAATAAAAGGGCCAACAAAGATGAGTACACGCAAAAACATTGTGCCGTAATGCAACACCGAATCATCCAAAATAAAGGCTTTTACAATGTGCGGCGCAAAAACGGCGTACAAGGCGGTAAGAGTGCTACCAAGAATCACGCTTATAATAGAGCTTGCTTTCATAATACTTCTGAGGCGTTTGAAGTTTTTTGCTCCGTAGTTATATCCAATAAGTGGCTGAATACCAACGCCTAATCCAATTTGCAATAAGATTAAAAGCATATTTGCCTTCATTGCAACGCCCATTGCAGCCACTGGTGCATCCCCATAGGCGACTAAAAAAATATTCATAATGATATTTGACAGGCTCATCAAAATATTAATTAAAGAAGCGGGCACTCCAATCGAAATAACCACTTTGATAATCTGTTTATCAAGGACAAAATCTTTTATATCAACTGAAAGTAGCGTCTTTTTTTTAGAAAATAAGAAAAATAATACAAGCAGGAACAAAGGTTTCCGATAACCGTTGCAATTGCAGCCCCTGTTACTCCCCAACCTAAGGTCAAAATAAAAATAGGATCAAGGACAATATTGATTATTGTTCCAATCATCATCCCTTTAACGGCTTTTTTTGCCTCGCCCTCAGAGCGAATAATTCCTCCCAGAGCATATTGTAAGACAATAAAAACTGAGCCCAGTGCAATCCAATTAAGGTAGGACTGTGCAAAACCCAAGGTATTTTCGCTTGTTCCAATAAGAGAAAGAATAGGCTGGCTTGCAAAAAAATAGATAATCATTGATGCAAGTCCTATTCCCGCAGAACTATACACACAAAAAGAAGATATGTGTTTAACTTTGGCAAAGTTTTTTTCGCCAAGGGTGCGAGAAATCAGAGAGCCGCCACCCACTGCAAAAATATTACCGAACGCCATTAAAAGTAAAAAAACAGGCATGGCAAGTGAAACGGCTGCAACCTGATTCGCATCACCTGTCCAGCCAACAAACATTGTATCTGCAATGTTATACACAATAACAATCAGCATTCCCACCATATTAGGAACTGCCATTTTAAAAATAGAATGTAAAACAGGCAGATTTTCAAAGACCTCAATATTTTTGTTCATTGTTTTAGTGTACAAAAAATAGAGTTAAATCACAAGGGCTTTTTATTTTGTTTAGAGATAAAAGTATTTACGACACTTTAAACAGATGCACAAAGAGAGCTTTCTTTCAAAAAATCTTCTCTTTTATTAGTATGTTTTAGCGGAATAATTTGTTCTAACTCAGCAACGCAATGAGATCGAGAGATTTCTTTTTGATTATTATCGTAAAACACGACGGTGGGAGCAGAAAAAATACCTAAATCAATCGCACGAGCATAGCCTTCTGTTGAATCAACATCAATCGTGATCCCTTTTACATTTGAGAGCTCTAAATAATCTTTTACCGCAGGACAATTAGGGCATGTTTTTCGCACAAACATTTCAAAACTTGCAATATTAGAAGTATTATCAGTATGTACGATAGTCAAGCGAGGTTTTTCGGTAACAATAGATTCTGTAGCTGCGGAAAAGCAAGAAGTTGCGACCGTGTCAAGAACAGAGTTTGTATCATGTTCAAAAAGTTTTCGATGATTGTATTCATCACGCTTGCCGCAATTCCAGTTTCGCACAGAGCGGTAATATCCTACAATCCGTGCATATACTTCAGTTTGTGTGCCCTTTACATTTTGTAAAGCCGCCTTTGTTTGTGCAATGTCTGCATCAATTTGCTCAAGTGATCTCATTTTTTTACTCCCATTTATTTTTATTATTTGCTCGCAGCAGTTGCTTAGCTTTTGCTGCTAGCAGTTGTGCTAGCACTAGCTCTTTCTTGCTCAAGCACATTCAATTTTTGTTTTAATTCGCTCTCTTTTTCAAGGCGACAATGCGGACACTCAAAATGCTCCCCTGTTAAATACCCATGAATAGGGCAAATTGAAAAAGTTGGAGAAATCGTTAAATAGGGAATGCGATAATTGGTCATAATTTTTTTTACCAAATCTTGGCACGCCTTCCAGTCTTTTATCGCCTCGCCCAAAAAAGTATGAAAAACCGTTCCGCCTGTATATTTTGTTTGCAAGCTTTCTTGATGATCGAGTGCTTCAAAAATATCGCTCGTGTAATCAACAGGAAGCTGGCTTGAGTTTGTATAGTACGGCTGATCTTCCCCTGAAGCAATAATGTCTGGATAATTTTTTTTGTCATGGCGAGCAAGACGATAGGAGGTGCTTTCTGCAGGAGTTGCCTCAAGATTGAACAACTCGCCTGTTTTTTCCTGATAATCTGCCAAGCGATCCCTCATATGATTAAGCACTTTCTCCGCAAAAAGCTTTCCGTTTTGCTCAACAATGCTTTCTTGCAAAAAGTTTTTGCAACATTCATTCATTCCGCACAAGCCAATGGTATTAAAATGATTATCAAAGGTTGTTAAATAACGTCGAGTATAGGGGAAAAGGCCATTATCAAGCAAGCGTTGCACAATTTTGCGTTTTGCACAAAGGCTTTCTTTTGCCAAATCCATTAAGTAATCAAGACGAGCAAAAAAGTCCGCCTCATTTTTTGCTAAATAGCCAATTTGTGGCATATTAATCGTAACAACGCCAAGCGATCCTGTAAACTCATCCGAGCCAAAAAGTCCACCACCACGTTTTCGTAGCTCCCGTTTATCAAGCTGAAGCCTACAACACATTGAGCGAACATCACCCGGGTTTAAATCAGAGTTAATAAAATTTTGAAAATACGGCGTTCCATAGCGTGCAGTCATTTCGAACAAAAGCTTTGCATTCGGGCTATTCCAATCAAAATCCTTTGTTACATTGTACGTTGGAATCGGATACTGAAATCCCCTTCCAGCTGCATCCCCTTCAATCATCAAATCAATAAAAACCTTGTTCAAAATGTCCATTTCACCCTTGCAATCTCCGTAGGTAAAATCCATTTCTTGCCCGCCAACCACCGCTTTATTATTTTTTAAGTCCTCGGGAACCGTCCAGTCAAGCGTGATATTGGTAAACGGCGCTTGTGATCCCCAGCGACTCGGGGTATTAACGCCGTAAATAAAGCTTTGAATGCACTGGCGAACCTCTTTTTCTGTCAAGTTGTCTTTTTTAATAAAAGGCGCAAGGTAGGTGTCAAAGGAACTAAAAGCCTGTGCTCCAGCCCACTCATTTTGCATAATGCCTAAAAAATTGACAATTTGTTGAATGAGCGTTGAAAGATGCTTTGCGGGAGTTGACGTGATTTTGTCAGGAACACCGCCTAAGCCTTCTGCTACAAGCTGGCGAATCGACCAGCCTGCACAATAGCCTGAAAACATCGACAAGTCATGAATGTGAAAAGCTGCTGTTTGATGAGCTTTTGCAACCTGCTCTGAATAAATATTTTTAAGCCAATAATTTGCCGTAATTGTACCTGAGTTATGTAAAATTAATCCCCCGAGCGAGAAATTGACATTTGCATTTTCATTTACTCGCCAGTCAGACTGACTTAAGTATCCATCCATTGTAGTGTTAATATCAAGCATAAGACTTTTAGTGTCACGCAAGGCTTCATGGCGAGATCGATATAAAATATATGTTTTGGCAATTTGCACAGCTTTGTTTTCTATTAAAACGCACTCAACAATATCTTGAATTTCTTCTATTGCGGGAATAGAATTGGCGTGACGAGCACCCATCATTTCAAGAAGCTTTACTTCAACTTGACGAGTAAACTCTTTTGCTTTTTCAAGATTGCCCTTTTTTTCGACCGCTTCAATCGCCTTGTTGATTGCCACAGTAATCTTTGAAGCATCGTATTCTTTTACTTCGCCACTTCGCTTGACAATATTTTTAACTGGAAAATCACTACTTGATACGCACGTTTTCATGTCCGTAAATAATGCCTTCTCACTCATTCCTTTCCCCCTAGGTTTTTAACTTCAGTAATAAATTCTTCTAAGTTTTCAAAGTGCCGATAAACCGATGCAAAGCGAATGTAGGCAACCTTATCTGTTTTATTAAGCATTTCCAAGACTAATTCCCCAAGCTGTGCTGTTGAAATTTCTCGTGTTGATTTACCCGTCATAATGGCATTTTGTTCAACTTCATTAACGATATTCTCAATCTCTTCTGATGAAATTGATCGTTTTTCCAACGCACGCGTAATTCCTTTTTCAAGCTTTAAGCGATCAAACGGTTCACGCCGACCATTTCGTTTTACCACAATAAAGGGTTTTTCTTCTATATATTCATAACTGGTAAAGCGATAATTACAAGATAAACACTCACGACGACGACGAATATTCTCTCCAGCCGACATAACTCGTGAGTCAATAACCTTATCTTCAAGGCTTCCACAAAACGGACAACGCATGATAACCTTCTCTAGCTTTTATTTTTGCAAAATACTGATTGTCGGGATTTTCTTTACAAAGATAAAACAACTATATATTGTGTTTTAATTTTAATTTGAAGACAATAACACAATATATCATTTTGTGCAAGTATGTCATAGGAAAAATTAAAAATAATCTGAACGAAAAAATAAAGAGAGAAAAATTAATATCATAGTTTTAATTTGAAAGTAATTGACTAAAAATCTTAGTTGTCATACATTGCTAAATAAGGAATATATGTCAAATTTAGCTCTACACAAACCGCTTTTTGGGCCTCTTCATTTTTATAAAAAATGCCTTCTTATTGCATTGCCTGTCATGCTTCAGCAACTTTTACAAAGTCTTGTTTCGCTGATAGATAATTTTATGGTTGCAGGGCTCGGTGATATTAAAATGTCTGGCGTAAATGTTGCAGGGCAAATTAATTTTATTTTTTTAGTTTTGATGAATACTGTTTTTATGTCAAGTGGGATTTTTATGTCGCAGTTTAATGGGGCAAAAGATAAAAATGGCATGCAACAAACCTTTCGTTTTAAACTGATTATCACGCTTTTTCTCGGATCAATTTTTTCCTTTTTTTCCTTTTTTTATTCAAAAGAAATGATGTCAATTATGCTCCATGGTAATTCAGAGCGAGATGTTATTCTGCAGCAAGGTGAACTTTACATGAAGATTTTAACGTTTTCATGGATTCCAACCGTCATTTCAAGTTCGATTAGCTCTTCAATGCGCGAAATTGGCTTGGTAAAACCACCGCTTATTATTTCTGTATCTGCAGGCTTGATTAATACTTTTTTCAATTATCTTTTTATTTATGGTAACTTTGGATCTCCTCGTCTTGAGGTGCAAGGAGCTGCTGTTTCAACCATTATTGCAAGAACGGTTGAAATGATCGCTTTTTTAGTTTACATGGCAAAAAATCAGCCATCATTTACTACACGAGTAGTTGATATTTTCAAAGTGAAGTTTGCCTTGATCGCAAATATTTTTTCTAAATCGATTGGAATTCTCATTACAGAAATGACATGGGTTTTTTCAGAAACGATTACCACAGCTTTATACAATAGTCGTGGAGGATCTGAAATTGTTTCTGGAATGGCTGCAGGATTTAATATTGCAAATCTTTTTTTTATTGCCATTGGCGGCATTTTTACCTCAACAGGAGTGATTGTTGGCGGAACACTTGGTGCAAATCGTCTTGATGAAGCGCGTGATCAAGCCCGCTGGATTTTATCAGGCTCTCCTTTTTTTGGACTTGGTGCCGTTTTAATCGGCCTTTTATCTTTACTGTTAATTCCGGTCGTTTTTGCTAATCTGACTCCAGAATCTCGCAGTGTAACATTTGGACTTTTGCTTGTTTGT
>JBOFTD010000153.1:0-1789 GCA_051651885.1 Treponemataceae bacterium
AAATGTGGCAACGTAATTTCAAAAGCCGCTTCGATACCTGAGGCCATCTTTGCATCAGAAAATGCAGTGCAAAAAATTACGCTACACCTTGAATGCCCAAATGAGCAAACAGAAAATTTTTTTTCAAATAAAACGGACTTTCCCCCTTGTGCGTACAATGTTGATAAAAAAATTATAGAAAAAATTGAAGCCTTATCAGATGAGGAGCATATTGATCTTTCAAAACCGATTAAAAATCAACTACCCTCTTTTATGGAAGAAATTGCACAAAATTCCTTTGATTGGAATAAAAAATCGATGCAAACAGCCTTTGAACAATTTGAATCAATCAATAAAAACAAAAAAAAACTGCCCCTTAAGCAATTTTTAAACATTTTTTTTCGTGGAGGCTTGCAGGGAATTCTATACCTTGCCGATAAATAAGAGAGCAAAATTATAAATTTGCTATTTTGAGCAATAAACATGACTTACGGATGAGTCATTTATTAATATAAATCATATACGTGAAAAGGATTGTCACTTATGAAAAAAATATTTCTTGTAATTACTTTTACAGTAATTTTTGCAGGAGTTTTTGCAGCTCCCGTTTCGTTGGTTGAGGCAGCAAACTCATTAAAAGCAGAACTTTTGTGGGAACCGCTTTCTGCCTCGGCGGTGTTATTAAAAAACGGCAATCAGCTTCACTTTAAAGTTGATGAGTCGATTATGCTTATCAACTACAAAAAAATGGAAATCATCGATCCGCCAAAAATGGTTGATGGCACCGTTTTTATTTCGCAAGATTTTTTTAAACGAGCAGAAAATTTACTCATGCCAACAATCCCTGGGGGAACGTATAAAATTGGAGCGATTTTAATTGATCCAGGACACGGAGGGCGCGATGTTGGAGCGGTGGGAAATATTACCGTTTCTGATAAAAAAACCAAAATTTACGAAAAAGATATAAATCTTAAGGTGAGCGAAATACTCTTTCACGGATTAAAAAACGTTTATCCGAATAAGCAAATCAGAATGACAAGAAATAGCGATATTTTTTTAACGCTGGAGCAACGCGTTGAAATTGCAAATGCTATCCCGCTTGAATCTGACGAAGCGATTTTGTACGTGTCAATTCACACAAACTCAGCCTTTGACAAAAAAGCCTCAGGCTTTGAAGTATGGTATTTAAGCCCAGGATACAGAAGAAACGTGCTTGATAGCGATGGCGTAGATGAAAACCTGCACCCCATTTTGAACTCAATGCTAGAAGAAGAGTTTACTAAAGAAAGTATTTTGATTGCAAAATTTATTTTAGATGGCATGGATGCAGAAATTGGAAAAAAAAGTGTCAACCGTGGCGTAAAAGCCGAAGAATGGTTTGTGGTGCGTAATGCAAATATGCCAAGCGTGCTTGTCGAAATGGGCTTTATTAGTAATCCTGATGAAGCCGTGCTTTTAAATGATGAAAAATATTTACAAGAATTATCAAAGGGAATTCAAAATGGACTTCACTCGTTCATTACTTTCTTTGAGCGAGCGGCACAGCGGAATTTGTAGATTGACCTTTTTGCATGATTTAGGTATTGTGGAACGATAATATGAAAAAAAACACGATAATTTTTGGCTTGCTCATTTTTAGCCTTTCCTCAAGTTTTGCAGAGCACGACCTTTACGCAAATATTTTTGCAGGAATGTATCCGCCATATCAAACGCTCAATTTAGATTATGATATTACTTTTCCGCTGGGTGGAAGTTTGCAGTACGATTATTTTTCACATGAACGATCGGTTGCAGGATTTTCAGTAGAGCT
>JBOFTD010000154.1:0-3106 GCA_051651885.1 Treponemataceae bacterium
AGAAAAAGGAATATCAAAACTTCCTACACGATGCACAATGCGCCCGCCAAAACCTGTTTTAAATCGATACAAACCATGCATGGGATGATTTATATCATCAGTAGGAGGAATACCGTAAAAATCATATTGCACACAACCACTCTCTTTTGCATCCTTAATTGCCACCCATTGCAATAAATACGCAGGCATTAAATTACGTTTTTCATTAGAAGAAGCCCCATATAAATACACCGCCTCGCCCTCATTATGCAAAACAATAATAGCAGCAAGCGGCTCTTTTTCATATTCGGCAATATAGAGAAAAAGCTTTGTCGATATATCTTTTTTTTGTGCTAATTCAAATAAATCACGATAATATTGTTCGTTATGAATTGCAATACCATCTCGTTTGGCCGTCTGTTTATACAAATCATAAAAAATGCTGATTTCCGTAGAAAGACCTTTACGAATTATTACGCCTTTTTTTTCAGCAAGACGAATATTATATCGCCACTTACTTTTCATGCCAGAAAGAAGCTCAGCCTCAGTTTTAGTTTTACTCAAATCTAAAATTACGGTATCTGGTGGTTGAATATCTACTAAAGCTTTTTTTATCCCCGTTCCTTTAAGATATGGCTGCACGTTAGATCGCAGCGAAGTGTCCAAATCACATTCAAGAAGAGGGTCGAAGCGAAGGCAAAAAGTATTTTTGGGTAAGTATTTTTGTAAATCATGTTTGCAATGCTTCATCTTTGCAAAATAATTTTCATGGTCTTTAATATGAGCAAAAAAAACCATACCCTCAAACTGCGGTGCATGCGGAATATATGCAATAGAAAAAAACTTAAAAAAAGTTCGTAAAAAAATTGTTATTTTAGAAGTATCGTGCAAAGTAATCGACTGCACCTGCCATCCATGCTGAGACTTAAACTGTGCCCAAAAAGCTGATTGTAAAAAAGACATAAACGAGTCTCCATTAGTATCAAGTATACCGCATTTACCATTTTTTTGCAATAAAAGCAGTAATTTACTTAATCCGAATAATGAATGTTCTCTTGTAAAAAACTTCTCTCAATATGAGAATGATGTAAAAGTTATAAAACAATCCAATCATTACATTTAATTTTGAAAATTATATTACGATTTTAAATCATTTAATGATTATTTAAGAAAATTTGACAAAAACAATAAAAAAGACCGGGTCCGGAGGGACTCGAACCCCCTACCTACTGCTTAGAAGGCAGTTGCTCTATCCAGATGAGCTACGAACCCTTGATTTTTTAAAGCTTATCAAAAAAAAAAAAATATGTCAAACTATTTTAGCAATAATTCTTCATTATTTTGCAGTACTCTGCTCTAACACGGATTCTAAAAAAATTGCTGCCAAAACTGTTTCGTAGTTTTGGCAGCACAAATAAAAATTATTTTTGAAGTACCGCAATAAGGTCTGCATTACGTACAATCAAACATTCATCACCATCAATTTTAATTTGACTTCCTGCATATTTGTCGTACATTACCACATCACCAACTTTCACCGTGATTTTTTCTTTTTCAGTACCATCACCAACAGCGATTACAGTACCTTGTTGTGTTTTTTCCTGTGCAGTATCAGGAATAATAATGCCACTTGCAGTTTTAGCTTCAGTTTTTTCAGTTTTTATCAAAACTCGATCTGCTAATGGTTTTACTTTCATATTTTCCTCCGGAAATAATAATATTGCAAAAATTAATTTTCACAATATTTTTTATAAAATAGTGTATATTTAATATATAAAAAATTAGTGTATTCGTCAACCAATTCAAAGTCTTACGATTTTATTTTTTCAAGCTTTTACAAAGATTATAATAAAGGTAAAAGTGCTTTTTTTATCAAATTTAAAAATTGTTGCCTTGTCATATCATTTATAACAAATTTATTAGAAGTAAGATAATCTAAAAAATAAGTATCTGCATCAATCAAAAAATCCTGAATCTGTTTCTTTGCTAGCGGCAGCTTGCTGCCAATTAAAATATTTTCCAATTGACGACTACGAAATAAAAATCCACCAGCAAAAGCAATTCGTAAATCCTCAAGAATATTTTTATTTATTTTTACAAGCAAGGCAAAGGCTGCGGTATTACAATCAATTTTATTCTGAGATCCAAGTCGCTCAAATACTTCAATATCCCAATCTTCAAGGGGAATTCGAACTTTTGATAAAAAATAGCCTGCAGGAAGAGCATCAAACTTATTAAGAGATAGACTCATAGAATCACTGTGATTTCGAAGCTCAAGCCTTGCGTCAAGAGCAATTAAAGAGGCATAAATCGTATGATGAAATCCCTTTGCACAAATACTTCCACCAAGCGTTGCAATATTTCTTAGGGGCAAATTCCCTATTGATTCAAGAGCATGTAAAAAAATTTTAGGCATTCGTTTTGTTTCTAAATCCACAATTTTTCCAATCGGAATCGCACAGCCGAATTCAATCAAACGTTCATTTTTTTTAATATTCATCAATTCTGGAATAGTATTTATGCAAATAAATTTGCACGGAAAGGAGGTTTTATCCCGCATAAACTGTGTTCCACCTGCAACAATTTCCAAATCAGGAATATTTTTTAGGTGATATGTGAGCTCTGAAATATTTCGTGCAAAAAAGCAAGTATTTTTTTCACTCATGGTCTTGCCTTTGTTTGTAGGTGTACGCACTATATATCAAATCTCGCATTGTCTGCCAATCAACACAGTGCGAATGATAAGAAGCTAGATTTTTTTTAATTTGTTGCTCGGATATTTTTTTATTTTTTGTAATAAATTCATGAGTGATAAAAACAATCAAAGGCATACAAGAAGCACAAAGCTCTATTTCGCAAAATGTTAGAGCGTTTTGAATTGGAGTATAGTCATTTGTCGTTTTAAAATATTCTATTGTTATAATTTGTGCACCGTGCATTGTGCTTATCGGAATGAGACACGCCGGCACAATTTTATTATTAAGTAGAATACTACATGATCCGCAAATCCCTTCATCACAATTATTTTTTGTTTCACACAGCTCAAAATGATTACGCAAAACAGAAACAAGTCTCTCTTGTGGGGAAACATCGATTTCATATTCTTGTGCATTAAGCATAAATTGTA
>JBOFTD010000155.1:0-6033 GCA_051651885.1 Treponemataceae bacterium
TTTGCGGACGAGCATTTTGATTACGTGTATCTCGATTATTTTGAGGGCGTCTTTGGTCTCGCAGCTCACGTGGCTCTCTTTGGTCACGTTGTTCTCGTGGCTCACGCACCGTATTTTCCCTAGGAACAGATGCTCCCGCTTGATTATTGTTGGTTACCCTCTTAACTTTTGGACGCACAATCTTTTTCACAGGATCAGCAGCTACTTCTTGTGTCGCTTCAGCCAAAACTTCAGGCTGTGCAATCGGTTGTTCTTCAGTAATTTGTCTAATTTCAGTTTGCTCTACAGGAGCAGTTTCAGTTGGAATGTCTTGTTTTGGTTCAAAATCAAGCTGTGGTTGATTTTCTTCTAGCTTTTCCTTTGAAGCCTTACGAATTATTGGCATTAAAATTCTCCATCGTTTTTAACGTGTATAATAAATTTATCCTTTGTAAATAGATAAGATCTGTATTGATTAGTTGTATTGATTAGCCTTCATTATAGAATAGAATTGACTTGTTGAATTTATGGTAACAGAAAATAAATTAATAGTCAATACTAGTATTCACAGAAGGGTGGAAAATCAAAAAAATTAATTGTACATTGTTACAAAATTTGCTACACTCAAAAAAGGAGGATGTTATGATAATTACGTGTTTAGATTTAGAAGGAGTTTTAGTTCCAGAAATATGGATTGAGGTTTCAAAAAAAACGGGTATTTCAGATTTAGCACTAACGACTCGAGATATCAGTGATTATGATGTACTTATGAAAAAGCGAATCGCTCTTTTGTCCAAGCATAATTTGTCATTAAGCGATATTCAATCTATTATCGAGTGTGTTGAGCCGTTTGACACTGCCTTTGATTTCGTACAAGAACTTCGCTCTTTATGTCCGCTCGTTATTTTATCAGATACCTTTGCCGAATTTGCTCAGCCTTTGATGAAAAAATTAAACTATCCAACACTATTTTGTAATTCGCTTGTTATTGATAAAAAAAATAATATTATCGATTACCAGCTCCGCCAAGATAATGGTAAATTCTTTGCAGTCAAAGCTTTTCAGTCTATGGGACTTAAAGTCATCGCCTCTGGTGATTCATTTAATGATCTTGCAATGATTACGCAGGCAGAAAAAGGTTTTTTGTTTTGCCCTCCCGAACATATCGCAAAACAATATTCTCAGTTTAAAACGCTTACTACACATACGCAACTTTTGAATGAAATTAAAAAGATTTTGTCGACAGAACAGTAACTTAATTAAAGTTTAGAATCTTTTAATCGTTGTTTTAATATTTTTCTCGAAAAAAGTTTCTCTATTAAAAAGTTAGAAATGTATACTGATTTTTAAAATCATTTATTTACAAAAAATAAAAAAATCATAATAACGATCACACAAAAACAAGTATCCGAATATTCGCTTCTTAAAAAAAAGCTTAATTGCCAGTATTGCTCTTGTTAAAATTAGAAATAGAGCTTGATTGGCCTTCAAGATTTCGAAGCGTGCTTTCCATTTGGCCGTATTTCCTGCGTAATTCAACTTCCTTACTTTCAATTTGACGTTCAAGGCGGGTTATTGTTGTTTGGCTCGATTTAATTTTTGAATCAATGTTTTGTGTTTTTGTTGTTAAAATACCACCAATTTGTAAATATCCGTGCAAATTCTTATCAATCAGAACTCCAATTCCAGAATCAGAAACCAAATCTCCTGTTGAGTCATAGCCAAATAAATTACGCACTTCATTCATATTTGTCGCAAGTGCATCGTCGAGTTTTTTTTCTTCTATTTCTAAATAGCCACGTAATTGAGACTGTGTAATGCCGCCAGAACTTGATTTTGTCGAAATTCCAATTTGCGATAAAAGTGTATACGTTTGATTTAAATCCCGTGCGTAGGATGATGAAACAATATTTTGCAAGGTCGCCTTATTGTTTGTTAAACTAAAATCTCCTTGAAAAAGACTCAGTCGCTTTTCAGCATCTTCTTGTTCTGTGTCAGAAAGATATTGCAATTCACTAATAATTGCGGGATTTGATTGCGTTACGACATTAATTTCTGCGATGAGTCGATTATATTGCCCGACAAAGGTGATTAAACTATCTTTTACGCCTTCTAAATTTGCTTTTACATCGATAGTTATCGGCTTTTCACTTGTTCCTTCGAGATTGAGCGTTAAATGCGGAATTACATCATCAATTTGGTTGCTTGAGCGAACCATTTTGATTCCCTGATAATTCAAAACTGCATCACCCGCTGTACTAATGGGATTGAGAGGAATTATTTCTGGCTTTGCATTCGGTGCAGGTTTTAACCTAACATCCGATACAAGTAATATTTCATCCGGCGAGTTATTTTTTACAACAATTGCTGCAACTTCAGCAAAATCATCGAGTTGTAATTCGAACGTTTGCTTTTCATCACCAGTAGAATTTTCATCAATTGCTATTTCCCGTCCATCACGCATCCGCAAAAAAACAGTTCCCGCACCGTTATTTTTTTCATCATTTTGCGTAACTTCAGGCGTGGCAAAATCTATATCGCTATTTTTAATTTGCAAAAAAGGATCAAGCGGATTTGCTTCGGGCAAAGCTGTTAAAGCCTCGCTTGTGCTATCATTTTCTTGCTCTAAAATAGATTCCTCTGCGATAAGATTTTTTTCTTCATCAGTAGTTTCTTGATCAATAATTTCTTCTTGCAACGGTTGAATTTGTTTTTTTTCAATCGAAAATGAAAGAATTTTTTGATTTTGATTTATTTTTTGATCGATTATAATTCCTGCTGCATTTTGACTTGCGATATGCAGGCCGCCATTTTTTAATGCAGTATTTTCTGCACTCCAACCTTCAACTTCTTCCAATGAATAAACTGATTGCATAAGCGAAATATCTGATTGACTTACCGTTCCTTGCTTGATCATTCCGGTATTTTCAGCAAAGAGCACGCTATCGTCTTTCAAAATAAGCGGATTGTTTTTACCCATCACGAGCGATTCTAAAAGAAGATTTTTTTTTGCACCACTTGAGCCAATCACCGAAGCTTTTAAAATATTCGAAGAGCGTTTATTAATCCCATCAACAAAATCAACGAGAGGACCGCCCTTCCAAACGAATTTTATATCTTTTTCGCCAACACTAAAACTATAGGTTCCTTTTTCTACGATAAAATTAGCTTCAATGTCCGCAGACAAAAATTTATCAGCAGTAGCAAGTGTTTCAACCTGAATTTTATGTGTTCCAATATTAGCATCACGCGTTGCTGTTACACTAAGAACAGAAGGGTCTGAGGAATTTGTTTGCTTGTCGTTAAAGGGATTATTAAAAGAAAATAATTCACGAGCACTTTCTCGTAAAGTGCCCATGAATTGATTAATTCGGCGCCAACTTTCTTGTTCAAAACGAAAACCTTCAATCCTTTCTTGCTCACGTTTTAGCGGAAGCTTTTCAACTTCCATAAGACTTTTTACAAGGTCTTGTGTTTTGTATTTATCATTAACGCCGGGTATTGAAATTTCTGCCATTACATTTATTTTCTCTGCCAGCTACACTTTTTTGTTTATTAACAAACCGATTTGATCACTGAAAGTAACCAAAAATTTTTGCATATCTACAGAAGGAATCTCCTCTACAATTTTATCGGTTTTTGAATCAATTATCTTAATTATAACTTGATTCAACTCATCGTTAATACTATAGCGAATTTTTTTGTCTTGAAACAATGGACTATTTTGCAAAAAATTAAATTGGTCGTTTGATTGTTCAACCTCTTTTTTTACAAGATCAAGCTTTGCCTCTGTGACAGAACCAGTTACACCTTGAGGATTAATCCTCTGTTGTGTCTGACCATCCATGGTCATTTGCTGCCCTACTAAATTTGATAAAATAGTCATGGGCGTGCCTCCTAAAAAACCTAGAAGAACGGCGCATTTCTTCTAAGCTTGCTCACTAAAAGATGACATCCAGAAATCTCTTTAATGAGCTAACCTCAAGCTAACGAATAAGACTTAGAACGTTTTGTGAACGTCCATTTGCCTGTGCCAACATTGCTGTTCCAGATTGTACAAGAATCTGATTTTTAGTATATTCAACCATAGCTTTTGCCATGTCAGTATCACGAATACGTGATTCTGCAGCTTGAAGATTTTCAGCTGAATTATCAATACTTTTTTGAGCAATTTCAAAACGATTTTGGTATGCACCAAGATCTGCACGTTGCTTTGTCACAGTTCTAAGAGCTGAGTCAAGCGTTGCAATAGCCATATTTGCATTATCAGAAGTTGTGATATCAAGCTTTTCATCTGGTGTTCCTTGAGCACCCATCAAACCTAATGATAAAGATGTCATTGTTCCGATAAAAACTTTTGCGTTTTGATCAACATTAGCACCAACTTGTAATTGCATTGCCCGTCCAACAGTTTCATCTGCAAAACCGCCAGTAAGCATATTCATACCGTTAAATTGTGCTTGGCTTGCAATACGATCAACTTCTGCAACTAATTGAGAAACCTCAACTTGAATTTGCATTCTGTCTTCGCTTGTGTAAATACCATTTGCTGATTGAACTGACAACTCACGAATTCTTTGCAAAATATCTGTTGTACCTTGCAAATATCCTTCGGCAGTTTGAATGAAAGAAACACCATTTTGAATGTTTTGACTTGCTTGATTAAGTCCGCGAATTTGTGAACGCATCTTTTCAGATACTGCAAGGCCTGATGCATCATCAGCTCCTCGGTTAATTCTCAAACCTGAACTAAGTTTCTCAATGTCTTTTTGGACACCATCGTATGCAACACCAGCTGTTCGGTTTGCATACATCGCACTCATGTTGTGATTAATAATCATAGATAACCCTCCGTGTTATATGAACATAAGACTTTCCTGTCTTACGTCTGCATATGAAATCTGAGCAATTTTTCTTTTTGCGCCAACAACAAAAAAATTGTTTTAGTCTCATACAGCAGATATAAAAACTTTAAAATAAAAATTCTTATACCTGCTGTCTCATACACAAGGGAGGGTGTTTTTCAAAGATCAACAGTGCTTCCTAAACCAAGCACAAATATAATGGCTAGGAAAGCTACACAGACAAGTATATCGCTTTATAGCTTTCCTGTAAAGTCTTTTTTAAGACTTTTTACCATTATATTACACTATCTGAGTAGTGAAAGAACGCTTTGGCCACGACTATTCGCTTGAGCCAACATAGCAGTTCCAGATTGAACCAAAATTTGATTTTTGGTGTACTCAACCATTGTTTTTGCCATATCAGCATCACGGATACGTGATTCCGAAGCTTGGAGGTTTTCAGCCGAATTATTAATCGTTCGCACAGCTGACTCTAAACGGTTTTGGTAACCCCCAAGGTCTGCACGTTGCTTATTAACCTTTTTCAATGCCTCATCAAGTGTGTTGATTGCACGGTTTGATTCATCAGGAGTTGAAAGTGTCATAATTTCTTCTGACCCTCCAGCTCGAACCCCAAGTGCTGTCGCTGTCATCGTACCGATAAAAACTTGGACTCGTTGATCCATGTTTGAACCAATATGGAACCACATTGAAGCGTTTACTGTATTTTCCCCAGTAGGCTGAGCAAAACGACCAGTAAGCATATTCATGCTGTTAAATTGTGCAGAACTTGCAATTCTGTCAATTTCCGCAACCAATTGTGATACTTCAACTTGGATCATAAGCCTGTCTTCAGAAGTGTAAATACCGTTTGCTGATTGAATAGCAAGCTCTCTTACACGTTGCAAAATATCAGTTGTACCTTGCAAATATCCTTCAGTTGCTTGAATAAAATTCACTGCATTTGAAGCATTGTCTGAAGCCTGGTTAAGACCACGAATCTGAGAACGCATTTTCTCAGATACAGCAAGACCAGAAGCATCATCACCAGCACGATTAATTCTTAGCCCCGATGATAGTTTTTCCATATTCTTTTGTACTGTAGCATCAGATACTCCTAGTACACGGTTTGAATACATAGCCGACATGTTGTGATTGATGATCATAAGTTCCTCCATGGAATGTAATCTACCAGCATCCATGCTGATAG
>JBOFTD010000156.1:0-11829 GCA_051651885.1 Treponemataceae bacterium
GATTTTGGCGTCCTATGGATACACTAAAAGATAAACTTGAGCTAAACAGTCTTTGGGCTGCACATAAAGCTCCATGGAAAATTTGGTAGGTGGCGATGAATCTTGCATTTTACAAAGGTAAGAAAATATTCTTAACAGGGCATACTGGCTTTAAGGGAGCTTGGCTAACACGAATTTTACTGATGGCTGGGGCAGATGTTACTGGTTATTCGCTTGATGCACAAAGTCCTTCATTGTTTGAAAAAACATCAACAAAAAATGATATTACACATATAAGTGCAGATATTCGAGACGGCACGTCCCTTAGCCTGGCTATCAAAAATGCAAAACCCGATATTATTTTTCACTTGGCAGCTCAGCCGATTGTTCGCACGTCATATAAAAATCCTGTTGAAGACATACGAAATAAATGTTATGGGAACGGTAAATGTTTTGGAGGCTTTGCGAAAAACTCCAACGGTAAAAAGTTTTATAAATATTACTACGGACAAGGTTTATGAAAATAAAGAATGGCATTGGGGTTATCGCGAGTCAGAAAATCTTTGTGGTTATGATCCGTATTCAAACAGCAAAAGTTGCAGCGAATTGGTAACGTATAGCTATAAAAAATCCTTTTTTGGTGAAGAAAGCAACGTTGCAATTTCTAGTGCAAGAAGTGGCAATGTTATTGGTGGCGGCGACTATGCAGTGGATCGCATAATTCCTGATTGTATTACCGCTGCAAATAATAACGATGTGATAACTATTAGAAATCCTCATTCAACTCGTCCGTATCAGCATGTTTTAGAATGTCTTTCTGGCTATTTGTTGCTTGCTGAAAAGCAATATGAAAATAAGGATTTTGCAGGCTCGTATAATTTTGGCCCTAACGAAGAAAGTTGTGTAACAACAGGAAACTTGGTGGAGCTTTTTTGCTCTCAGTGGGGCAATGATTTAAAGTGGCGGATGCAGGGTGATGGTGGGCCTCATGAAGCTAATTTTTTGAAGCTCGATTGTACTCTCGCAAAAACTATACTCGGGTGGAAGCAAAATTGGAGTATCGGCACTGCGATTGAAAAAGTCGTTGAATGGCAAAAAAACTTGAATAATGGCGTAAGTGCCGCAGAAATAACAGATAAGCAAATAAAAGAATATTTTGCTTTTATTAAGGAAGATTAATGTTTGAAAATAAAACCAAAGAGCAAGCAATTGCACAAATACTCAACTCGGTAAAAGAATATTATAAAAACTATATGCAAAACCCTGCGTACAAGGAAGGGGATAGAATATCTTATGCGAGCAGAGTTTTTGATGAGAATGAAATGCTCAATCTTGTCGACAGCTCTCTTGAGTTCTGGCTTACAAGCGGTCGTTATACTGATAAGTTTGAGGCTGATCTTGGAAGCTATCTCGATATTCCCTTTTGCTCGCTAGTGAATTCAGGCTCGAGTGCCAACTTACTTGCATTTATGGCTTTAACAAGTCCTTTGTTAAAAGAGCGACAAATTTTGCCAGGTGATGAAGTTATAACGGTTGCCTGTGGTTTTCCAACAACGGTAACGCCTATTCTTCAATATGGAGCCATCCCTGTTTTTGTTGATCTTACCATTCCGCAGTATAATATAGATATCAGTCAACTAGAAATGGCAATTAGCTCGAAGACAAAGGCCGTTATGATTGCTCATACTTTGGGCAATCCTTTTGATTTGCAAGTAGTAACTGAGTTTTGCAAAAAGCATAATTTGTGGCTTGTTGAAGACAACTGCGATGCACTCGGTTCTACGTATACGATGGATGGGAAAAAAATGTTTACGGGCACAATTGGCGATATTGGAACGAGTAGCTTTTATCCACCGCATCACATGACAATGGGTGAAGGAGGGGCTGTTTATACGCGAAATCCTTTGCTTCATAAGATAATTCGATCTTTGCGTGATTGGGGGCGAGATTGTGTTTGTCCTTCTGGCGTTGATAATCTATGTAAACATCGATTTGATAAGCAGTACGGCGAGCTTCCTTTGGGATATGATCATAAATATGTTTATAGTCATTTTGGGTATAATTTAAAAGCGACTGATATGCAGGCAGCGATTGGCTGTGCACAGCTAGAAAAATTTCCCTTCTTTGTGCAAAAGCGAAAAGAAAACTGGCAGTATCTGTATGATGGGCTAAAAGATCTTTCAAATAAAATTATTCTCCCAGAACCTGTAAAAAATGGTGATCCAAGCTGGTTTGGATTTTTGATTACGTGCAAAGAAACGGTAAATCGTTTTGAGCTGGTAAAAAAAATCGAAAGCAAAAATATTCAAACACGAGCACTTTTTGCAGGAAATCTTATAAAGCACCCGTGTTTTGACTCAATACGAGGAACCGACGCCTACCGTGTTGTTGGAAACCTTGCCGTTACGGATACAATAATGAATAACACCTTTTGGATAGGAGTTTATCCAGGAATGACAAAAGAAATGCTTGACACCATGATTTGCGTTATCAGAGAGAGTGTGTAAGTGAACAGTGAATTACTTGCGTGGAAAATGAGAACTCATGCAATTGATATGGTTAATCGCTCTCATGCATCGCATATAGGAGCAGTTTTATCCGCAATAGATATTGTTGCTGTGTTATATTCAACAATTGCAAAAGTTACTTGTTCTAGTCCTTGTGATATAACCAGAGATCGAATTATTTTAAGCAAGGGGCATGCAGGAATAGCAGTTTACACAGTTTTAGCTGAAATGGGTTTTTTTTCTGTTGAGGAACTTGATAAATATTATACTGATGGAAGTCTTTATTCTGGACATGTTTCAAGCAAAGGTATTTCTGGAGTTGAATTTTCAACGGGAAGCCTTGGTCATGGGGTCTGTGTAGCATGCGGGATGGCTCTGTCTGGTAAAATAAAAAAACAGCACCATCACGTATATGCAATAATTGGTGACGGTGAAAATGAAGAAGGTGCAATTTGGGAAATGGCAATATTTGCAGCAAAGCATCAATTATCTAATTTTACAGTAATTATTGATAATAATAAAATGCAAGCAATGGGGTATTGTAATGATATTGTTATGCTTGATAGCCTTGAAGAAAAATGGAAAGCTTTCGGTTGGAGTGTAACTTCAGTGAAAGATGGTAATAATCATAAACAACTTATTGATTCTTTACAAAAAAAAACTACAAATAAGCCTACGGTAATTATTGCAAACACCATCAAGGGTAAGGGTATTTCATTTATGGAAAATAACCTTTTGTGGCATTATAAGGATCCTCAGGGTGATTTCTATAAACAAGCCAAAAAGGAACTGGAGGAATCTAAGCCATGCGGAATAGTTTTGTAAAAGAATTAGAAAAATTAGCAAAAAAGCATGAAAATATTTTGCTTTTAACTGCAGACTTAGGTTTTGGAGTTTTAGATAACTTTCAAAAAGATTTTTCTTCAAGATTTATAAATGCTGGCATTTGTGAGCAAAATATGACAGCAATGGCTGCGGGACTAGCGTTGGAAGGCAGCATTGTATACACCTATTCAATTGGTAACTTTCCAACTATGAGATGTTTAGAGCAAGTTAGGAATGACGTTTGTTATCATAATGCTAATGTTAAAATTGTTGCTGTCGGATGTGGGTTTGCCTATGGTCAGCTTGGAATGACCCATCATACAACTGAAGATATTGCAATAATAAGAGCTCTACCTAATATTAATATTTACTCTCCAGCTGATCCACATGAAGCAGTTAGTATAATAAAAGTGATAAATAATTTAGAAAAACCATGTTATATACGATTAGGAAAAGGAAATGAACCATTATTGCACCCCAAAAATGTGAGTTATGATATTTCTAAATTGGTAGAGATTTATAAAGGTAAAGATATTGCTGTTATTTTTACTGGAGCAATTGGAGTTGAAGCAATAAGAGCTTATGAGTTCTTAAAAAACTTAGGACATTATATTGGTATATACAATGCAATTACTTTAAAGCCTTTTGATGAAGAGGGTGTGAAAGAACTGTCATTGTCATACAAAGTAATAATTACACTTGAAGAGCATAATATAATAGGTGGATTAGGTAGTATAATTGCAGATGCAATTTCTACAAATAATTTATCTATAAAGTTAATTAAAATGGGTTTGAATGATGAGTACACGTCTATTGTTGGGTCACAAGAATATTTACGCAAGTACTATAAAATGTCAAAAGATTTTATAGTAAAAAAAATTTTGGAGAATTTATAACATGAAATCTATTGCTTTAACAGGAGCAACTTCCATGATTGGAGTTGCTCTCATAAATGAATGCATAAAAAAAAATAAATTACAAGCAAATAAGGACTTTTAGTAATGAATAAAATAGTAGAAGATGATTTGGATAGAATTATAAATAGTAATTTGAGTTGGGAGAGTTTTGAAGGAAAAAGTATTCTAATAACAGGAGCAAATGGAATATTACCTGCTTACATGGTAATGACATTATTGACATTGAATAAAAAATTTAAAGAAAAATGTAGAGTTTATGCATTGGTGAGAAATATAGAAAAAGCTAAAATAAAATTTAAAAATTTTATTTTAGATGAAAATTTGATTTTTATGGAGCAAGATATCTGTGATAAAATTTCTATAAAAGATAATCTTCATTATATAATCCATGCAGCGAGTCAAGCTAGCCCAAAATATTATCTAACTGATCCTGTGGGAACTTTAAATGCAAATGTTATTGGGACGAATAATATTCTTGAGTTATGTAGGGAAAAGAAAGTACTAAGTTTTTTGTTTTTCAGTTCAGGAGAAGTGTATGGAGAAGCTTCCAACAAGAGAGGTTGATTTTGGATATATTGATTGCACAAACGTAAGGTCTTGCTATTCAGAAAGCAAAAGGCTTGGAGAAACTATGTGTGTTTCGTGGTGTGTCCAGTATGGAGTTCCAATTAAAATAGTACGACCTTTTCATACATATGGACCAGGTATAGACTTAAATGATGGAAGAGTATTTTCAGATTTTATAAAAAATATTATTGACTCTGAAGATATTCAAATGAAGAGCCATGGAAAAGCTGTGCGTGCTTTTTGTTATATAAGTGATGCTACTTGTGGCTTTTTTAAAATTTTAATAAATGGTAAAAGTGGAGAGGCTTATAATTTAGGAAATCCAAATGCTGCAATTAGTATGATTGACTTAGCAAAAAAATTAATAAAAATTTATCCTGAAAAAAAGCTTAGGGTTATCAAAGTAGAACAAAATAATTCAAACTACTTAAGAAGTAGTATAGAAATAAGTTTTCCTTGCATAGAAAAAATAAAAAAATTAGACTGGTCTCCAAAAATAGAACTAGAAGAAGGGTTTAAAAGAACAATAGAAAGTTATTTGGGAGAGGCGTAATATTATTTATTTTGAAGATGGAATAAAGGAGTTGATAAATTCGAATGAAAAAATGCAAAAAACTAAACAATATCTTGGTAAAATTTAATCTTATACAGTTTATTCAATTTGGTATTGTTGGTTTATCAAACACATTTATTTCCTATGCTATTTATACTTTTTTAATTTACTTCAATGTGTACTACCTATTTGCAAACGTTATAGCATTTATTATTAGCGTTATTAATTCTTTTTTTTGGAATAATCGCTATGTTTTTAAACAGCAAGAAAAACGGTCTTTTTTTAAGGCTTTGTTAAAAACTTTTTTAGCATATGCCTTAACAGGTTTTGTCTTAAGCAATATTTTGCTATTTTTATTTGTTGAGGTTTTTATAATCTCAAAGTATATTGCACCTCTGTTATCTCTTGTTATAACTATACCATTAAATTTTATATGTAACAAATTTTGGGTTTTTAAGGAAGAAAAAAATGAAAAAAATTAGTATTCTTATTCCGTGCTATAACGAAGAAGAAAATGTGATACCTATAAGTAAAGCTCTTGTAAATGAGTTAGTAACAAATTTATCATTATATGAATATGAAATAATTTTTATTGATAACTGTTCTACAGACAATACAAAAGAACTTTTACGTGAAATTTGTAATCAAAATACTAAAATAAAAACTATTTTCAACGCTCGAAACTTTGGTCAATTTAATTCCCCCTATTATGGCATGTGCCAAACAACGGGTGATTGCGTTATTGTTGTTTGTTGTGACTTTCAAGATCCTATTGAATTATTACCAAAATTGGTTCATGAATGGGAAAAAGGTGCAAAAATTGTTTCTGCTATAAAGGTTAAAAGTGATGAGAATAAAGTCATTCGATTTTTAAGGACTTGTTACTATCGAACAATAAAAAAAATGTCAGATGTAGAACAAATTGAGCATTTTACAGGCTTTGGCTTGTATGATAAGTCTTTTATTTCTGTTTTACAAAATTTGAAAGATCCAACTCCTTTTCTTCGAGGAATAGTTGCAGAGTTGGGCTTTAAGAGAGTCAACTTGCATTATACACAAGCAAAACGTAGAGCTGGAAAAACACATAACAATTGGTATACTTTATTTGATGCAGCGATGTTAAGTTTTACTTCATATACTAAAGTAGGACTTCGCATTGCAACAATTACAGGGTTTATCGTTGCGGCTTTTAGTTTTATAATCGCCATTATTTATTTTGTGTTAAAACTTTTAAACTGGAACACCTTTCAAGCAGGATCTGCACCCTTACTTATCGGAGTATTTTTTCTTGGCTCTTTGCAGTTGTTTTTTATTGGGTTTTTAGGCGAATATATAATGAGCATAAACAACCGCATTATGAATAGACCGTTAGTGATTGAGGAAGAGCGAATTAATTTTTAAGGCCCTGATAAATTAAGTTAAAACGGATCCGGTTCTTATTGATAAAATGTTACAAAGAATGCGTAGGCATTTGTTTGAAAATAAAAACAGCATACGCATACACCGAAATCTTCTAAACCTTTTATTTTAATGTAAAAATAATTTAGTATTCTAATTTAAATGTATGACTATTTAATCGTTGGCAGTGGGCTCTTTGGCTCAATCTTTGCCCATGAAGCAACAAAAAAAGGAAAGAAATGCCTCGTTGTTGAAAAACGCAATCACCTTGCGGGGAATATCTATACTCAAAATACTCACGGCATTAATGTTCATAAATACGGGGCACACATTTTTCACACTTCAAATAAAGCTGTGTGGGATTATATTAATCAATTTGCGTCTTTTAATAATTTTATTAATAGTCCGATTGCTCTTTATAAAAACACCGTGTATAACTTGCCGTTTAACATGAATACTTTTAACGCTTTGTGGGGGGTGAAAACGCCGCAGGAGGCAAAGGAAAAAATTGCATCGCAGCAGCTGAATATTGAAAATCCTGCTAACCTTGAAGAGCAAGCTTTAAAACTTGCGGGAAAGGATATTTATGAAACGCTGATTAAGGAATACACTGAAAAGCAGTGGGGACGCTCGTGCAAAGACTTGCCTTCTTTTATTATTAAACGCCTGCCTTTTCGCTTTACGTATGACAATAATTATTTTAACGATCGCTATCAAGGCATTCCTACGGGTGGATATACGCAAATTATAGAAAAAATGCTTGAGGGAATTGAAGTAAAATTGAACACCGATTTTTTTGAAAACAGAACTTTTTTTGAAAAATCGGCGAAAAAAATAATTTTTACGGGAGCTATCGATAAGTTTTTTGACTATACATTGGGCTTACTTGAATATCGATCTCTTGCCTTTGAAGAAGAGATGCTCGACTGTGAAAACTTTCAAGGCTGTGCCGTTGTCAATTATACTGAAAGATCTGTTCCTTTTACTCGAATTATTGAGCATAAGCATTTTGAGTTTGCAAGTCAAGAAAAAACAATTGTAACTAGAGAATATCCAAAAACATGGAGCGTCCAAGATGAGCCGTATTATCCTATAAATGATGAAAAAAATACAAAGCTCTATCAACAGTATCGAGAACTTGCGGATAAAACACCGCAGGTAATTTTGGTGGCAGGCTCGGTCAGTATGCGTATTTTGATATGGATAAAATCATAGAAAATGTACTAGAAGTTACTCAAAAGGAATTATATGCCTAAGGTCTCGGTTCTCGTTCCTGTGTATAATACTCAAAAATATCTTGCTCAATGCCTTAATAGTGTGATTAATCAAACGTTGCAAGATATTGAAATCATTGTTATAAATGACGGTAGTACTGATAGTTCTCTTGAGATAATTGAAAGTTTTGCTCAAAAAGATAATCGAATAAAAATAATTAATAAAGACAATACAGGTTATGGGCATTCAATGAATGAGGGAATTAGACTTTCTTGCGCAGAATATATTGGTATTGTTGAGTCAGATGATTATATTTTGCCTGCCATGTACGAAACACTGTACAATAAGGCAATTGAACATAGTGTTGATATTATTAAAAGTGATTTTTATAAACTTGTAAAAGAAAAAAACTATTATACAAAACTTGGATGTGGTTATGAGTATTTATATAATAGCATTCTTAATCCACAAGAGGAGTTTAAAGCCTTTCATTTTTGGGTGAATACGTGGACAGGCCTTTATAAAACAGATTTTCTTAAAAAAAATAATATTTTTCATAATGAAACGGCGGGTGCTTCGTATCAGGATAGTGGGTTTTGCTTTTTGGGCTTTGCTTATGCACAAAGAGTTTTCTTTTTGGATAAAGCTTTTTATATGTATCGTTGTGACAATCCTAATTCTTCTGTAAATCTTACTGATACAAAAATGATGTGCATGATAGAGGAGTTTCAGTTGCTTGAAAAACAACTTTTGGAACGTTTTCCCTTGCGTGTAGAGTTACAATATCTTTTTGCAGAAAAATATTATCAAGCCTTGTATTTTATTTTTAAACAATTAGCTAAGCATAACAAACAAGAATTTTTACATACTATGCAAAATGAGTTTAAAAGACTTAATGCAAAAAATTATATACAAAAAGATTTTTTTACAGAACAAGATTATGAGAGAATTCAAACCCTTGTTTTTGATTGTAAAAAATTCAAAAATCAAGAAAAAATATTATACAAAATTTTGAGAAAGATAAAAATGATAGCTAGACAAAGGAGTTCTAAATTATGCAACCTAAAACCTTAATATCAAACGGAGTTAAAAATACATGAAAGGAATTATTTTAGCAGGAGGCATGGGGACTCGTCTTTATCCTTCTACTCTTGCAACATCAAAGCAGATACTTAGTGTTTATGATAAGCCAATGATTTATTATCCGCTCTCTACACTCATGCTTGCGGGTATTCGAGAGGTGCTTATCATTTCAACGCCACGTGATTTGCCTTTATTCAAGAGCCTTTTAGGAACTGGGGAGAATCTTGGAATGAGTTTTTCGTATATCGAACAAACAGCTCCTCGAGGGCTTGCTGATGCATTTCTTTTGGGGGAAGAATTTATTGGGAAAGATAATGTTTGCTTGGTGCTTGGCGATAACATTTTTTATGGATATAACTTTTCAGAGCGTCTTAAAGATGTTTCCTCCCGTAAAGCTGGTGCTACCATCTTTGGTTACCATGTATCACAACCACAAGAGTTTGGAGTGGTAGAATTTGACCAGAGCAATAATGTTATATCTATTGAAGAAAAACCAAAGAATCCAAAATCAAATTATGCAGTGATAGGTTTGTATTTTTATGATAATGATGTAATTGAGATTGCAAAATCAATTGAACCGTCATCACGGGGAGAAATTGAAATTACCGCTGTTAATAATGAATATCTCAAACGAGAAAAACTAAAGGTTGAGCTACTAGGGCGTGGCATGGCATGGCTTGATACTGGAACTCATAAATCAATGCTTGAGGCAGCTAATTTTATAGAAACAGTTCAAACTCGACAAGGCCTTTATGTTGCATGTATTGAAGAAATAGCATACAGACAAGGTTTTATCTCTAAAGATCAGCTTGTTGAATTGGGAGAAAAGCTCAAGCAGACAGATTATGGGCAATACATTTTATTTGTTGCAAAAGGACTCTCACTATGAAAATTTTAGTTACTGGCTACAATGGACAACTTGGTTTTGATGTGGTAAGACAATTAGAAAAGCAATCGATTGAATGCACAGGAGTTGGTACTAAAGATTTTGATATTACTAATTTTGAAAACATGCAATCTTTTATTAGCAAAAATCATCCAAGTGCCATTATTCACTGTGCGGCCTATACTGCCGTAGATTTGGCGGAAGATTTTCCAGAAGAATGCTATAAAGTAAATGTAGAAGGTACAAAAAATCTTGTTAGCATTTGCAAAAAATTGGATATCCCGCTGCTATACGTAAGCACAGATTATGTTTTTAATGGCGAGGGGGATGAAGAGCATGAAGAGGATGAAAAAACAGCCCCCCCCAATGTTTATGGAAAAAGCAAATTATTAGGAGAACAGGAAGTTCTTACTTTGCCCAAATACTTTATTGTCAGAACATCATGGGTTTATGGAAAAAATGGAAAGAATTTTGTAAAAACAATGCAAGAACTTGCAAAAACAAAAGACTCCCTGTCAATAATTTCAGATCAAATAGGTTCGCCGACTTATACGGTTGATCTTGCAAAACTTCTTTGTGCCATTATACAGTCAAAAAAGTATGGAGTTTATCATGCTACAAATGAAGGTTTTTGCTCATGGGCTGAATTTGCTTCTGAAATTTTGCCAACCAAAAAAATAAATTTTATTCAAACAAAAGATTATCCAACAAAAGCAAAACGTCCTCAAAATTCACGTCTGTCAAAAAAAAGTCTTGATATGGCTGGGTTTGATCGCCTTCCTCATTGGAAGGATGCACTTGTTCGATATATGGAGGAAAAATAATGAAAACATACTTAATAACTGGTGGTGCAGGCTTTATTGGCTCTAACTTTATTGCGTATATGTTAAAAAAACATCAAGATATTTTTTTAATCAATTTAGATAAGTTAACATATGCAGGAAATCTTGAAAATTTACAGGCCTTTGAACATGAAAAACGATATACTTTTATTCAAGGTGATATTTGTGATGAATCATTGATAACCAAGATTTTTAAAGATTATAGCTGTGATTATGTTGTAAACTTTGCTGCTGAAAGTCATGTTGATAGAAGTATTGTGGATCCCAATATTTTTGCTAAAACAAATATATTAGGAACACTGAATTTGCTTAATATTTCAAAAATATTTTGGGAGAAAAAAACTGATGTAAAATTTTTACAAGTATCTACAGATGAGGTTTATGGCTCGCTTGGAGAAACAGGTTTTTTTACAGAAACAACGCCTCTTTGTCCTCATTCGCCTTATTCGGCAAGTAAAGCTTCAGCTGATCATTTTGTAATGTCATATTTTGATACTTTTGGCTTGCCAGTAAATATAACACGATGCTCAAATAATTATGGACCTTATCAATTTCCTGAAAAGTTAATACCGCTTATGTTTCATAATGCAAAAAACAGTAAATCACTGCCTATATATGGAGATGGATTGCAAGTCAGAGATTGGCTGTATGTTGAAGATCATTGTAAAGCCATTGATATGGTTATTCAAAAAGGAATTTGTGGAGAAGTGTATAATATAGGTGGCCATAATGAACGAACAAACATCACTATTGTCAAGCAAATCATTCAGTATTTGGGAAAAGATGAAAGTCTAATACAATTTGTAGAGGATCGAAAAGGTCATGATAGAAGGTATGGAATAGATCCGAAAAAAATTAAAGATGCACTAGGCTGGGAGCCCGATACACCTTTTGAAAAAGGAATTATTAAAACACTCCATTGGTATGAAGAAAATTCAGCGTGGTTAAAAAATGTAACTTCTGGAGAGTATCAAAATTATTATAAAAGGATGTACCATGAGTAAGTTTAAAATCGTTACGACTCCTATCAAAGATTTATATATTATTGAACCAACAG
>JBOFTD010000157.1:0-11880 GCA_051651885.1 Treponemataceae bacterium
AAACGGAAAAATAATCGCAATGGCAGAGCCTTTTAGTGCAACGTATTTAATTTCCCAATTTCCTATTTCTTCATCTGAGGAAAAAACATTTTACTCAAAACATGGTGATTATTTAGGAATTATTTTTGCACTACTCGCTTTTCTGATACTTTTCTTCGGATCAGTTTTTTCACTCATCACACATGCAAAAAATAAAACTTCTGCCTCATTAATTCCACAAAAATTATAAATCGATAAAATTTTCCTTGCTTTTTTTAAGAAAACGTGGTATTATTTTAAGATTCTTTGCAGATTTTATAATTTTAATCAAATCTTGCGAAATTAATCTTTTTATAATCAATTAAAATATCATGACAAATGGAGGAAAAATGAAAAAGAATGGGTCTTCAGACTTTCTGATTTTCTTAGGATTTGCACTACCGGGTTTTCTTTTATACCTGTTTATTGTTGCATATCCAATCGTTTATTCTGTTGCGTTAAGTTTTTCAGACTATAACCCAAACAGAGGTGGTGAATGGAATATTGTGGGACTTTCTAATTATGCAACAATGCTGAAAGATCCTTCTTTTTACCATGCATTCAAAAATAATATGATTGTTGTTGCAGTTTCTGTGCTAGGACAAATTCCGCTTGGTTTTATTCTGGCATTTATTTTGTACCGCAGACAAGTAAAAGGGGCTTTTTTCTTCCAGTCTATGGTATTTTTACCACAGTTTTTATCAACAATCGTTATTGGTATTATGTGGCGAATGCTTTTTAGTCCTAAAGGCCCTGTTTCATGGCTTATGCAAGTTATGTCAGGCGATCCCAACACCCACTTTACCTTAATGCTCCAAAAAGAAACCGTTATGATTCCTATTGGATTTGCCCTTATTTGGATGTATACAGGATTTTATATGATTATTTTTCTTGCAAACTTGCAAAAAATAAATGATAGCATGATTGAGGCTGCAAAAATTGACGGTGCAAATGAATTTCAGATTTTTACAAAAATTATTATTCCATTATTAGCAGGAACAATTTTAGTTTCTTCTATTTTAGCAATAGCAGGTTCTCTAAAAGGATTTGGTTTAATCTTCTCAATCACATCAGAAGGCGTAACGCGACTCAATGCAGAAGTTTTACCACTATTTATGTATCGTACGGCATTTCAAGATTTTACAAACCCGATGAGATTTGCATACGGATCTGCAATTTCAAACGCTATTGTTCTTATAAGTATTTGCATGATTTTAATTAGTAAAGTTATTGGAAAAAAACTTGGAACAGAGGAGGAATATTAATCATGAGTAGCGATATTGTTGAAAAAAAATATATATTTCACGGTGTGTCAAAAGTACTATCATACCTTATTTTTATTTTCTTTACGGTCATTACGGTTGCTCCACTCATTTGGATGAGTTATTCTTCATTTAAAACAAATGAAGAAT
Source organism: Treponemataceae bacterium (assembly GCA_051651885.1). GTDB lineage: Bacteria > Spirochaetota > Spirochaetia > Treponematales > Treponemataceae > JBOFSR01. The sequence continues at coordinate 1,431 of JBOFTD010000157.1, forward strand.
TGAATTTGAGCATGTTTTCTTTTCCTGCACAGTTAATTTTTAATGACGAAGCAGAGTTTGAAGTGATTAATGCAAAAAGTGACTTGAATATCATTCCTAATTACGATGTGAAAAAAGATACTCGAGAGCGAATTGTTATCGAGCCTACCAAATTTGCTTCACCGGGTCGTCGTGTGATGGTTTATTTTCTTGTCAAAGAAGATATGCCTTCTACCATGCAAAATCTTAATTTTGGCGACAAGGTCACACTTAATCAATTGCCAAAATCAGAACAAAATAAAATTATGTGGGATATGTTTTGGTGGAATTATAGTTCAGCATGGAACAGAGGTGCACTTGGGTTAAAATTCCTTAACAGCATTATTTACACTTTTTCTGCAACTTTTTTTGTTGTTATTTTAGGTCTTATGATTGGTTACGCGGTAAGTAAATTTAAATATAAAAAAATAGCCATGGTTATTATGGCTATAATCGGATTAGGTTATTTAATTGATGTAAATCAAGTTATTATTCCCTTATTTTTAATGCTTTCTAATCTTAAATTAACGGATACACATCTTGGTATTATCTTGGTATATATCGCATTTGGTCTACCAATGTCTGTTTTGCTCTCGTCACAATTTATCAAAGGACTTCCTTCAAGTCTTGTAGAATCAGCATATATTGATGGAGCAAATCCTTTTAGAACATTTATAAGTATTATTGTTCCAATGACAATTCCCGTTATTGTAACAATAAGTATAATGACAGGACTTGGAATTTGGAATGAATTTTTACTCGTATTAGTTTTTGCAAGTTCTGAGGCAACAAAATCTTTGCCAGTTGGAATCTATTCTTTCTCAGGAAAGCAAGGTTCTGAGTTAGGCTGGCAAGTTGCAGCTCTTATAATTGCAACATTACCCGTTGTAATTGTTTATTTTTCTAATCAACGAAAGCTCGCAGAAGGAGTTGCAGGCGGTGCACTAAAAGAGTAGTTTTATAAATAATTAAAATATGCTACTTTATAGATATAGTTTGTAAGAATAATAAAAAACTTACAGCTATATCTTTTTTTTAACTAATTTATATTTTTTTCTTATTATTCTCTTGACTATTTCTTTTTTTTGTTTTAGCCTATATTTACGGGAGGAGGATTATGCATAACCCAAAAACAATTATTTACTCAGCGATTATCGGGTTTGTGTTTTCTTTTGTATTCGGTCTATTTGGATCGGTTACTTTTGTCGCACTCATTATTCGAGCAATTGCCTCTTCTTTTATTTTTTCTGTTGTTGTAACTGGAAGTTTCTTCCTATTAAATAAATTTCAAATGTTTAATGCTGTCGAAAAAACAGATGAAAATCATAAGCCAACATCATCAAAGCTTAATTTTTCTTTCGAAGAAGAATCTTTACCTGATTCAACTAATGCACCTGACTTTAATGTTGATTACATTACGAATTCTTCACCTTCAGCAAATATAGATCCTGTCGAATCAGCAAGTTCTTTTGTTTTTAATAAAGATTCTTTTGAAAAAACTCCGCTGAAAAAAGATGTAGATAATACTATTTTTACAACACCTCCTGCACATAAAAGTAATATACCTACAGAGAAACATTTCCCTGCTAGTGCAACCATAAATCAAAATATAGACAAATCTGTACCGAGTAACCCTTCTGTATATTCAAAAGATATTGTTGCAGAAAAAATAACCACGGGCAAGAAAAAGAACGATTTTGCATATGCAAATGACACAGAGTCTATTACAAAAGCAATTCAATCAAAACTGGCAGAGGGTAATTAGGAATAAAGATGGTAGTTTCATTATTTGAGCAAAAAACAGAAGATGAATTATGGATAGAATACAAAAAAACTCAATCTTCAAAAATTCGTGATGCATTTATTTGCCAATACATGCCGCTAGTAAAATTTGTTGCGGGGAGAATTTCAACCGGAATGCCTGGAAGTGTTGATTTTGATGATCTTGTTGGTTATGGACAATTTGGATTACTTGATGCGATTGATAAATTCGACCCTGAAAAAAATGTAAAATTCAAAACGTATGCAGTAACACGAATTCGAGGTGCAATTTATGATGAATTACGAGCAATAGACTGGGTTCCTCGCTCTGTTCGGCAAAAATCGCGTGAAATTGAAGATGCAATGAGTGGTCTTGAGGCACGACTAGGAAGAATGGCAACAGACGCTGAAGTTGCAAGTAGTATGGGAATGAGTGAAACAGACTATCAACAAGTTGTTATGAAAGTGGCAAATACTAGTATTCTTTCTTTAAATGATATGTGGTATGCAGGCGATGATTCTGATCATGTTTCAATTGCCGATTGCGTTGAGTCTCCAAATAGTTTGCACCCTGATGTTATTGTTGAAAGAGAAGAAATACGGCGAATTATTTTTGAAGCAATAAATGAATTGCCTGAAAAAGAAAAAATGGTTCTTGTACTCTATTATTATGAGGATTTGACATTCAAAGAGATTGGGCAGGTGCTTGAGGTTAGTGAATCTCGTATTTCTCAATTACATTCGAAAGCTAATTTACGACTTCGTTCAAAATTAACGAACATTCGCAAAGGTATTATATAAGGACTTGCTATGATTTCCTTAGAAAAATTAAGATCAGATTTATCAAAAAAAATGCAGATAGATCAACTTTTAAACTCTGTGGAAATTCATGCAGACACGCTTGATGAAGCACTTGCTGACGCTGCGGTACAATTACAAACAAAAATTTCAAGCATAGAATTTGAAACCATCGAAAAAGGTAATGCAGGAATTCTCGGCATTGGAAAAAAACCTTGGACAATTAGAGCGTATGAAAGTGTTAGTGCAGCAGAAATTCGTTTAAGAACACAAAAATCAAAAACTTCTATTACAAGCACTGGTGTCCAAGAAGAAATAATCATTCAAGATAAAGATGGTGAATGCTTTGTACACTATTTTGACTCTGAAATAATGCTAAAAGTGATACCTCCTGAAGGAAAAGGAGAGCCTGTCTCACTTGAAAGTGTATTACCAAAAATCAAAACAGGGCAAAACTATTCTTTTGATGAAGCACTAATCAAAAAATTTATCAAAAAGTCAACAAATTCTACATATAAAAAAATAGGGAAGTACCAAAATAATCCTCAAAGCAATACAGAATTAACCATCACGGTTTCAAATGATGAAATGAGTGCATCTATCACCGCATTTCCTCCTGATGATTGTGGAAATGATTTATCTATGGATGACATAAAAGTAGCATTAAAAAACAAAGGTGTCGTTACAGGAATTTCTGAAGAAAAATTAACCAATTTCGTTGACAGTCCCATTTATAATACGCCTGTTATCATTGCTAGAGCAGAACTTGCAGAGAATGGTCAAGATGCAAAAATTGAATATTTTTTTGAAACTGATACATCAAAAATACATGCAAATGAAACAGCAGCAGGCCAAATTGATTTTAAAGAGCGAAATATTATTCAAAATGTTACTGAAAAACAACAACTTGCAAAAAAAATTCCTGCAGGCAGAGGAAAGGAAGGAAAAACAGTTCTTGGGAAAGCGTTACCTGCAAGAGATGGCAAGGACATCCCGCTTCCACTTGGTAAAAATGTTGCTGCTGAGTCTGATAATCTTACGATTATTGCCGAAGTAAGTGGGCACGTTCTTTTAGCGTTAGGCAAAATTTCTGTTGAGCCAGTAATGGAAATCGCAGGCGATGTATCAATCAAAACAGGGAATATTAACTTTTTGGGAACCGTTATGATTAAAGGTAATGTTGATGATGGGTTCGACGTGAAAGCATCTGGGGATATTATCGTATCAGGAACGGTTGGAAATTGTCGAATTGAATCTGACGGCAATGTCGTTGTTTCATTAGGAATTATGGGACGCGATGAAGGCTATGTCCATGCAGGAAAATCAGTGTGGGCAAAATTTATTCAAAATACAAAAGTCGAAGTTGAAGAAAATGTTATTGCTTCGGATGGGATTATTAACTCTAATATAATTGCAAACAAGCGAATTTGGGTTAAAGGCAAACGTGCAGCGATTATAGGAGGGCATCTTTTTGCCACAGAAGACATAATTGCAAAAAATATCGGTAGTAATAGTGGTGGCAGCGAGACGATTCTTGAAGTCGGATATAATCCACAAAGTAAAAAAAAGATGGATGAATACAGTGCTAAACAAGTTGAACTGATTAAAGAGCTTGAGGAAAATGGGTTAAATATTCAAACACTCGAAAATATGAAAAAAGTGCGAAAAATGTTACCCCCTGATAAAGAAGAAAATCTTCAACAGCTCATCCACCGGCGAGGAGAAATTATGAATGACTCCGAAGCTGTTTCAAAAGAGATACACGAAATACAAAATTATTTGAAAGAATTAAAAGCGATCGGTAAGGTTTCTGCATCAGGCACAATTTATCCTGGTGTAAAAATTCATATTCGTGATGTGCGCGAAGATATTCGTATTGAAATGAGTAATATTACCTTTTTTCTCGAAGACGGATTTATTCGCCAGTCAAAATTTCAAGCACCTAGTGAAGATGAGGCAAAATAGTAGATGAGTATTCAACCCATCGATTTACAATTACTTTATTCACAATTAGATAAGGTTGCTAAAGTCGAGTCACAGCAAACAAAAGGGCAGCAAATCAAAGATGCTATCCAACAAGAAATCGACTCTAAAAAACTATTGCAAAAAAAAGCAACGGTAGCAGGAAGTGAAAAATTACCCGATGGGCTTTCCACTATAAAGGAAAGAAAAAATTCGCAGCAGGAAAATAAAGAAGAACAGAGCGAACATAAAAATGAATCCGATCAAAATAACGAAAATACAAAAAAAGAAGTTTTTACTGATCCAAACTTAGGACAAAATATTGATGTTTCAGGTTAATTTATGCAATTTTTTATAACAATCCTTATTTTTACCATAAATATTCTATTATGGTTTTGGTTTTTTATTGCCTTCAAAAAAAAATATTCACCCGAAAAAGTTCTTGAGCAAATACGCATCGAAGTTGAAAAGTTAATTATTTCAATAAATAATGAAACGGATAGAGACGTAACGCTAATTGAATCTCGCATTAAAGGGTTAAAAAAGCTCATCCAAGAGGCAGATAAAAGAATGCATGTGTCTAACAATGAACTAAAAAAACGCCAAACTGAACAAAATATACTTGAAGCACTAAATAATACACCTGTGCCACAAAAAAAAACAGCTGTTCAGCAAAAACTGTCATTTTATGAAACTGATTATGCCGAAAAACAAATATACGAGAAAGATATTTCTGAAAGCATCGATATAGCAGTACAGGAAAGCACCGTGGATACAAAAAAGCCACAAGATCAATTAGTAATAACGAAAAATCCATTACCACAAAATAATTCAAAGCTAGAAGAAATATTACGCTTAGCAGATCTTGGTCTTGAAGAACAAAGTATTGCTACGAAATTGGGAATTCCAATTGGTGAAGTTAATTTTATTATAAATCTTTCAAAAATATAAGCTTGTAAAGAGCGGATGATGGGAGTCGAACCCACGTCATCAGCTTGGAAGGCTGAGATAATAGCCGTTATATGACATCCGCTAGTAATACATTAATAATATAAAAAAAATATTTTATTGTCAAGTAAGTATCTTACTTTTTATCAAAAAAAGACCTTAGCTCGCACTTTATCTTAGTTATTTACGAATAAAGTCAATGCCGATCCATTTGCTCGGATCAGCCATAGTACTATCAATTAAGCCGAGATTAACAGGAGCTGTTGTCTCGCCAATGAGAAACCAAGTATCATTTAGCATCATTTTTGCCCCATTTGCCGCAAATTCCACGCCTAATACCGCATGAGAATATTCAGGGGAAACAAAAAGTACCGTATTATACCCCATTTGCTGTAAAAGCAAGGCTATCATTAACGAGCGACTGTCACAATCACTATACACATCAAAAAGTATTGCAGGAAGTGAGGTAAAATCACTGCCTTGATAATTTCGATCATAAGGTTTTACCTGCACCCACGATAAAAGAGATTGAATTTGTTCTTTTTCATTACTCGTTTTTTGATTTAAATATGCCTTTAGTGTATTTCCTGTTGGCTCTAGGCGTTTATACGCATCACGATAAATAATCCGATAAAAGCGCTTCCATGCCTCTTGCCAATGCACCGTATTTGCATAGGCCGATAAAATCATAAATTCTCTATCAATAACATACTGATTCGCTTCAATAACATTTTCACCAAGTATAACTTCTAAATCAGTATTATCAAAAGTTATAATTTGTGACTGATTTCTATTTTGATCTGGATATGAAAAACTTGTAATAAGACCAGGTGCAAACCAGTCATTTTTTTGGAGAGTTATACTATCAATGATAGAAACCATCATAGATTCTTTAAGTGCATCACGATTTTCTTGTTGCGTGTAAGTAAGGACATACAAAAACGCATTTTTCTCTGGAAGAGGGCAGATTGTCGCCCAAGCATAAAAATCACCCTCATTCATCAAAAAAGAAAAATTTAAAAGTGTCGTATTTCTACTTTCCCACTGAAATGAAATCGATTCTCCTTGTGGCTCAAGTTTATCAATCAACATATGCAAAATTGCTGTACTTGATTGATATTCATCTGCAGTATAGACAGTTAAAGCAGTAAATATATGTGCATTTTCGTGGTAAAATAAATATTGCTCAGTATTATTTGAATCTGCAAGAATAAAACCTTCGGGCATATCGAGTGCAAATCCCCACTCAGGAGAACTAATTACTGTTGCAAAAAATTTACTCGTAAAAAAACTTGAAAGAATTAAAAAAATAATGATTTTTTTTATCATAGCATCCTCATAATCAGCATTTTTAGGCTTGCAAAAAAGAGTTTACTTTTTTACAGAACTCTTTTATACTCTTCGGATGAAAATACTTGATGTGTTATACCAAAATGAAGAAATTGTGATTATTAATAAGCCTGCCGGACTTGCAACACAGGGAGGAAAAGGAATTTTACATTCAGTTGACACCGTTTTGGAGCAACAATACGGCAAAAAACTACATCTCGTACACCGTCTCGACAAAGATACCGCAGGAATTTTAATAGTGGCAAAAAATCCTGTAGCAGCAAAAAAATACACGCAGTTAATTGCAAGCGATGCGGTAAAAAAAAACTATTGTGCTTTATGTATCGGCAAACCTTCTGTCAAAGAAGGATTTATAACTTCAGAAATTGAACAAAACGGCAAAACAAAGCAAGCTCAAACCTTTTTTTGTTGCGAAAAAATAAGTAAGAAAGAGCTTTCACACAAACAAATTTCTATCGAGCAGAATTTTTCTAAAATTTTTTTCACCCTAAAAACAGGAAGAATGCACCAAATTCGAATTCATGCAGCAAAAAATAATTTTCCATTAATTGGAGATGATAAATACGGAAATTTCGCTGATAACAAAATATTAGCAAAAACCTTTGGAATAAAAAAACTGCAACTCGCAAGCTTTTCACTTGAAATACCAATCAATAATCATATAAAAAAATTTTCAATACCACTGCCAGCTCATATGATTGAGGCAGAAACGATTCTATTTTAAAAATACTCGTTTGCAAAAAACCAATCGAATACTAAAAATATTCAAACACAGAAATATTGTGCTATTCACTTGATTCGACAAGAGTATTTCATTCATTGACCTAAAAAAATATTTATGATATAATAAACGTTATGAGTAATAAAATCACTGTATATAAAATTGACCAAAAAGTTGTATACCCGAGTCAGGGTGTTGGTAAAATTCTTGAAATTAAAGATAAAAAATTTTTAGATAAAATAGTCAAATATTATGTAATTTATATTGAAGTATCCGATATGACAGTTCTTATTCCCTGTGATAAAGTTGATGATTTTGGCATTCGTCCTATTGTTTCAGCACAAGAAGCAGAAAAAGCTTTGGAGCTTATTGGCGAGGATTTTGAGCCGATCACTTCTGATTGGAAATTGCGTTATCAAACAAATTTTGATTTACTCAAAAAAGGAAGCGTAAGCGATATTGCAACAATTGTTCGCTCCTTATATCACCGAAGCAAAGTAAAAGATCTCCCTATTATGGAGAGAAAATTATATGATTCGGCAAAAAAACTCCTAGAAGATGAGATTTCGTTTGCCCTTAATAAATCGGTAAAAGAAATTGTAGCCCTCATTCATTCAAAACTTGAACCACTTGGTGGAATTTCAGGTACCAAAGTAGAAGTTGTTTCTCCTTTTAAAGAAGAAGATGAAGACGAAGAATTTGAAGAAAATGACGAGTTAGCAATTGAAGAAGATGATGACGATGATATGGATGATTAAGCATGTCATCGCATAATAAAACAGCAGCAATTATTACCGCCGCAGGAAATTCCACGCGGTTTAATATTGCTAAAAAAAAAGAATATGCTTTTTTACAAGAAGACAAAGAAACTGTTTTATCCCACACCGTAGACACCTTTATAAACGCAAATATTTTCGACCCCATTATTATTACGATTGCCCCTAATGATCATGAACAAGCAAAAAAAGCTTTGTCATTCTCTCCGTTTATTGTAGAAGAGGATTTTAATAAAAAGATTTTTTTAGTTGAAGGAAAGTCTTGTCGACAAGCATCAATTTTTGAAGCACTCAAAAAGTTAAAAGCCCTTGAAGAAAATCTTGAATACGTCTTTATTCACGATGGTGCACGCCCTTGGGTTGATCAGTCACTACTCCTCGATATGTATCAGCTCCTACAGAAAAAAAAGGCCGTCGTACCTGTTTTTCCCTCGACTGATACGCAAAAAGAAATAGATTCGGCAACAGGAATAATTATTCGCCATTTACCCCGAAGCAGCATTTTTAATGTGCAAACACCTCAATCCTTTGCCTTTGATCCCCTTTTTAAGGCGTATCTGCAAGCTCAAAATCTTGAATCCTACACAGATGATAGTGAAATCTTTGCAGAATTTGGCGGAACAGTTTTTACTATGCAGGGAAATACTCAAAATAAAAAAATTACTTTTGAAAGTGACTTAGCATGATTCGAGTGGGTTTAGGATACGACTTGCATATCCTTGCAAAAGGAAAAAAACTTATGTTGGGGGGCATCCATATTCCATTTCATAAAGGTTGCCTTGCTCATTCTGATGGAGACGTCTTGCTCCATGCAATTATTGATAGTCTTCTTGGTGCAAGTGGGCTCGGCGATATCGGCGAAATGTTTCCGCCTTCAGAGAAAACGTGGAAAGATGCAAACTCAGATGATCTTTTAAAAAAAGCTTGGCAAAAAGTTCAAGCTACAGGATGGCAAATTCAAAATATTGATTGCGTAGTCATTTTACAAGAACCCAAAATTTTGCCTTATCGAAAACAAATACAACAAAATATTGCACATATTCTCGGTATTGACGAAAATAGCATTTTCTTAAAAGCAAAAACAGCCGAAAAAATTGGCGTTATAGGCAAAGGAAAAGCCATTCAAGCCCACGCCGTGTGTTTACTACAAACTTTGTAAAGAAAAAGGCACTATCAAAAAAAGCAGTTTGTAGCAACTGTTTTGGCTAGCAATATTTTTGTAAAATCTTTGTAAGTCGTTCTTTGCCAATAATTTTCATAAAGTTTGCAAGACGAGGCCCTTGATCTTTGCCAATCAATACTTGGTAAGTGATTGTAAACAAAGCTTTTGGCTCAAGATTGCAATCAGCTGCAACGGCATACAAAGCTTGTCCAAAGGATTTTTCATCAAGATCATCCATTTTGAGTATCGCATCGGTGTAAAGTTTTTTGATCGCCTCTAAATCACTTTCAGGCAAGGAAATAGCATCCTTTTCAAAGCGTAGTGAAAAGCGGAAATCCTCTGGAGCACACTCAGTTATCCAATACCATGCACACTCACAGCGCTTTTTGAAGCACACTAACTGCTCAAGTTTTACATCCCCAAGTGACGTGACTAAGGCATCAATATCGCCTGAGTTAATTTGCAAAAGATTACACAAATGTCGAAACGGAATTTGATACGGCATTATTTCGCTCATCACCTCAACTTGAGAAAGCTCATAAATCCTGTGTTCTTTTGCAAAAACATCGTCATTTTTTGCCTTGTCGACGCCATACGCAATCCTCTCGGTTTTGTCGTAATCTTCGTAAATCTTTATAACATCTAAATCAAAGCTGATAACAAATTCCGTGTTAGGCCGAGTGCCTGCAAAAAGATAGCGAGCAACTTCAGGCTGATAAACGCGAAGCACGTCGTATAAATCAACCACCTTTCCTTTGGATGAAGACATTTTGCCGGGTGTGCCTTTGATACCGATAAAATCGTACTGAAATGTTACAGGAGCTGGCCAGTCGTAGATTTCTTGCGAAACACGACGAGCCGTGTCAAACGAGCCGCCTTGACTGTGATGATCTTTTCCTGCGGGCTCAAAAATATTTTTCTCGTATGCCCAACGCATTGGCCAATCGACACGCC
>JBOFTD010000158.1:0-3275 GCA_051651885.1 Treponemataceae bacterium
TTGGTTGATGTTGCATATTTTGAGCAAATCCATACTGCATCATTGTAACAAGAAAAATGAGACAACTTAAAATTTTCAGCAGTGTTTTACCGTATTTCATTTGTTTCTATTATACTTCACCCCTGAGAATATGTCATTAGAAAAAAAACAAAATTAAGATGTATTTTTTTTATCAATTTTTAATAATTCTTTTTTTATTCATTGCTTGATGATAAAAAAATAGCGATAAAGTTATTTTATCGCTAAAAAATGCATTTTTAATTAATATTTATTGTATCCATGTATACAAATTTACCATCTTGTACGGTTTTAATTATTGCTTCAACCTTATCAACATCTCCATCTGCATTCATGGAAATAAGGCCCGTTACACCCTCAAAATTTTGAGTCTTTGCAATTTCTTTTTGAATCGCTTGTGGATCTGCTGAGCCTGCTCTCTTAATTGCATCAAGGACAACGATATAGCCATCATAACCGAGTGCCGTGACAGCTGCAATATTTTCTTTTTTATATTGATTTTTATATTCTTCGATGAATTTTTTTCCTTCTTCTGTTATAGGATTGGTATCATCAAAAAATGTTGATAATACAACGCCTTCAACAGCTGATCTTCCAACATCAATAAATTCAGGCGTTTCCCAAGTGTCACCGCCAACAAAAGGAGTTTCAATGCCCATTTCACGAGCTTGGCGAATAATCAAAGCCGATTCTGTAAAGTTTCCTGGTGCAAAAATAATATCAGGATTAAGACTTTTAATTTGCCCTAAAATCCCCGAGAAATCTTGATCATTTGTTTGATAGTTAAGTGTCTCAAGGATCGCATCATTATTTCCTGTAAGTTTAACAAAGGCGGATTTAAAAAAGTTTGCAAGGCCAACTGCATAATCGTTTGAAATTTCTTGAATGACAACCGTATTTTTTGCTTGTAAATTTTTTACAGCATAATTTGCCATAATTGTTCCCTGAAATGGATCTAAAAAGCATACTCTAAAATAGTAATCATTATTAAGAGTGACCAAGGGATTTGTTGCAGAAAGTGCAACTGCGGGAACCTTGTTTGATTTGATTAAATCTCCTGCGGCTATCGAAAAACCAGATCCCCATGAACCAAGAATTGCAGAAACCTTATCTTTTTCAATAAGGCGTGCAACTGCAGTTGTCGCCTCTGCTTTATCTGATTTATTATCTACGATAACAAGTTCAACTTTTTTTCCAAGCACTTCAGGATACAGTTTGTGGGCAAGTTTTATCCCTTCAAGTTCAAGCATTCCTCCGCCCGCATTTGCTCCAGTTAGCGGTTCAAAAACACCAATTTTAATTGTATCGACGTCCTTTTTTTCGCATGAAATAAAAAGTGATGCGATTGTAATTAGTATTGAAAAAAATAAATATTTTTTCATTTAAAAGCTCCTCATAAAATGATATATCTTTGTAGTATAATTAGATAATTTTTTTTTGTAAATATGTACGCACTTTTTTTTCACATTGCGAGGATTTTTTTATCGTTTATTAGCTTGAAGCATCATAATATACGGAGTTATAGGAATAAATCGCTCTCCAGCTTTGATGCGTGTAAAATGAATAAAATTATTTTTATTTGCTTGAAAAAAATCTTCAAACGAAACTTCTGTACCATTTTTAAAAATGACTAATTGAAAGTGTCCTTGTGAATCAAAATAGGGAAAAAAACTTGTTGTATCTTCGGAATAGGGAAATTCCTGCGTATCTTCTACATTTTTTTTTAGTGAAGCAAGAAAAAAAGAATTAGGCTCTTTTGCTGCCAAAACATACATAAGCGGAAGAATTATATCTGCATGATAGCCTACATCTTCTACGTATGAAATGGAGCCTTTAAATTTGCCCTCTTCATTAGTGAATCGTGAAAAAAAATTTGATCGTACATCGATATGTGTATTTTGAACTTGTATACGTTGCGACGTTGATAGTAGTGTCTCCGTAGCAAGACTTCGAGTCCATTTTAGGGCATCATTTTTTTCTTTGTCACTATTCGTTTGGCTTATATCTTGTATTTGTTGTATATCAGATTCTTTGTAAATTAGCTGTAAAACTTCTGTGTTTTTTCCTGTTATGGGCAAAATTAATCCGTCAACAAGCCATTTTAAGAAACCTTTGCTATTAACACCTAGTCGAGAAGGAGCATCCGTTCGTGGTGTATGATCGCTTAAATGTATGGGATAGCTTGCTTTATCATAGGCTGCATCATCAATAAACTCAAACAAATAGAGATTTTCACGAACTGCATTAATCATTTGAATTATTGAAAAATAATCATGCCTTGTAATCTGTACATAATCCCATGGAAGCGTCGATTTTGTTAATTGATAGAAAAAGCTAAAAGATTTTGTAACTAAGCTATTCATCGTAATGCCAATAGGAACATTGTGGGCAGCATAGGCTCCAAAAATAATCATATCGGCAAAATTTTTTGTTGAGCCTTTTCTGATTTGTACAAAAACTTCATTTTCAGCTTGAAAAAAGTACATAATTTTTGTAATTTCGCCAGTCAGTTTATCTCGATACAGATGCCAACTTCCAGCAGCTTTTTGATCGAATGAAGAGTCTTTTTGGCGCGGTACGATGGTAAGCGCTACTTCTGGGCCATAATCGATCCTCGATACTTTAAAAATTTGTCCTTCTTTATTATAGTGAAATTCTTCTGATTTTTCTAAGAGTTCAGGAACCGAAATAGAAAGCCATGTTGGAAAAATTTTTTCACGTATGTCGGAGGAATCCTGAATTGACAAAATTGTTTCAAAAGCAAAAAAAGTAGAGGGGAGAAGAGAAACTATAAAAAGTATAATAAATTTTTTAGCAAAAATCATTTAAAATCCTTTGCACAGATTTTTTCGTATCGATTTTACCATATTTTAATAAACTCTTCTACTACCAAACTCATGTTTTGTGCGGCAGTCAGTAAAAACTGATCGTATGAAAGTGGTGCATCTCCATTTGCTTGATCGGAAATGCCACGAATAATGAGATAGGGGATTTGATTTAAGTACGCAACATGTGCTATGGCTGCACCTTCCATCTCAACAGCACAGACTTTGCCAAAATGACTGATAATTTTGTTTGCAATAACGGAATCTGAAACAAAAATATCTCCTGATGCTACGCGTCCTTCAAAAAAGTTCAAATGCGTTATATGTGTTTTAAGTTTTCTTGCGATTTCACGCATTGCACTATCTGCTTGAAAAAAAGTTACTCCAAGTCTTGGAATCTCTCCGAGTGGATCGCCGAATGCACTTGTATCA
>JBOFTD010000159.1:0-18450 GCA_051651885.1 Treponemataceae bacterium
TTGCCCTTTTAGCACCACAGTTTACGGCAACCTGTCCTCCAAAGGTTACCGCCGAAGCAGGCTTTGATGTTTTGTCCCATATTTTAGAATCCTATGTTTCGATTAATTCGCAGACTTTTACCGAGGCACTGGTTGAAAAAGTAATTGGAATGGTTTTTAATGCCTTGCCATCTGTGTATAAAAATGGCCACGACATGAGTGCACGCCTTGTCATGCATGAAGCCTCCTGCCTTGCAGGAATTGCTTTTACCAATTCAGGACTAGGGCTTAATCATGCTATGGCACATAGTTTAGGGGGGCGATTCAAAATTTCACATGGCCGTGCTAATGCTCTTTTAATGCCGCACGTTATTGCCTTCAATTGCCGCAGCGCAGCCGAAAAATATGAACGTCTTGCTCATAGACTTGGCATTTCTGGATCAACACAGGCAGAATCGTGCATTGCGTTGATTACAGCGGTTGCCAGTTTGAGCAAAAGCATTGATATTCCTTGCTCGGTTGTAGATTTTGGCGTGAACAAAAACGAATATCTTGACGCATTGAGCAATATGGCACAAGCGGTGAGTCAGGATCCTTGTATAACGACAAACCCCGTGGTACCGACTATTGCGGATATTGAGCGGATTTATCAGTCACTCATATAAAGGGGAGTTATGGACATACAAGATATTATTTTTAAAGCAGGGATTGTTGGAGCAGGGGGTGCAGGTTTTCCCACCCATATTAAATTACAGGCTCAAACAGACTACTTGCTTATCAATGGTGCTGAGTGCGAACCCCTTATACACTGCGATAAATTTCTTATGCGAACACGTGCCAAAGACATAGTAAAGGCAAGCGAATTAGTTGCCACGACAATTGGAGCGAGTAAAATTATTTTTGAAATAAAAGAAATTTACGTGCAGGAATTTCAAGCTCTCAATGCCGTTATTAACCACAAAAACACCTCTATCTTACAAATGAAAAGTTTTTACCCTGCAGGAGATGAGCAGGTTTTAGTTTTTGAGGCAACAGGAAAAACAATCCCCATCGGTGGATTGCCAAAAGATGTGGGAGCAACCATTTGTAACGTGAGTACCCTCTGCGATATTGCAGATAGTGTTTTTAATCAAAAAAATAAAACACACCGTATTTTATCCCTTTTAGGCGATGTAGAAAAGCCTCTTTTATTGGCCGTCCCGATAGGTATTTCGGTAAAAGACTGTATTACCGCAGCCATTCCCAAAGCACAAAAATTTTCGGTGCTTTTAGGTGGGCCTATGATGGGACGTGTATATCCCTTTGATCAACTGGACTCCCTCGTTGTCTCGAAAACAATCAATTCTATTATCGTCCTCCCCGAAAATCATTACTTAGAAAAACGCCAAAATATGCCCATAGAGCACATGATTAATCAAGCAAATTCAGCCTGCATTCAATGCCGTGAGTGTACTGAAATGTGCCCCCGCTTTTTGATTGGCCAGCCGTTGCACCCGCATCGTGTTATGAGAAATATTGCCTTTGGAAACATCGAAACAAACGAGATATTTACCGAATCACTGTTATGTTGCGAATGCGGAGTCTGCGATTATGCCTGCCCCATGAGTTTGTCACCACGGAGAATAAATCAAATGGTCAAAAAAAAACTTGTGGGCAAAAAACGCTTTCATGGATCACTGAACGAACCTATCGACATGCGTAAATACAGAAAACTTCCCACCAGTCGATTAGTATACCTACTGGGAATTGTCTCATATACGTCGCAACAACCCACCGAAATGAAAACCTTGCACGCATCGCAAGTATGCATTCCACTTAAACAGCATATTGGAAAACATGCAAGTGCTTGCGTATCAGTTAGCGAGAGCGTTTCTTGCGGACAGCTCATTGCCAGTGTTGAAAGCACCCAAATGGGAGCAAATGTTCATGCTTCAATCGATGGTGTTGTTAGCACCGTAAGCGACACGCATATTACCATTACCACACAGGGAGCCCTATGAAAGCTATAGCACCATCGAGTTTAAAAGTATTGCACGCGGTATCGAGAGTACCGATACCATGATGAAAAAAGCCGACGTTCACCTTTTGCGATCCTCAACCATCTGCCCGGGAAAATACCTCATCATTGTTGCAGGGGACGTTTCTTCGGTGCAAGAATTTTTACAGGTTGGATTAAAAAAAGGCGAACCCTATGTGATAAGCCATACCCTCATTCCGCACATTGATTCGCAAGTTATCCACGCAATCGAGGGCTCAACCGCTCCAAAAAAAGGCAGTGCCGTGGGAATTTTAGAGTACTATGCCGTCGTTGATGCCATCGTTGGTGCTGATATTGCAGCCAAAGCGGCTCATATTGACATAATAGAAATTCGACTCGGGTTTGCCATTGGCGGTAAGGCCTTTGTAAGTATCACCGGCAGCGTTTCCGAAATCGAAGTCGCCATTAGTGCCGCAAAACAAGAAAGCGAAAAAACAGGTATGCTCGTCGAAACCTGCGTTATCCCCGCAATAGATCCCAGCGTCTACGAAAAACTCATCTAAAGCACCGTAACATTCATTTATCTTTGGGGGCGTTCCTCGCTGTGCTCGGATCAAGCTAGCACTTCTATCCCTCACACAAGATTTTACTTTCTTTGCAAAGACAGAATATACTTTATTGTCGTATACTTGCTCATTTTATAAATATCATCAAGTTTTGCTATGTTTTAAGCAACAACATAAACTATTGCAATAGCTATTTTTGGTGACATATCAATTTTTACTATACTCTTTCACTAAAGACAAATAATAAGTTCTACCCAAAAAACCTAAATTCCGTATTCGCCATCCCAAACTATTTTACGATATTTTTCTGGGTCGGTGTCTCCCTCAGTGCTAAAAAGAAGGATTTTTGAGTTTTCATCTAGTTGCAAAGCTTTTTTCAAATCAGCATAAGTTGGATTTTGTAAAATTTCATATACTAAGCCCAATGTAACAGCCCCTGACTCGCCAGAAATAACACGATTATCGCTATTTAAAGGATTTCCTAAAATTCTCATTCCTTGGGCTGCAATGTAGTCAGGAGAAGAGACAAAAAATCGCGTGTAGTTTTTTAGAACTTCCCAGCCGATGGGATTTCCTTCACCACAGGCAAGCCCTGCCATAATTGTAAGCATATCGCCGCCAACGGCACGAAGGTCGCCATCATTTGCTACGGCAGACTTGTACAAGCAATCAGCAAGATTTGATTCAACTACCGTTATAATTGGGCAGTTCTTCTTAAATTCAGAAGTGAAAAAACCTTGAATTGCTCCTGCAAGAGAGCCAACTCCCGCCTGCACAAAAATATGCGTTGGTCTGTCTGTACCTAACGCTTTTAGCTGCTCTAAGGCTTCCAATGCCATTGTTCCATAGCCTTGCATAATCCATGCAGGAATTTTCTCATATCCTTGCCATGCAGTATCTTGTATTACAACGCCCTTTGTCTTGCCATCTTGTGATGACTGTGCCTTTTTTGCAGCTAAGCGAACAGCGTCATCGTAATTCATATCCGTGATTGATGCATCGGATCCTTCTTTTAAGATATTTTCTAGTCGCGTTTTTGATGAACCTTTGGGCATATAAACAACGGATTTTTGCTTTAAGCGATTTGCTGTCCACGCAACGCCTCGGCCGTGATTGCCGTCAGTTGCCGTGTAAAAAGTGATATCTCCCAACTGTTTTTTTATTTCTGGGGAAATCAGTTTTTCGTACGGGAGTTCACTAATATCTTTTTCAAGTTGCTCTGCAAGATATTTTGCCATTGCAAAAGAGCCGCCAAGCACTTTGAATGCGTTTAAGCCAAACCGGTAGGATTCATCTTTCACGTAGATTCCTGCAACACCCAATTTTTTACTTAAATTTTCTAAGCTAGTAAGCGGAGTTTTTTCATACTGAGGAAAACTTGCATGAAAATTCTTTGCTTTTTCAATTTCCTCTCGACTCAAAAAATGCAAGTCGACAGGTGTTTTTGCAATCGTGTTTTCTTTCCAGTTGATTTTTTCTCTGGTCATGGATTTTCTCCTTTTTTATACGTAGCAAGATCTTTAAAAATTTGCAAAAAAAAGAATGCTCAAATATATCAAGCACCCTTTTTTATTAACTGATTTCATCGATACAAAATTATTTCAAATAGCCAAGATGCTTACTTTGTTTGCTAATCATTCGGTCAACCATGTCTTCAATTTTTGTAGCTTGATGAACAACAGGATTTGCAAGCATTGCTTGAATAACAAAAGATTTTTTCTTGTTGATTACCGCTTCTGCAGTCAAATCATACACTCCGCTATAAGATCGAAGCAAGGCAAGATATCCCTTTGGTAAAGACGGCATTTTAATTCCTGTAATACCATTTTTGTTAATCATTGCAGGGCATTCAACCGCCACCCAAGAAGGAAGATCTTCAATAATTCCATCATTAAGGACGTTAACCGCAGCTTCTTCAAAGTTTGCATCGCCTAAGATTCCATCAATGATAGGAATAACGCGCTCTGAAGTTTCCATTTTGATTTCTGGAATATTTTCTTGAGAAAGCATGATTTTATACAAGTCATAAAAATCCACAATTCCCCTGTGGTCAGCAATATCCCACGCCCAACCCAAATACTCGCCAAAATGGCTGTCAACAGTAATAGGCAGTAGATTATAATTTTCAAGAATAAATTTATTTATATGCTTGTCTGCCCAAAGATATTTTCCCTTAATTTGTTCCGAGCTTTTGTGATATTTTTCCGTGTCGCTCACCTTGCCCGTTTTTTGCACTTCCTCAAGCATATCGCTATAGCCTGCATCATGAAGGAAAAACTCTGGAGCTTTCTTGAGAACTTCAGGATAAAGATCTTTGCCCGTTTTTTTCTCTTTGAGTTCAAGCATACAGCTAAAATGATTAAGTCCTGCTGCACGGTAAGATAAATCTTCTAATTTCATATTAAGCATAGGAGGAAGCCAGCGGTTAAGCCAACCAATTTCGTGGCACATTCCAATAAATTTTGCTTGTGGATATGCACGTTTAACCGTCGTACAAATCGCAGTCATCGGATTTGAATAATTGAAAATATACGCCTCAGGGCAGATTTCCATCGCATCTTTTACAATGTCCAAAATGACGGGAGTAATTCTCAGTGCATGAAAAACGCCACCAGGGCCGCCATTTTCTCCATACACTTGATGAACGCCGTATTGTTGCGGAATCTTCCAATCTTCTTCCCACAGTTTAAATCGATCGCCAATCTCAATAGATGAAATAATAAAATTAGCACCTTTGAACGCAGCTTTTCTGTCAGTTGTTGCATTAACCGTAAAGGTAAGTTTATGCTGATCAATAAAACTTTGAGCTTTTTGACGCACATGTTCAACACTCTGAGCATTTATATCCAAAAGCGTGATTTCACAGCCCGTTAGCATTTTTGAACAAAAGATATCTCCAATTGTTCCCAATCCAAATTGTGCACTTCCTGCACCAACTAAAACGACTTTCATTAAATCCTCCTAAAAAGTCAGCACTAGCTTTAGTAGCTTTTATTTGTTTTTTGCCATGTTCGAAATGGCATTTTTCATATCGCTGGTAAATTGATCAATGTTATCTGAATTTTGTCCAAATAAATCATACACGGGAGCTATAAAATTTAATATTGAGCCTTCAGGGAGCATTGAAAAACGAAATCCATATTTTTCTGCTTGAGCATTTGCTTGCATAATTGCACGGCTTAACTGCCCTTCTGGAACAAGAGTTACCGATTTGAAAGCAGGTATCATCCCAGCTTTTTTTACCATATATTCATGTCCCTCTGGAGTAGAAGCCATTGCCCGAAGAAATTCTTTTGCTTGCTCAGCCCTAGGACTTTTTTTATTCACGGCATAAAAACTTGGGGCAAAAACATGAAGCCCTGTCATAGGCCGATCTAAAAAAGCAAGCGGAGCATAACGAATTTCAAAATCAATGCCAAGCTGAGTTAAATTTGGGTCAACCCAATTTCCTTGATGCAAGAAAGCCGTCTTTCCTTGAGCAAAAGAAGCAATTTGATCATCGTAACTACCGTACTGAAGAATATTTTGATCAGCATTTTTAAACAAAAGTTGTAAGAATTGTGCATATTGATAAAATTGCTCTTCATCAAGTTCGCCATTAAGGGCTTTTTCTATAAGCGAAACATCCTCATACGGAAGCCCGCCAGAAAAATACGTTGCAAAATTATGCTGGGCGGCATCCCACCACATTCCACCACCAATTGATGTTCCTATCGCAACGACAGCATTAAGACCGAGCTCATCTTTCATAGCATTAATTTTTTCAAAGGCAGCGACATAGCCTTGTCGAGTAATAAGCGTTGCAGGATCAATTCCCGCTTTTTGCAAAATATCTACATTATATGCAAGCCCAATTCCTTCGATTGAGACAGGAAATCCATAGACCTTGCCATCTTGCGTAAAGGCTAAATCAGTATCTTTTACCCAAGGCTCATCACTTAGGTCACTTATATAATCTTTCCAAAGAAGGTATTCGCCAATACCACCAAAAGTAAAAATATCAGGCATTTGATCTGCCTGTGACTTTGCCTTAAGCGTTCCACCGTAATCGCCACCGCCTCCCAACGTTTCAACACGAACTTCAGTTCCTGTTCGCTGTGTATAATCAGCAGCATATGCATCAAGAGCATCTTTTATTTCAACCTTGACTTGAAAAATTTGTACGGAATCACTGCTCTTATTGGAGCATCCAAACAGTACTAGCACACAAGCAAAAAATGTAAGTATTTTTTTCATTTATTCTCTCTTTTAATTAATTTATTTCATTCGAGGCAGTTCTGCGACTGCCTTTTTCATATCATCAATAAATTGATCAATATTATCTGGATTTTGGGCAAAAAGGTCGTAAATGGGACCAAAAACATTTTGCCCAGCTCCATCGGGAAGCATGCCAAAAAATACACCATAATTGCCACCGCGTGCATTTGCTTGCATTAAGGATCTGCTTAACTGTCCTTTTGGCTGAAGCGTTACCGATTTGAAAGCAGGAATCATTCCCGCCTTATTAACCATATAATCATGCCCTTGTGAGCTTGTTGCAATTGAGGTTAAAAAATCTTTTGCAGCTTGCACATTCGGACTATTTTTATTAACGCAATACCAGCTTGGGGCAAAAAGAAACAAGCCCTTCTCTTCGGTATCAAGGAAGGCATGCGGAGCATAACCGACAGAAAATTGCACGCCTAATTGTGCAAGATTGGGATCAACCCAGTTTCCTTGATGTAAAAAAGCTGTTTTGCCTTGTGCAAAAGCTCCAACTTGATCATCATAACTGCCATTTTTCAAAATATTTTGATCAGAGTAGCGATACAAAAGCTGTAAGTATTGTGCGTACTGCATAAATCGTTGATCATCTAATTGACCTGCAAGAGCTTTTTCAATAACAGAGGTATCGTTAAAATCAAGTCCGCCACCCCAATAAACGGCAAGATTATGCTGAGCTGCAACCCACCACATATTTCCTGCAACCGAAGCTGCCATAGAAACAGCAGCATTAATTCCAAGCTCTGCTTTCATGCTATCAATTTTTTCAAAAGCAGCCTCATACGCTTGTCTCGTTGTAAGACTTGCAGGATCTACGCCCGCTTGCAAAAGAATATCCTCATTATACGCCAAGCCGTAACCTTCAATAGCAACAGGAAATCCGTAAATTGCTCCGTCTTTTGTAAAAGCTAAATCAGTGTCATTCACCCAATCTTCATCGCTCAAGTCAGCCATGTACTCTTTCCACAAATTATACCCACCGTCGCCTTCAATTACAAAAATATCGGGCATTTGATCTGCCTGTGCCTTTGCTTTAAGCGTTCCACCGTAATCGCCACCGCCTCCCAACGTTTCAACACGAACTTCGGTGCCTGTTCGCTGTGAATAATCGGCAGCATACGCATCAAGAGCGTCTTTTATTTCAACCTTCAAGTGAAACAAATTTACGCCCTCAAAAGCAGGCTTACTCGCACCACAACTCATAAGTAAACCCATAACAAGGAGACAAAATCCCATGCTATTTTTTTTCATTTTCAACTCCTATATATGTGATAAAATTTATTTGATTGATCCGTCAACCATTCCTTTGATAATATACCGCTGTGCAAAGAGATACAGCACAATCAGAGGAAGCATTGCAATGAGCGTCGATGTCAAAATCAAATCCCACTGTTTTAAATACGCGCCTGCAAAAGAAGCTACGGCAATGGGAATTGTTTGCACAACACCATTCGAGCCAAGAATCAACAGCGGCAAAAGATAATCATTCCAAATCCAAATGCCATTCAAAATCAATACTGTTACAAAAATTGGCTGTAAAAGAGGAAAAACGATGATAAAAAATGTTCGAATCTTTCCGCAGCCGTCAATCGTTGCAGATTCTTCCAACTCAAGGGGAATATTTTTTATAAAGCCATGAAAAATAAAAATCGATAGAGAGGAGCCAAACCCCAAATATGCAAACACAATACCAGGAATTGAGCCTAAAAGTCGAAAGCCAATCACGCCACTTAAAACACGCAACCACCTTACTAACGGATACATAATTACTTGAAACGGAATGACCATAGAAGCAACAAAAATTAAAAATAAAATATTTGACCAGCGAGTATTATTTCGCACTAAAACCCACGCACACATTGAAGAAAAAAGTACAATCACTACAAGAGAGCAAAAAGTTATAAGCGTGCTGTCAAGAAAAGCTCCCCAGTAATCAACCGTAGGATTATTAAAAATGAGCGAAATATTAGTAAAAAGCTGACCCCAGTTTTCAGGAGCGGCAATCGGATTAAAAATGATTTCTTTTGAAGTTTTTGCCGAATTCAAAATAACCATTCCAAATGGAAACATAAAAAGGAGAAAAAGTACAATAGCGATACATTCAAGCACAATAATATGCAATGATTTTTGGTTTATTTTTTTCATTATAATTCTACCTCTTTACTTTTATTAATTCGCACTTGGATGATAGAAATAATGACAAGCGTTATAAATAGCACAACAGCCTTTGCTTGTGCTTCTGCCATGCGATTTGCCGTTGCCGTATTAAAAATATTCATTGCCAAAAGCTGGCTTGCCTTAACGGGTTCATCTAAAAATCGTGTTGCAGGACCACCGTTTGTCAGCGTAAAATTCATGTCAAACTGCTTAAAAGAATTGGTCAATGTTAAAAAAAGTGAAATTGTAAAAGCATTCGCCATCATAGGGATGAGAATGTGCCATGTCCGCTCAAAAAAAGTTGCCCCATCAACATTTGCAGCCTCGAGCAATGCAGACGGAATACTTTGAATTGACGCTACATAGATAAGCATGATATACCCTGCATACTGCCATGTATTAACTAATGACATAATCCAAATAACAGCCGTCGGAGAGCTTAAAAACGATTTTTGTAAAAAAGGAATATTAAAATTATTTCCAACAGCTACGATGGCTTGATTAAAAATAAACTGCCAAATATAACCAAGTACAATTCCTCCAATAAGATAGGGAACAAAAAAACCTGCACGATAAAAGTTTCTAAAACGAACCTTACTCGTTACAAGCAACGAAAGCAAAAAGCTTGCAACATTTACAAAAATAATATTAATAAGGGTAAACGCAATAGTGATTAAAAAGGAAAAAGTAAAATCCTTTGAAGAAAATAAATTCTTAAAATTAGCAAATCCAACAAAATTAATATCATTGCTTACCCCATTCCAGTCAGTCATTGAATAATACAAACCAAAACAAAATGGGATTGCAATAATCATAATAAATGAAAGCAAGCACGGCAACACAAAAAGTGCATTAATAAGATTATTTTTCTTCAAACCAAAACTCCTTTGCGGGCTAAACTAATAACCAAGAATATTAATCATATAGCCATATTTTCCAGTTGTCAAGAAAAAGTTACAAGCTGTAGAATATAATTCTCTTAAAAACACATTAGAATCGATTAATCTGAACTTTCAAAATTAAAATTTTCATAAAAAATATTATTAAGAATCGCTTATTTTGTAAAATGCTCCCTCTTTCAAAATTAAGCCTTCTGATAAAAGTTTCTCTCCCGCTGTTTGAATGCGCTCAAGATCAATTTTTTCTTCTTGTGCAATATACGTAAAATCAATTTTTGCACTTGTGCTGAGTGTGAGCTGACGAATAATCGCTCCTCGTGCTTGACGAAGAGAGCCTTCAAATTTTGACTGCTTAGTATAATGGCGACTTTTTCGATTAGGATTTGTCACCACTTTTTTTAGTTTTGCACCATAATCCATTAGCGCATAATACCAAATGCGAGGATTTTCTGTATAAAGAGTTTCTTCTATTAAAGGAAATAAATCATTATCGGAAACAGCATCTTTGCAATCTGCAAAGAAAAAAAATAAATATACAGAGCGAATATTTGTTTCAATAAAAATTTCAGGTCGATTAAAGGCAAAAGTCAGCACCGCCTTTGCAGTATAAGTGCCAATTCCCGGCAACGAAAGAAGCGTTTTATAGTCACACGGAATGCAAGAATTATGCGACTCGTATAAAATTTTTGCACTCTCAAGCAAAAATCGCCCACGCCGATTGTAGCCTAAACCGCTCCATGCAGAAAGCACCTCAGATAGCGTTGCCTGTGCAAGACTTTCAATCGTTGGAAAAAGAGAAAGCCACTGATCATACTTTTCAATTACGCGCTCTGTTTGTGTTTGCTGCAACATAATTTCAGAAACAAGAATATGATAGGGATCTTTTGTTTCTCTCCATGCAAAATTTCTGCGATCCTGATGATAAAAATCTAAAATTGTTTTTTGAAATTCAATTATTTCATTTTGTGTCATTGCTAATGAGTTTGATCTCTTCAAGTTTATTTAAAATGATGGAAACAATTTGTTCAACAGAGTACTTTGCCGTATCAATACATAAATCAGCAAAATCATATTTTGTATTATCAATATTATATAGTTTTTGATAACGATTTGTATCTTCATTATCACGCAAAAGCGTAAAATCATAATTTTTTTGAAAATTTCCGCCTTCACGTTGAAAAATTCTCTGTGCACGAACCTGAACACTTGCGTCTAAATAAATTTTTATATCAGCATCTTTGAGCATCCAAATTGCAAGCCGCGAACCAAGCACGCAATAAGGCTCTTTTTGTGCAAGTTCAACTTGGTGTTTATCAACAGCCAAATCATATTCATCATTAAAACGAGCGTCTTCAATAATTTGTGCAAGAGTCATTTTATATTTTTCCGTCAAATTACGAAAAGTAAAATTAATCATAGGAATGCATAAAATTTCAGATAGTTTTTTTGTAACGCTTGTGTTGCCACATCCACTTTTTCCAGAAATTGCAATTCGCACTGTTGGTTTTAAAAAAGTATAATTCATGCTATTCAATATTTCTACCTTGCTCTCGAATATTTTCCAGTGCATCTTTTATGCTAATTATGTACGGCGTAAGCTCAATACACTGATTTTTTGACCCAATTGTATTAATTTCGCGATTTATTTCTTGACAAATAAAGTCAATTTTTCTTCCCGGGCAAGGATTCGTTGCAAGTTCATATTCTAAAGATTGCACATGACTTCGCAACCGAACAACTTCTTCGTTGATTGTATGCTTTACTACTAAAAATGCGATTTCTTGCATAAGACGCTGTTTATCAATATTTTGTTCAAGCAAATCGTGCATTTTTTTTTCAATTTGATCTTGAAAAAAAGTTTTCATTTTTGGCAGAAAATCTTCAAAAAACGTAATGCACTCGTTTAATTTTGCCAACATATTATTAATGTCGTGTAAAAGATTTTGTCCTTCACGCAGTCGATCATTATTCAATTTGACCAAAGTATTTTCTAAAACATTCAAAACTTTTTCGCAATAAGCATCGCAATTACGATCAACATTTTTTATAAAAATCTCATTTTGTCGCAATAAAAAAGGAAGAATTTCCTTATTATATGACACTTTTAGCTCTTTTGCAAGATTTTTTACGGCTTCGGCATATTTTTTTGCAACCTTTGTATCAGCGGCAAGGGAAATATTGGAATATTTTTCTTGAAGTTTAATATAAACATCAAGTTTTCCTCGTTTTACCGTATTCTGAATTTTTTCTCGAAAAATATTTTCGTATCGCGATAAAAAAGTTGGCAAAACAATATTAATATCAAGGTATTTACTATTGTAGGATTTTATTTCAACACAGATTGTCTCCGTATCAGTGGAAAATTCCTCAAAAGCACAGCCCGTCATGCTGTTCATTCAGGACGATCCAATTTTTGATGACTCATCCCTTCTTTAATCCATGCAATATTTCCAAATTGCGAGAAAGTAATCGATAAGTCAATAAGCGTTTCAAACGGAAGCTCTCCGTCTTTTTCAAACCAAAGAGAGAAAATTCCAATTTGCATTGCGGTTAAGCCTTCAACAATATATTCCGTCGTTGGAAGATTTTTTATTTCTGATGGCAATAATAAAAAGAAAAATTCTTTTATCATTTTTTTTAGCTTAAATGAAAATTTTATGCTAGCGTTTCCGGTAAGCAATGTTTTAAGATAAAGTGTATTTGCCGTATAATAATCTTGAAAAATAGTGAAAAAATTGTTGGTAAGATGTGAATCAATAACAATAGAATCTTGGTGCCCTTTTGTAATCTGTGTTTGTACGAGCGAAAAAATAAGCTCGCGTAGGCCATGCAAAATTTCTACTTCGATTTGATCAAGCAAGTCATAAACATCTTTATAATAAGTATAAAATGTGGCACGATTATATCCTGCAAGAGTGCTAATTTGCTTTACAGAAATTTTTTCAATTTTATTTTCTCTATACAATTGCCAAAAAGCCTGTTTGATATTTTCTTTTGTTTGATTGACATGCCCAATCTTTCTAGTCATACTTTTATAATGCCACAAAAATACTCAGTTGTCAACACATGTCGTTTTTTATTCTGCAAAATACAAGCGACTATTAATGTGCTGCCATAATTTCTATTTTTTTATTCAAATTTAGGCAGAAAGAGTTCTTTGTATAATGGACAATCTGTTATTGTCGATACTATATACAAGAAATTTATTAAAAAATAGCATTTGTTTGAGATAATCATGAATATTTTTGAAATTATTGGGCCTGTGATGATTAGGCCGTCAAGTTCTCATACAGCAGGAGCCTGCAGGCTTGGTTTTGTTGCCCACAAAATTAGATTACAAAGGCGACTATTGAGCTTTCAGGCTCTTTTGCTCAAACATATCGCGGGCATGGCACCGATCGTGCAATTGTTGCAGGCTTACTTGGAATGAAGCCTGACGACGATAATCTTGCCTTAAGCCTTGAAATTGCAAAGCAAAAAAAGCTTGAAATTGAGTTTATTGAAACGTCACTCCCCAACACTCATCCAAATACGGCACGCATTACATCCATTGATGTGAACTCCAATATTCATAGTATTCAAGGCGAATCGATTGGTGGTGGAAATATTTTGATTCGCAATATTGACGGTCAAGAGCTCTCCTTTTCTGGGGAGTTTACGACTCTTCTTGTTACTCATATTGATC
This sequence comes from Treponemataceae bacterium, assembly GCA_051651885.1. Taxonomy (GTDB): domain Bacteria; phylum Spirochaetota; class Spirochaetia; order Treponematales; family Treponemataceae; genus JBOFSR01. The sequence goes on from JBOFTD010000159.1 coordinate 13,528, forward strand.
AACCTGGGCTGATCGCACTTGTTACCGATATCCTTGCTGAACAAAACGTTAACATTGCACGGTTTAATTCTGTTCGACAAAATCGGCATGGACAAGCAGTGATGACGATTGAAGTTGATAATGAGATTTCAGATGAAATTATTTTTGCAATAAAAAATCTTGAAAGTGTGCTAAAAGTTGTCATGATTGGGGCGATTGAGTCGTAAAGGAAAAGATGAGTAAAAAAATAGAGTTAAAAGACATCGTTCAAAAAGCGGAAGAGCAAAAAAAGACTATTTCGGAGATTGTTATTGAAGAGCAAGCAAGTGAATTAGGCTTGGCACGACAAGAAATTTTTGCGCGAATGGCTAAAAATCTTTCTATTATGAAGGAATCCGAAAAAAAATTATACGATACGACTATTCGCTCAACTAGCGGACTAACAGGCCTTGACGCGCAAAAAATTCGATCCTACGCAAAAACTGAAGGGATTATGGGCGGATTTATGAATCGCGTGATGGCTCGAGCGTGCAGTGTCTCAGAATGTAACACCGCTATGGGAAAAATTGTAGCTGCCCCAACTGCAGGATCTTGCGGGATTTTGCCAGCCGTTTTGATTTCACTCATTGAAGAAAAAAACTGTACAGATGAAAAAGCAACAATGGCTCTTTTTACGGCAGGTGAGGTTGGCATTGTTATTGCACAAGTTGCCTCGATTGCGGGAGCCGCTGGTGGCTGTCAAGTTGAATGCGGCTCTGCGTCAGCAATGGCAGCTGCGAGCATTGTAGAAATTGCTGGGGGAACGCCAACTATGTGTGCAAACGCCGTTGCAATTGCCCTTAAAAATCAGCTTGGCCTTGTGTGCGATCCTGTTGCAGGATTGGTGGAAATTCCGTGCATAAAACGAAATATTGCAGGTGCAATGATTGCCTTTTCATCGGCGGAAATGGCTCTCGCAGGCGTTCAAAGCTACATTCCCGTTGATGAAGTAATTCAAGCAATGGCTGAAATTGGCAACGACATGCAAAAAAAATACAAAGAAACAGCACTCGGAGGACTTGCCACCACTCCCACAGGCTTACAATACAGAAAACAAATTTTTGCCAGGTAGAATAACTAGTTAGATTTCACACAATCCAAACCTAATTAATGCGACGCCAAATTTCTAAATTACCACCATTTAAAATGCCTCTGTAAGGAAGAATTGTCTCCAATTCATAATAATTACTAAAATCACTTGGTAGGATATAATTACCATTCCATGGGATAAAAATATAATCATATTTTTTGTTCTGAATATTTTCATGTACTATTAGTTGGTAGTCAGAAAATGATTTTTGTATTTTATCTTTATAAAATAATTTGACAAGTTTTCTTGTACCACTCAAATAATAGTCACTTTGCCCTGAATCATTAACAGGGAATCCATAAGACACAGCAATGCTTGCCGTATCAGCTGAATTAAGAATAGAAGAGCTTTTTTTAAAGAAACTTTCAATTTGTGCAATGCTTTCCTTGTATTTTGGTAAAGGTTCAATTTTTTTTTCAATTTATAATTGTAAGTAAAGCCAACAGTTGAAAGAGCAATAACGAGACATAATATTTTAAATTTTGATAACAAAGTAATCTTACTTTGTATTCCTATTGCCAAAAATAAGAATGGATACATCATATCATATAAGTATGCTCCACTACCAGAACCACCATGCCCTCCCAGTTTGAATAGAAAAAATATAAAGGACAAAATAACAGCAATATTATATACCGTTTTAAACTTAAATTGAACAGTCAGATTAAATTTTTCTTTTAAAGAAACTGTAGTGAAAAAAATCACATATAAAAACAATAAAATAAATTCAGAATTAAAAAAATATAAAACTTGATTTATCATGTGATTAACTTGATAACTTGCAACACCAGTATGATGGAATAAATTATTATTAGTATAGGAAGGAAAAAATAAATGAGCAATTATAAGAGAGAATGAAAAAGCTATGGAAAAATAAAAAAAAACTTTTAATGATTTTTTATACGATGAAAAGAAGAACAACCAAGTACAAATATATCCTATTCCCACCATATAATAAGGCTTTGTATAAAAAGCAAGAATTGATAAAATACCGCTAATTATCAGCGATCGATAAGAATAGTTATATTTATGAGAAATAATCATACTAGAAGTTAATAAGAGCATACCAAGTGCGTTGGGAAAGGCAAATAGATTTTTTTGAATCATTCCCATAAAAAAAGTGCAGGTAAGTGTGTAATTCAACAAAAAAGAACATTTGCTTGAGGCAAGGTGTTTGAAAATAATGATTGCTGTAATAAAAATATAAAATAAATTCATTAGCCGAATCGGTAACAGATTTACTCTGTGCAGAAAAATTATTTATTTCCAGTAGCAAACAACATTGTCAAAAGAAAGATTTTCAATTGTTTCAAGAGATTTATTTCTACGACAATAAAGGCTTAATCGTCCCCAACCGGTACCACCACTTTGTAAATCTTCAAATTGCAATTGTCCACTGGGGGATTCATGAAGTAAATGAATCATTTCATCTTTTTTACAATACACATGAATATCAATTAAAATTTCTTTTTTCTGAACCGTGATTGTCCAATGCAAAAGATTTTCTTCCTTATTAACGCTCGAGGTATATTGAATTTTAGATTTATTACAATCGAATATATAATTTTGATTTCCAATACACAAACGAAAATTTACAATTTCTTTTTTTTGCAACCCAGTACATTTTAGTATTTGATTATAAATAACCAATGAGGAGTCTTTAAGCTTTTCCCCTGAAAAAGAACTCGTTATATCGTTTGAATAAATAGTAAAAAAAGGATCGGGAAAAGATGTTCCCCAACGCTTATCAGCATAGCCATTACAAGAATCTTGTTCTATAATATATTCTTCACCATTTAGAATAACATGCCCTCTATATTCTGTTTTAATTCCTTGTCCATGCCAGTACATTTCAGGTTTTCGTGGAAAACAATTTTTTTCTATACCATCCCATGATATTTTTTTCACTAATTTTAAGTCCCATATTATAGATCCTGCAGTGCTTAAACATTCTGGGTGATTTGCAGCTTCTTCTTCTGTAACATGAACGGATCCTGAAATCATAAATTCTGATAACTTGCAAGATCCAATCTGAATATCAAGATATTTTTGTTGCGAAATCATTTCTTCTGCAGGATAAAAATTATGAATTTGACAAGCATTTTTTCCCCACACTCCCGCTTTTATCATACAATAAGAAGGGCGCTTATTATAAAGCTTATTATCTTCTCGCTGTCCGAGAACAATTTTACTAGGAGAAATTTTAGGATTTAGAATATAATATTCAATAAAAAAATTTTTTTTACTACCGGTTTCTGCATGAGTGGCAGTAAAACTATGCCACCACAAATCAAAGACATTTTTACTACGATAGCTTTTAAGCTTATACATATTTTTTTTCAAATTACGTGAAACATTCTTCATGTATATGAATCCCTCTATATTTTATTTTTATTAAAAAATAAATTTATTTCTAATATAGTTTTAAATCTTTTTCTACAATTTTATATCGGTAATTTTTTTTGCAAGCTAAAGTCTTTGATCGGTTTTCCTGTAAGAATTGCCGATTTTTGTTGATTTTTTGTTTGCAATAAACGCTTTGCAACGGTGGCTATATCCGCTGGAGTGCTTTCAATAAGATATTTGATTTTTTGTTTTCGTTGAGCATCATCAATTCCGTATAAAGCACGAATGAGAGCAATAAATCCCTTGCTTGCAGGAGAGCGTGGTTGAACTTCTTTGCTGTAGCAGCCTGCAATTAATCGCTCGAGGCTCTGCGGATCAAGGTGTAATTGAGCTGCCTCCTCTAAGCATTCAATAAAAACAGCAAGAGATTTTTCTGGCGTTGGATCACGGTATGTTTCAAAGGTGAATAGCCTTTCCAATGCGTCAGTTACCGAAAAAGCTCCGTATGCACCGCCAATTGTTCTAATTTTTTCCCAGAGCAATTTTGTGGATAAAAAATGGCTGAGTAATGCTTCATTTGCCGCCTCTTTTGTCGCAAAGGGAGAGGAAGGAAAGCTCATTGCGGCAAATCCTACTTGCATGGAAGAGGCACTAAAGCACTCAGTGTCAGAATTTTGCTCAGATGTTTGGAATAAATTAACAAGAGCAAAAAAATCATCGGGATTAATTTTTTGAGCTGGTTGCGGAAAAGAAAAATCTTTTGTGTAGGATTTTGTTTCGCTCAATGCTCCCTCCATTCCTTGCTCATCCGACGTGATGTGAAGAAGCATTCCCGCTGAAAGCAATTTTTTGTGTATCGACGCAAGCTTTTCTATAATAGAACTCGTATCGTTTTTGGCCATATCATGTAAAAAATACAATTGCGTCAAGCCACTCCAAATTTCATCGATTGCACGATGTACATTTTTTTTGCACGACGCACGCATTGCCGCGTATTGGTGCCCCTCTGGTGCGACGGAGGAATCAAAATCATTCTTAAACTCGGTGATTAAATCACTAATTCGCTTTGTATCTGAAAAATTGGGATTTTTTATGAGTGAAAAAAGTGTTTTTAGTGCGACAGGAATTTTTTCATTAAGGATTTTGACACGGAAAAAAATCCAGCTTCGCCCTTGGAGTGTTTTAAACTCAGGCTTTTCAAAAAAGTCATATTGCGTTTGAACAGCTGACGACGTAAAAAGATTTGCTCCCAAGCCCCCAAAAATACAGGCGTTGTGGCTTGCAGCCTCTTGCCAGCTCATGTTGTCAAATCCGATTGATGTAATAATTGTTGAAAAAAGTGGAAGATAGCTAAAGTCTGATGAATCAAGTATATCAACGGGCAGTGCAAGCAAAAAATAGGTAATACCGTTGGTAAGTTCCTTGTTGCAAAGAATAGGCACGTTATTTTGCTCGAGGTAATCGGTGTG
>JBOFTD010000160.1:0-3894 GCA_051651885.1 Treponemataceae bacterium
CAAGAATCTTTTCTTTATATCAGAAGTTGTATTTTATAATTTGTCCCAGAATTTCTTTTTAAGCATAAAAAGAATGGATTCTATTTTGCGTGGATTTTCTCCTAGAGCTTGTGCAATTTTTTCAACAGAGGGCGACAATTTAATTTTTTGCTCTTGTGAAAGACTTTTTTTCCACTGGGAATCTTGATATACAAATCGACTACTCACCTGCTGATATCGCGATTTTTTGTTATTCAAATGATTTATTTCCCACATACTTTGACTTCGTGCAATATACTGTGCATTACGTTTATATATTTTCTCCTGACTCGCATCTGCTTTTTTTATATTGCTTTCCTTAATTTTTTGCATGTATATCAAAATTGTTTCCACAGAAACTCCAGTTACCCGAGATACTTTTTCAAGCAACTGATCATCAATATGATATACTGATTTTAAACAAAGGCATAAAATTCCTTGTGCTGAAATTTTTGCCTCAGGTTTATCAAAACCAACAGAGTAATCTTCAGCATTTTCAGCAATATATTCATCTTTATAATTTTCCTCACAATAGCTAACTAAACTTTGGTAGCCAGCTTTTTGTTTCATCTGACTTCTCTTCCATGCTAAAAAATTACGCTGCCAAATTATTTGTAAATAAGTTTGAATCGTTCCCTTGCTAGAATCAAAAGATTTTATAATTTTGCAAAAAGTGGGATAAAGACTTAAAATAAAATCACTACGATCATCTTCCTGTGCATGTGCGAGAAAAAAGAATTGGGGATGCGTATACACATATTCCATAATTTTTCTTCCGAGCAAATGAGCATGGCTTGCATTGACGGTTTCGCTTTGAGCTTGAATAATCATTTTTTCTAACTCTTTGTTGGTCATGTTTCCTCCTATAAAGTTTATTAAACTTTAAATCAAGTTTCCGAAAGAAAAGCCTTCACAGATGATTGATGTTCATAGAAAATGGTGACACAAAAATAATTTATCTTGCTTTGGTAAGAAAAATTAATGATACCGAAAGCTTGGAGTAAAAGAGATTACAATTAAAAATAGAGACTTTCTTTAAATTGTAACATTTTAAAATAATGAGGTTTTATAAAAACTATCAAACCTCTACCTGTTATATAGTAAATTCTCGGCAGTTTTCATTTAAAATGAGAAAATTTATTAAAAAAAAGAGTGATTTTAATCAAAAATCGCTTAATTTACAGATTTTTTACAAAAAAACAAGTGCTGGTCTAAAAATTTATTTTATTAATACTTGATGCTATAATTTTTTTATCAAGCCTGCACATTTTTCATACATAAGAATTCAATTATTCACTTTCCTGCTGCAATGTTTTTAAGGAATTTTCTAAGAGAAAAAGCGATAAGTACAGTAGCGATCATCATTACAAAGGATAAGGCATTTATCACAGGAGAAACACCAAATCGAATCATTGAATATACGTATAAGGGAAGCGTTGTTGATCCGGGACCTGAAACAAAAAAAGTTATGACAAAATCTTCAAGCGACATGGTGACGGCTATTAAAAAGCCACTAAAAATTCCAGGCATAAGGCAGGGAAAAATTACTTTTGTCATCGCTTGTTTTTCCGTTGCACCAAGATCATACGATGCTTCAATAACCGAAAAGTCAAATTCATCAAGGCGTGCAAGAACCATCAAAAATACAAATGGAAGACAAAAAGTTATATGCGCAATAGTGATTGTTAAAAGTCCTAAGGGAGTTTTAATCGTTGAAAAAAAGATGAGCATTGCAATACCAATAATGACCTCAGGCAAAATTATCGGTAAAAAGCTGACGGTCTGTATGTAGGATTTTCCTTTAAATTTATACCAATGAACACCGATAGCGGCAAGCGTTCCCAGTAAGGTAGAAATAATTCCTGATAACAGTGCAACAATAAAACTATTGAAAAGTGACTGCCACAAATCACCCGAATCAAAAAAAAGTTTTTGATACCATTTCAAAGAAACATGTGTAAAAGTAACGGCTTTACCATCATTAAATGAAAAAACGATAATTAAAAAAAGTGGCAAAAACAAAAAAAGAAGCGTTATAATCAGCACCGTAAATGAAAAAGAAAAATATTTTTGTCGATTAATTGCACGGCGTGCATGTCGAGCAGGTTCTGAATTTGGTTTTTTTTTATTAATACGATCCAGTAAGGGTTGATGCAAATTCATTTATCGCCCTTTTTTGTTTCAAGTATGTTTGTTTCTTTTTTATTAAAAGAAAACATCCATAAAATACATATAGTACTCGCTACCGTAATAAGTACCGAAAAAGCTGATGCAAGCGGCCAATTTCTGACTCGTTGCACCTGATCAACAATAATATTACCGATCATATAAGAATCTTGTCCACCAACCAAAAGAGGTACCGTATACGATCCAAAAATCGGGATAAAAGTAAAAATGAGTGCGGTAAGAATTCCGCTTTTAATATTAGGGAGCAATACTTTAAACATTGATTGCAGTTTTGTAGAACCAAGATCTCGTGAAGCTTCAAGAAGTGAAAAATCAAATTTATCAATCGCTGTAAAAATCGGTAAAATCGCATACGGCAAATACATATATACTGAAACAAGAACGACTGCATTTTGATTATATAAAAGACTCACCGACTCGTCAATAATGCCTATGCGGCGTAATAAAAAGCTAATAATTCCTTCGTTACCCAAAAGACTCATCCATGCAAAAATCCGAATAAGAGAATTCATCCAAAAAGGAATAATAATTAGAAACAAGAGAATTGCTTGATAGCGACTACGTGCTATTGCATAACCACACGGAATAGCAATGACAAGTGAAAATAATGTCGAAAAAAAAGAAATCAAAATCGTTCGCACAAATATTTTTCCGTAGTTCGGATTAAAAAGTTGCTTATAGGCGGTCAATGAAATTTTCCACTCTACTCCGCCGTATAATCCTTTTTGTAAAAAGCTATACAAAATAATAATCGCGAGTGGCACAATAAAAAAAAGTAAAAACCATAATCCCATTGGCCAAGCATAAAACATTCCGAGTTGGTTTTTTCGATCTGATTGTGTGCATGACTGAACTTTGTCACTCATTTTTCTATATCCTCAACAATATAGCCATCATTTGCACTCCATGAAACATACACACGATCCTTCCACATAATTTCAGGGCCATCATCAAGATATGTTGAATGTTGTTTATATACTTTAATCATTGTTCCATTATCAAGTTTTACATAAAATTTTGACTGAAAGCCCGAATATACGGGTTCTGCAACAATACCTTCAAATATATTGATATCACTGCGATTTGTTACGGGCGGTTTTAAAGTAATACGAATTTTTTCTGGACGCACGGTAAAACACACTTGCTGAGAAACCCGAGTCGTTTCATAGTCGGTCACTTGAATATTTTTACCAAGTTCTGCGATACTCAGCGTAACCATATTCTCAGGATCTCGCCCTTCGGGAGTATACGGTACGCACGATTCAACTCGCGCATTAAAACTATTTGTCTCGCCAATAAAACCTGCCACAAATTCCGTTGCAGGACTTTCATAAATTTCAAAGGGCGTTCCAACTTGTAAAACCTGTCCCTGATTCATAACAGCAATTCGATCCGAAACGGATAACGCTTCTGATTGATCATGCGTAACATAAATAAAAGTAATCCCAATTTTATCATGCAGAGCATCAAGTTCAACCAAAAGATTTGAACGGAGCTTTGCATCTAAAGCCGAAAGCGGCTCATCAAGCAAAAGAACATTTGGCTCATTTATCAAAGCACGAGCAATTGCTACACGCTGTCGTTGTCCCCCCGAAAGCTGATGAATTTTTTTTGAAAAATGCGATTCAAGTTGTACTAAATGAAGATTTTCTTGTACTTTTTCATCAATAATTTTTTTATCGAGTTTTC
>JBOFTD010000161.1:0-1620 GCA_051651885.1 Treponemataceae bacterium
ATTTTTGGAAAAGGAATTTTCTCCCTTGCCTCAATTTTATTTGCTATGCTTGTAGGATATGCTGTTGCGATTTTTATGGGAATTATTGACTTAGAGCCTATTCAAAAAGCAAGTTGGTTTGCTATTCCTGTGCCATTCAAATATGGAATGACTTTTAAACTTGATGCAATTTTTCCTATATTATTTTTATTTATTGTCACCTCGATCGAAACAATTGGTGATACTACAGGGGTTACACAAGGTGGCCTTAATCGCGATCCTACTGATAATGAACTGAAAGGATCTGTTTTAGCCGATGGTTTTTCAAGTACGCTTGCTTCAATTTTTATGGTTTCACCTTTAACTAGTTTTAGTCAGAATGTAGGACTTATTCGGATGACTAAAGTTATTAATCGATTTAGTATTGCAACAGGAGCTCTTTTTTTAATCGTTGCAGGATTTATTCCAAAAATTGGTGCTGTTTTTACAACCGTTCCCGCTTCTGTTCTTGGTGGAGCCGTTTTAATTATGTTTGCATCCATTGCGGTAACGGGCTTAAATCTTTTAGGGCAAATTGAGTTTAATTCAAAAAATTCATTTATTATTGCAGTCGCACTTGGCGTTGGGGTTGGTTTTGGACAAGCTTCGGGCAAAGTTGCTATTGCAAATCTTCCTGAAGCAGTGAGATTAATTTTTGAAGGAAATGGTATTGCCGCTGCAACATTGATAGCTCTTTTTTTGAATCAGGTTATTCCGAACAAAGAAAAATAATGAGAGCTACTTTCATTGAGATAGAAAAATGGTGAGATAAAATTCTTCAATCAAAATAAATCCCACCTTTTTTTAATGTGTGGGCTAGAAGTTTTAAGCTTTTGATACTGTATATTACGATCTTGACATTTTGGTGTTTTTTGAGTAGTCTGTGTGCTTGCCGTATGAAACATATTTTATGCATAGGTATCAAGATACCTAGTATACAGATACTTTGTGTTTTACTTTTGTTTTTCTCGTGTGATACATCCTTTCAAGGGGGAAGCCTTGTTATAGCGGGTGGTGATGTCATATCACTTGATGATTCAGTGTCTTCCTATCAAATAACCTTTGCTCAGCGTCCTTCGGGCACTTTGCAATACGCATCAAATAATCCGAGTGTTGCAACGGTTGACTCTAAAGGCCTTGTAAGTATTTTACAAATCGGAACCGTTGAGATAAGCATACGGCGCCGTCAAAACTGTCAACAAAAACTCCTTGAATCAAAGGTAACGATTATTATAAGTAAGGCTCCAGTGCGGGTAAATACGCTTAACGTAACGCCACCTGAGGTCTCAATAACAATAGGATACTCAGTTTTTTTAGAAGCAACGGTCGAGCCCAGTGATGCAACGAATAAAACAGTTGTCTGGAAATCTGAAAATGAAGGGATAGCAAGGGTAAGCCAAGAAGGTGAAGTCACGGCTATATCAGAAGGCGAAGTTATTATTACGGCGACTGCACAGGACGGAGGGCTTTCTAAAACAAGTCTTGTTACGGCAACGGCACAAGTTTTTCCAATAACAGAAATTAAACTTCCTGATAGTATAGATATAGCGTTAAATACTACTGAAGAGATTACAGCAACAATAGTCCCTCTAAATGCAACGA
>JBOFTD010000162.1:0-1648 GCA_051651885.1 Treponemataceae bacterium
GTGAAGGTTGTAAAAAATGTTGCAACTATGACGGCCGCAATAACAGTGCCACCGCGAAACCATCCAAAAAAGGATTTGAAAACTTCTAACAGACGGCTGCCTGCACTTCCTTGCGATAAAATATAGCCTGCAATAGTAAACAATGGAATCGCTGCTATACTCTTGTCAGTCAAAATGTTATATACTTCAAGAGAGATAACTTCAACATAGCCTGCTTGCGAAAATGCAATATAGGCGATTGCACTAATTACAATAAAAAGCGGAACTCCTAAAACTGCAAAACAAATAAAAAGAATGATAAAAAAAGGAAAAGCGTGTTGTGCTAAAGCCATCCACAATTCCGTAATTTTATACAAAAAAGGAAGCGAAATATTATCTAAGTTAAAAGCATAATAAAGAATACCGCTTAAAGGGCCCGTTGAGATCAAAAATCCTACCACAAGCCCAATCACAGATGAAATAGGATATTCTTTTTTCATTATAATCATTACAAGCATAGAAAAATACATGATGGGAAGAATGATAAAGAAAAGCAAAATGGGAATGCCCCATATTTTATCAGTCGGTAAAAATGCTGTAAATGATTGAGAAAAGGCGGTAAAGAAAAGAGCGGTCAAAATTGCAACGACAGGAACATTTCTAATCTGTCCAACAAGGCGTTTAAGTTTTTCTGGTGCCGTGTCAAAAATCGATGCAAGGCTCAAGTGGCGATCATCACGCCACGTAATAATTCCCGCAACACAGGCAAATAAAAAAACTAAGTTAAACTGTGCAGCATCTGCACTAAAAACTTGTAAATTAAAGCCCTCTTGTAAAATCTTAATTGCAAGAGGGAGTAAGCTTAAAAAAACAACAAGGACAACGGCGAAAATATTCTGAAATTGCCGCATTTACCTTTGTCCTGCACGATAATCATCAAGAAGTTTCATAATTTGATCGTAGAACTCAGCATTAATTGCAGACTCTGGAATTTTTGCCATAACTTCAACATCATTTCTAAATGTTGCTCTAAAGGCATCTTCTTCAGCATCCGTTAAATTAACTAAAACCCCACCTTCTTGACCAATTTTATCTAAATACTCGCGATCAGCTTTTTGTTGACTAACAGCAAGAACTCCTTCAATTTTTTTAACCGCAGTATTAATTATCTCTTGATCTTTTGCAGAAATTCTTTGCCACGCATCGTTAGAAACAAGCCAACCAGACATAATAGGACATAACGGAGCATCAATCACATAGGGCAATACTTTATGCCACTGATATGCATGTGCAAGCATAGGAACGCTATACACGGTGCGCACACCTGTTGCACTTTTCATGTTTTGTGCAAGCTTGTCAGAAGAAACTTCTTCAACCGTATAGCCTGCAGCCTTAAAAGAATTGCTCATTAAACTACTACCAAACCCACCAGCATCCATTTTTAACGATTTTAATTTTGCAGGCGTTCTAATCTCGTCCTTTGAAAAGAACGTTGCCCAACCAATATTAAGCCATCCTAAAAGCTGATAACCTTGAGTTTCAATTTCCTTTTTGATTTGTGGAGAAAGCTTACTCAATACATAATCAAGTTCTGCTTGATCTTGAAAAGTGTACGGAAGAGAAAGCGTCAAAACGTTTGATTTTGGAGCAAGCTCATACATTCCAAGCC
>JBOFTD010000163.1:0-2722 GCA_051651885.1 Treponemataceae bacterium
TCTTTTGACTCGCTTGAGTGCTCATACACAGTTAAAAGCTCATGGGACAGCGGTGGGGCTTCCTTCAAATGATGATATGGGAAATAGTGAAGTTGGGCATAACGCTATTGGATGCGGACGTGTGTTTGCTCAAGGGGCAAAACTTGTCTCAAATTCAATTGCAGAAGGTGCAATATTTAGTGCTGACGCATGGAAAAATCTTGTGGCGAATGTTAAAACTAATAACAGCGTATTGCATTTTATTGGGCTTTTTTCTGATGGAAATGTGCATTCGCATATTGATCATTTGAAAGCAATGCTTGAGCAGGCAAAAAAAGATGGAGTAAAAACGGTGCGTATTCATGCACTGCTTGATGGACGCGATGTTGGAGAAACAAGTGCTCTTGAATATATTAATCCTTTTGAAGATTATTTGAAAACGCTTAACGGTGCTGATTTTGATGCAAAAATTGCTTCTGGTGGCGGGCGGATGTATCTTACAATGGATCGCTATAATGCTGATTGGTCGATGGTTGATCGAGGATGGCAATGTCATGTGCTTGGAAAAGGTCGATCTTTTGCGAGTGCAACTGAAGCTATAGAGACGTATCGTAAAGAAAATCCAGAAGTTATTGACCAAGATTTAAAAGAATTCGTTATTACTCAGAATGGCAAGGCAATTGGTTCTATAAACGATGGCGACAGCGTTATTTATTTCAATTTTAGAGGCGATCGAGCTCTTGAATTAACTGCTGCCTTTGAAATGGGTTCAGAGTTTGATAAATTTGATCGTATTCGAGTTCCACAGGTTTTATACGCTGGAATGATGGAATATGATGGCGACTTGCACATTCCAAAAAATTATTTGGTAAGCCCTCCTGCGATTGACGACGTTATGAGTGAGTATCTTGTTCATTCAAAAATTCGCCAGCTTGCTATTAGTGAGACACAAAAATATGGCCATGTAACGTATTTTTTTAATGGAAATCGTTTAGGTAAATTCGATGAAAAACTTGAAGATTATGAAGAGGTCAAAAGTGATGTGGTGCCGTTTGAGCAACGCCCATGGATGAAATGTGCCGAAATTACAGATCGTGTTATACAGGCAATAAAAAGCGAAAAATATGATTTTATTCGTTTGAATTTTCCTAATGGCGATATGGTTGGGCATACGGGCGTTTTCAATGCCGTTGTTTGTTCGATGGAAGCAATGGATTTGCAATTAGGACGGCTTAAAAAAGCAATCGATGCTGCTGGTGGTATTATGGTTCTTACTGCTGATCACGGAAATTCTGATGATATGTATGAGCATAAAAAAGATGGCAGCGTGGCAAAAAAAGAAGATGGAAGCCCAAAAGCAAAGACCGCTCATTCGTTAAATCCTGTACCGGGAATTATTTATGATCCAAAAACTCAAGGGGAGTATGAAACAAACCTTAACAAAGATTTAGGAATTAGCTCTCTTGCAGCAACCTGTATTGAGCTTTTAGGATTAATTCCTCCTAAAGATTACGATAAATCTCTGCTTAAATTTAAGTAACATAAAAAAACGGCTAGATTTTCTAGTCGTTTTTTTATTATATAGCACATGATATTTTTTGTTCTGAATTATACGAATGTTGCAATGCTTAAATTTTTAAACTTCAAAAAATTGGACGGTGGCATTTGTTGCCTCTTTAAGAGCCATGCAAAAGGATTGGTACTGTTCTAGTGGAAGTGAAACTTGAATACTAATCCTTTCTAAAAAATTTTCTGCCAAAATTTTTGCATAAAAGCTAGCGGCCAATCGCTTTATAACCTCATAATAAGAATAGTCAATAATAAATGAAAGTTGTTGCTTTTCAATATAAGGAGTAACTTTGCATGCTGATAAAATGGATTTTGCTGAATTAGTATACGCTTTGACAAGGCCTCCGGTTCCTAGAAGGATACCGCCAAAATAACGTGTTGATGTTATTAAAATATTGGTGATTTTTTTACCTTTGAGCACTTCAAGCATTGGTCTCCCCGCTGTTCCTTGTGGCTCGCCATCATCAGAGCACCCAAACACTTCGCCTTGTAAGCCAATACAAAATGCGTGAGTAACATGATTTGCTGTGAAATATTTTTCTTTTTGAGCTTTGATTTTTTTGCGAGCCTCGCTTTGGGTCGTAACGATAAATGATTCATTGAGAAATCGTGATTTTTGAATAATAATTTCTGATTTTGCGTAGTCACAAAGAATATCCATTATTTTATCATACTCAAATTTTTTCTTAAAAACAAGGCAAAATATTCCCAAAATAGTTTTTTTTATGGAAGAGTTTTCACAAAAACAGTAAAAAAATCAACTTAGTCCAAAATTCCCAATGCAAAGAGGCAGTCTTTTGTAATTTGCACACGCTTAGGAAGATCTTCAGCGTTACTCATTTCGATGTTCGTCGCAAAACTGTAAACGTTGTCGCCTTTTGTTACCCAGCCGACAAACCAGCCAACAGGATTTTTTGTTCGAGTTGCCCAGCCTGTTTTCCCATGCAATGTCCAATTTTTGCCGCTTTCAAGCAGCGTTATATCACGAACTTGTTGTTGAATAGCACTTTCATACGGCAGCTCATCTTTGGCAAGCTTTGCAAGAAGCTTGGCTTGCTCTATCGCACTTACCTGCAAAGGGCCTTGCAAATAAAATTCACGCACATTATTTCCAACTTTTTTGTTGCCAATATTAAGAACATTCACTTGCTCTTGCATAGCTTCAAGTCCGATT
>JBOFTD010000164.1:0-5159 GCA_051651885.1 Treponemataceae bacterium
TTACCGCGGTACTGTGCAATCGATAAAGAGCGAGATGCTAAGCGAAAAAAACCAATCGGCACCACAGGGCGTGGTATTGGCACAACCTATTCTATGAAAAGTGAGCGAGATGGAATACGGATTGCAGACCTTGCATGGAGTGAAAAACTTGCAGAATTCGAAAAAGAAGATATTGCTTTTTTAGATCAATATAAAGAAAAACTTTTATCAATGAAAATTGATATTACCGCTGAGTTGTGGAAAAATAAGGATAAAAATATTCTTTTTGAAGGAGCTCAAGGCGTACTGCTAGATTTAGATTTAGGAACGTATCCCTATGTTTCATCGGGACTTTCTTGTGCCGCAGGAGCTGCCGTAGGTTCAGGATTAGGGCCGCGTGACCTTGATACAATTTTGGGTGTTTTTAAGGCCTACTCTACTCGAGTTGGAAATGGGCCTATGCCAACTGAGTTTAATGAGCAATCGCAAAGTGAGTTGTATCACTATGTGCGGGAAACAGGGAGAGAATATGGCGTTACAACGGGACGTCCTCGTCGTTGTGGACACTTGGATTTAGTTGCTCTTCGATATGCTTGTCGTTCTAACTCAATGACTAATCTTGTTTTAACTCATCTTGATGTATACGATGAAATTGACTCGATTGAAGCCTGCGTTGGCTATGAAATTGATGGCAAAATTGTTGAGGACTTTCCAACATCCATTGAAGATCTTAACAAGGCAACGCCTGTTTTGAAAAAATTTGCTGGCTGGAAACAATCCCTTAAAAAGTGCAAAACATACGATGAACTACCACAAAATGCAAAAACGTACATCCAATTTATAGAAGAATACACGCAAACAAAAATTGGTATTATTTCAGTTGGCTATGAGCGAAAAGAAACGTTCTTTATTAAAAACCCATGGGAGAATTAAACATTGGAAACTATTCAAGACTTAGGCACTTACACGATTTCTGCACTTTTCTCAAATACAATTAAAAAATTTAGTGATTGCAATGCGCTTGCTTTTGTAAGTGAAAAGCCTTTCACCTATGCACAGATACAAGAAAAAATTAAAAAAGTGCAGCTTTTTTTGCTTGATCTTGGTATAAAAAAGGATGATAAAGTTGCTATTTTTAGCACGAGCATGCCAAACTGGGGAATTTCCTATTTTGCAATTACACTGTTAGGTGCTGTTGCCGTTCCGCTGTTGCCTGATTTTACCGTCACTGAAGTTGAGTCAATTTTAACACATGCAAAAGTAAAAGCACTGTTTGTTGCAGAAAAATTATATGAAAAAGTGCATCGCTTTACAGAATCTGTTATTCAAACCATTGTAAAAATTGATGATATTTCTCTTATTCGTGGCACCGTTGTCGCATCAACACAGCACATTCCTTCAGTTGATATCAAAGAAGAGGATTTAGCCTCACTTATTTATACCTCAGGAACAACAGGACGATCAAAAGGTGTGATGCTTACGCATAAAAATCTTGTATTTACTGCCATTCACTGCCAAGATTTTCATCGTGTCAATAAGCGCGATAAATGCTTGTCGTTTCTTCCTTTATCTCATGTGTATGAGTTTACTTTAGGCTTTTTATTGCAAATACTTTGTGGCAGTTGCGTTTATTATTTAGAGCGCCTTCCAACAGTGTCAACGCTTCTTCCAGCCCTCAAACAAGTTCGCCCAACACTGATGATGAGCGTTCCGATTATCATGGAAAAAATCTACAAAAATAAGATTATTCCAACTTTTACCAAAACAAAGGCGATTAAAAAGCTGTATAATATTCGATTTTTTCAAAAAATTCTTCATAAAATTGCAGGCAAATCGCTTAAAAAAACTTTTGGCGGAAAGCTCAAATTTTTTGGTATTGGTGGTGCAAAAATCGATCCGACTGTTGAGCAATTTCTCAAAGATGCTGGTTTTCCCTACTCTATCGGCTATGGTCTTACCGAGACTTCTCCGCTTGTTTCAGGCTTTCCCGTTAAAAAAACAATTCCCGGCATTATTGGAGGAACAATTACCGACGTTGAGGTTAAAATTCTTAATCCAAACGAGCATGGCGTAGGAGAAGTGATTATCAAAGGGCCAAATGTCATGAAAGGTTATTACAACGATGAGGAGTTGACCAAATCTATTTTTACGACAAAAGAAGATCCGTGTGGCGAGGGCTGGTTTAAATCTGGAGATTTAGGTTTTTTGAACAAAAAAAATCAGCTATCGCTTAAAGGTAGGCTAAAAAATATGATTCTCGGCTCAAGTGGAGAAAATATTTATCCTGAGGATATTGAGTTTGTCCTTAATCAGCATCCCCTTGTTGCAGAGTCACTTATTGCAGAAGATGACAACGGACTTGTTGCGATTGTCTTGCTTGACAAAGAAAAAGCGAGTAAAAATTGGAATATTGTAAATGCTGCAGGGGAAATGATTCAAGATTTTACTGAAACGCTTTTATATAAGCAAGAAGAGTTAATGGGCGAGCTCAAATTTTTTGTAAATGATCAAGTAAATAAGTTTTCAAAAATCGGAAGAATTCAGTTTATTGAGAATTTTGAAAAAACGGCAAGTCAAAAAATTAAGCGCTACGTTTATAACTTTATGACTAAGAAAAAAGACGATAAATAAAAAAAATGCTTGAAGTAATTGTAACAACCGAAGATGAGTACACACAAGCAATTGCAGGCGGAGCATCACGAGTTGAGTTAGTCTCTGCAATGGAAGCAGATGGATTAACGCCACTTCCAGAAGTTTTGAATGCGATTTGTGAAAAGCACATCATTCCTATACGAGTAATGGTTCGCTTTCATAACAATGGTTTTATTTATACAAAAAATGAGATACAACAAATGAGTGAATGGATTACTCATTATTCGCACCTACCGATTGACGGCTTTGTTATTGGAGGTTTGACTTCTGAAAATAGTATTGACACCTATTTGCTAGAAGAGATTGCAAAACATTGCGGTGCAAAAAAACTCACTTTTCATCGTGCCTTTGATAACTTAAATCATACGCAACAATTACACGCAATTGAAATATTAAAAAATTATCCTATCGATACGGTTTTAACAAGTGGCGGGCGAATACAATCTCTTGAAAAAAATCTTGAACATTTATCGGAACTGAGTCTGAAAGCAGATAAAATTACGATTTTGATTGGTGGGGGAATAAATCTTTCGACAATGAAAAAAATACAAAAATATCCGCACTTACAATCAATTCATATTGGCAGTGCTGCACATTATCATAATGATTTTTCCTATGCCATAAATCCTGAAAATATCAGTGTATTTAAAAATTTACTTGAATGTAAATCTTCTTGTTATAGGGAAAAGTAAAATTGATTGAAGCAAAAAATTATTTTGGTAATAAAAAGTGCGACGTTTTTATTTGCTCTCTTTGTTTAAAATTAAATCAATGTTGTATAAATTACCATCTAAAAAACGATAGAAAAAAGACGAGGGATAAAATGCATGACTTTTATAGCAATTATCCCATTACCTAATTGACAAAATGTATAAAAATTTATACATTTAAAATATATCTTTTAATTACAGGAGACCTACATGGTTAAAGTTGGAATTAACGGTTTCGGCCGTATTGGACGCATGGTATTCCGTGCTGCTGTCGAAAATCACAGCAATGAAATTGAAATTGTTGGAATTAATGATCTTTTAGATCCAGATTACCTTGTGTACATGCTTAAATATGATTCAGTTCACGGACGTTTTCAAGGTGACATAAAACTTGATGGTAACAACATGGTTATCAATGGTAAAAAAATCCGTCTTACTGCAGAAAGAGATGCTGCAAACCTTAAATGGAATGAAGTTGGAGCTGATATCGTTGTTGAATCAACAGGTCTTTTCCTTGATGATGCAGGAGCTCGCAAACACATTCAAGCTGGTGCTAAAAAAGTAATCATGTCAGCACCTTCAAAAGATGACACTCCTATGTTTGTTTATGGTGTAAACCACAAAGAATACAAAGGTCAAGATATTATTTCAAATGCATCTTGTACTACAAACTGTTTAGCTCCAATTGCTAAAGTTCTTAATGACAACTACGGCATTGTAAAAGGCTTGATGACAACTGTTCATGCTGCAACAGCAACACAAAAAACAGTTGACGGCCCTTCTCAAAAAGACTGGAGAGGCGGACGCGGTATTTTAGAAAATATCATTCCTTCTTCAACAGGAGCTGCAAAAGCGGTAGGTAAAGTTTTACCACAATTGAATGGAAAACTTACAGGAATGGCATTCCGTGTGCCAACTTCAGATGTTTCTGTTGTTGACTTGACCGTTGTTCTTGAAAAACCTGCAAAAATGGCTGACA
Organism: Treponemataceae bacterium; assembly: GCA_051651885.1. Classification (GTDB taxonomy): domain Bacteria; phylum Spirochaetota; class Spirochaetia; order Treponematales; family Treponemataceae; genus JBOFSR01. The sequence continues at coordinate 4,321 of JBOFTD010000164.1, forward strand.
TCATGACAGCTATGAAAAAAGCTTCTGAAGGTGAATTAAAAGGAATTCTTGGTTACACAGAAGAAAAAGTTGTTTCAACTGACTTCCGCCATGAATCATGCACATCAATTTTTGATGCAGAAGCTGGAATTTCACTTGATGAAAACTTTGTAAAAGTTGTTTCATGGTACGACAATGAATGGGGTTACTCAAACAAAGTACTTGAAATGGCAAAAGTTATAGCAAAATAAATTTGTTTTAATACAGAACATGTATAAAAAAAGGCTGGTCAATAGTTAATTCTACTGATCAGCTTTTTTATTCTCACAAAGGTTTACTAAAAATACAAAAAAACAGTAGTCTAAAAAATAAAAAAATGCTATATTTATTGTCATGAAAAAAATAAATGTCCTTTTACTTTCTCACTTAATCTGTTCATTTTTATTTTCGATATCAACATTTTCTTTTACTTTTGATATTTCTATTTTTGGTGTTATAGTATCATCTTTATTTACCGCAATCCTTGCATTTTCATATAAAAAAGCTTTTTATGTACAATTACAAATAGAAAAACTTCCTCTGGTTCGTAAGTTATTAGAGTATCACCCCTTTGTTTTTTTGATTGCATTTATTTTATGTCGTGCAGGAGAAAAAGAAAGCCTGCATTGGATTGACAGTGTTTCAGTTATTTTATGGCTTTTATCTGCACTTATCTCTGTTTCTTTTCTTTATGTAATAAATCCAAAAAGAATTACAAAACTGTTTTTTAGCAAGACTTTTTTTGATGCAGACCTTGCTCAAAATTATCAAAAATCCTACGCACAGTATATAAGCGATACATCGACAAAACCGCGTGGTAT
>JBOFTD010000165.1:0-16152 GCA_051651885.1 Treponemataceae bacterium
TAATTTTATCTTTGTTGATATCGCACGTTTTTCCGCCAACATCAAGCGAAATCGTGGTGTTGCCGTCAACAAAACTTTGCACAACCTCGGCAGTCAACTGAGCGATTTGGTCTGCCGCATCCTTCATCAAGCCTCCAAGCTCCTTGCCCAAAACACGGAAATTCGCCTTTGCACGATATTCAACAAGCTCGTCCTCTTTTTCATGGAAGACAACTTTTTTAACATTCAATTCTTCGCGAATACTTTCTTCCATTTCTAAAAGCGCTTTTTTTTCTTCAATATTTTTTGTTACGAGTTCAACACTCTTAAGCGGCTGACGAATTTTTAAATTATATTGATAGCGCAAAGCTCGCCCCATAGAAACCGCTTTCTGGATCGTTGCCATTTTGAACTCTAAAGCCTCATCTCGCAAACGCTCGGTATACGCAGGATAATCAGCAAGATGCACTGATTGAGAGTCGCTGTTCGATTTAAGATTTTGCCACATTACCTCGGCTATAAACGGAATTACAGGAGCAGCAATGAGCGAAAAAGTTTTTAGCGCAATATACAAAGATGCGTACGCCTCCGTTTTGTCAGTATCATTTTCGCTTTTCCAAAAACGGCGGCGACTTCTGCGAATATACCAATTATTTAGCTGATCAATAAAAACGACAATCGGATCAATTGCCTTTGATAAATCGTAGGAATCAAGAGATTCGCTGACATCCTTGATAAGTTTTTGAGTCATCGATAAAATCCAGCGATCAAGAGGATTTGTTGGAAGCGAATTTTCAAACTCATTTCCTGTTGGCGTGATTTTATCAATATTTGCGTAGGTTACAAAAAAACTATAGCTATTCCAAAGCGGAATTAAAATGCCTTTTAGCACATCCCGAACACCCTCATCAGAATATTTCAAATCATCAGCTTTTACTGCGGCACTGTGCATCAAAAAAAGACGCATTGCATCAGCGCCAAATTGATCAACGGCAATCGACGGATCGGTGTAATTACGCAGACTTTTTGACATTTTTTTGCCATCGGAGGCAAGCACCAGTCCATTTACAATACAGTTTTCAAAAGCGGGACGATCAAAAAGAGCGGCTGCTAAAACGGTGAGCGTATAAAACCATCCACGCGTTTGATCAAGCCCCTCAGAAATAAAATTTGCGGGAAAATGCTGTTCAAAATATTCTTTATTCTCAAACGGATAGTGATTTTGTGCATAGGGCATTGAGCCAGATTCAAACCAGCAATCAAGCACTTCGCTGATACGCTTAAGCGTACTGCCACACTCACACGGAATTGTAATGCCATCAATAAAATGCTTATGTAAATCCTCAGGATACACGCCAGAGAGTTCTTGCAATTCTTTTCGACTTCCCACGCAAATAACTTTTCCACAGTCTTCGCACTTCCACACAGGAATCGGGTTTCCCCAATAACGATTGCGACTAATTGCCCAGTCTCGAGCACCCTCAAGCCACTTACCAAAGCGACCTTCTTTTATGTGAGAAGGCTGCCAATTAATTTGATTATTTGCCGCAATTAATTTTTCTCGTATTGATTCAACGCCAATAAACCAACTTCCCACCGCACGGTAAATTAAAGGACTTTCACAGCGCCAACAATGTGGATACGCATGCAAAATCTGATCACGCTTTACAAGCTTTCCTTCGTTTTTAAGTCGCTCAATAATCTGTTTGTCCGCATCTTTTACAAAAATTCCCTCGTAATCGCTTACTTCGGCAGTGAATTTACACTCACTATCGACAGGGCAAATCGTTGGAACGCCCGTCCCCTTAAAAACTTTATTATCATCCTCGCCAAACCCGGGAGCCGTGTGAACAATTCCTGTTCCGTCTTCAGTTGAAACAAAGTCAGCGTTAAAAATACGGAAAGCCCCAGCTTTGCCATCAATTTTTTTTAGATCCGCAAAATACGAAAAAAGTGGCTCGTAGGTCATGCCCAAAAGCTCACGGCCTTTTTTCTTCCAAATGATTTGAGGTTTATTTTCTTCCTTATAATAGGCATCGAGTCGTGCCTCCGCCAAAATATAAAAATTGTCCCTGTCTTGTACTTTTACATAATCGATATCAGAGCCACAACACAGGCCTAAATTGCTTGGTAATGTCCACGGAGTTGTCGTCCATGCAATAAAATACGTGTTCTCTTCGCCGTCCAGTTTAAAACGCACCGTGATTGCAGGATCGTGCACATCTTTGTAGCCGCCCATATTCAGCTCATGGTTCGAAAGCACCGTCGAGCAACGAGGGCAGTACGGCAAAATATAATGCCCCTCATACAAAAGCCCTTTTTCATGCAAACTTTTAAGCACCCACCAAATGGATTCCATGTAATCAGGATCCATCGTTTTATAATCGTTGTCAAAATCAACCCAACGCCCAAGCCGCGTGATTGTTTGTCGCCATTCTTTTACGTATCGCAAAACGCTTGAACGGCACGCTTCGTTAAATTTGTCAATTCCGTAGGCTTCAATATCTGTTTTTGAATTAAGATTTAATTCTTTTTCGATTAAGTTTTCAACTGGCAAGCCATGACAATCCCAACCAAAACGACGCTCAACTTTTCGCCCTTTCATTGTTTGATAGCGCGGAATAATATCTTTTATCGTGCTTGGTAAAAAATGCCCAAAATGCGGAAGTCCCGTTGCAAAGGGAGGCCCATCATAAAAAATATATTCAGTGCAATCTTTTCGCTGTGCAATTGATTTTTTGAAAATGTCATTTTTTTCCCAAAATGTAAGAATTTCTTCTTCTTGTTTTGCAAAATTAACTTTTGGATCAACCGATTTATACAAAGTAGCCTCCGCTTAAGCTATAAAAATTTCTTAAATTATTTCAATCTATCATAAATAGCAAAAAGAGACAAGATTAAGAATATTAAATATCAAAAGTTTTAATTATCTCACATTAAATTCTCAGCAACTTTGAAAATAGTTAGATAGAGTAAGCATATTTAAATGTGAAGATCGATAATTGAAGCGAAATTATGGTCTACATGATATGATTTTTTTTGCACCTTTTTTAATTCAGCGTGCACTTCAGTCATTTTTTCTTGTAAAAGAAATCTGTTTTTTTGATTCTGCAACAAAATATTATTAACCAAGATGCGTAATTCTTGCTCTTGCGGTTGTATAAAACTATTCTCAAAATTGTGCAATAACAACTGTTCTTTGATTGAATGTACAACTTTATTCAATGCATTAATTCGCAATAAAATCTGCTCTGCAAGCTGTATTTGATTACAAAATACATCATAATTATTTTTTATAATCGACGCATATTGTTTTTCTAAAACAAACGTATAATCAAGCAAATTTTTTCTTTGTTCTTGTAAAAGAGAATGATAATAAGTTAATAATGATTGTTTCTCAAGATTCATACACTAACCGTTAATATTGATTCCCGCATACGATGGAGTCACGGCCGTAGCTTCTGCACTAGCAACTATTTGCGACCATGTCTCTCGAAGATCAGCCATCATATCACGAACAAAAATCAGCTTGTCCTGTTTCCGCGAAATATTTGCATCGAGCAATTCTTGATTAAAAAACATATATAAATTAAGAAGATTTTTTGCAATATCCCCACCAGTCTCTAAATCAAGCGAAACCATTAATTCGGTAATAACTTCTTGTGCTTTGAGAATATGCATATTATATTTTTCAAGATTTTTAACATCAATTTGAAGATCATCATTATAAAAAGACAAAGCCAAACTAAGTTGTCGTGCAACCTCATCATAAAGCATAATAATTAATTTTCCTTGTGTTGCGGTTTTAACACCTGTTTCTTTATACGCAGAATATCCTTGAGAATAAGCCATTTGCTCCTCCAATAAATTTAGATTTTAAATCCTATAGAACAATTTTTAGTCACCTTGACAATTTAAAATTACTCGTAGTATTATATCGGAAAAATATAAAATCAATTTACAAAAATAAAAATATAAAATCAAGTTATTTTTCTAATATTCAAAAAAAAATTGTCGATTTTAATAATATAAGTTATTTATTTAATCTACAGGAGATATAGTGTTTTATTATTTTGCATCATTTTTAGCACCCATTTTTGGACCTGCTCGATTATTACAATCTTATGCCGTTCTTATCGGGCTCGTTCTTTACTGTGGATTTTTAATAACAGTAATACTTTTACCATTATTTTACAACATCCTTCCTAGAGACAGAGGAAGAGAATTTACCGAGCATGCCGCATTATCCAAAGGAAAGCCAACAGGAGCTGGTGCCGTTTTTATCTCGTTTTTTGCTATTATCTCTGCAATATTTGTTCCGCTTGATAGACTACAATTAGTTATTATTATTCTTACATGGATTACCATGCTCACAGGCTTTTTTGACGACAAAAGTAGTATTAGCTGGAGTGAGTATAAAAAAGCTCTCCTTGACCTAATAATTTGCGTTATAGCCTCTTTCGTACTCTTCTATTTACAGAATGAAACAGAGATGGGAAATGATATATTTTTTTGGTTTCCCTTTATATCACAACCACTGAAAGTTCATCCTAGCATATATATTACTATTTCAACTATTTTACTTTGGACTTCGATTAATACTACAAACTGTACGGATGGTGTTGACGGACTTTCAAGCACCTTAGTTTTACTTGCACTAATTCTATTAGGTATGATTTTTTATATGATACTTGGACATGCACAAATTTCACGATACTTACTCATTCCAAATATTTCTAATGGAGCAGAGTGGGCAATTATAATTTTTGCCTTAGCGGGAGTTTTAATGGGATATTTGTGGCACAATGCTTTCCCAAGTAAAGTCCTTATGGGTGATGCTGGAAGCCGTGCTATAGGCTTTTTCATTGGCTGCGTAGTAATGATCAGTGGAAACCCTTTTCTAATATTTGCAACATCAACAATAATTATGATAAACGGTGGACTCGGACTTCTTAAAATCTTCTTAATGAGATTTTTTAAAATAAAATTTTTATCAACAATTCGATTTCCACTACATGATCACATGAGACAAACACTCAATTGGTCGCCAACACAAGTTTTAATCAAATTTCTAATCATGCAAATTTTAATTTCTCTCGCAATTATGGGAATATTTTTCAAAGTAAGATAATTTTTATATTGTAAATGACTAATGTTTCACGTGAAACATAAAAATATTTTTATATTGCAAAAGACTAATCTTTAAAGAAGGGATAAATATTATCTTCAAATTTTCGCTTTATTTCTGAAATATTATTTCGATTTAATTTTTCATCATTAATTTTAGCTAAGGCATTAGCAAGATCGCTCATTTCTTCTGAATCTTTATTGAAAGAGCTAATCATATTTATCGATGTTTCTGTTTTTTCATTCAATTCAGTGAGCTTTGAGGTTTGCTTCTCTATATTTACTGACAACGTATATAATCCACCAATCTCATCCCGCAGAAGTAGTAAACTATTATTTATAAAAACCCCTTGATCCCGAAAGTTTTCTGAAAGGCGTTGTATTTCTTCAGCAACAACACTAAAACCCTTGCCTGCAACACCCGCATGAGCAGCCTCGATTGCAGCATTCATTGCCAATATGTTGGTTTGTTTTGCAATATCATCAACTGTTTCTATAATATCCTCAAAGGATTGTATATTAGTAGTAATTTTTTCTGTTAATTCATTTGATGAAGCTAGCAACTCTTTATTCTCATCGAATTCGCATTTTAAATCTTGCAAGATAGTTATAAGTGAATCAATCTCTTCATGAAATAATTTATTTTTATTATTTTCTGCATCAAATAAATTTTGAATATAATTAAAATCCTCAGATAAATCATTAGTATCATTTTCAATAGTTGAAAAAGCATTCTCAATAAAATCTTTTACAGAATTAATTATTTGTAAATTTTCAATATTTTTATCTATGGTGTTTTGAAATTTCTCTAACTCTAATGAAAACTCTTCCGTTTTTTTAGTAAGATTTTTTACTGTTTGCTCAGACTCAGCAAGATCTTTTTTCGTTTTAGTATTTTCATCAAGCAACTCAGAATAACGAATATCATTAGTTTCACTTTTTTCTAATTTTTCTGCAATTTTTTCAGATAATTTTTTAAATTCAAAAAATACTTTATTTTTCTTTGATAAAACGTCGTTTGTCATAGGAAAAATATTATTTATTTCAAAAATGAATTTTTTATTTAATAAAATTAAGGAAATAAGTAAAAAAATGGTAAATATACCGAATAAAAATATATATAAATGAAAGTTCGGTAACTTTAATTTCAAATTTGAAGGAATATTGCTTACTAAAACTAAATCTAAATTTACCTCTGGAATAATAATTTTTACACTATTTTTACTCAGAGAAAGAGTTTTCTCTTTATTATTTATGCTAGAAAAAATAATGTTATCATTTTTATCGGTAATAAAAATTGAAAAAGATTTATTTTCATTAACTTCGTTTAATATATTACTCCAATTATCTAATGTAAAATCTAGTCCAACAACAGCAAGCAATTCTGAAAAAGCATAAATTGATCGAGAAAGAGAAATGACAATATTTGGATCACTTACTTTTATATCAGATAAAATGGTCTCTCTTTTTTTTTCTGTTGCCTGTGTGTACCAATTTTCATAAATGTAATCATACGTTTCTAAAGCCTCTTCCATAGTTGAATCTATATATCGCCCATCAGAAAAACCCATAAAAAAATTTTTTACACTTTTTTGAGTATTGACAATATTTTCTGATATTTGAGCTATCATATCATCTGCAAGAAAAACGGCCTCAAGTGAAGTAACAAAAGTATCTATTATAGTTTTTTTTATCTCAATATCTTTTGACAGCTGAAATATAATTTTTTTTGCAACATCATCTAAACATTCATCATTTTGTGGTATATTAGTCGGTTTTAAAGTAAAAAAAGAAATACTAAAAATAATTACAAGCGGAACAAAAATAAATAGTAATAAATGATTTAAAATTTTCATGACTTTTTACCTTATGATGTAAATAAATTCTCTTAGAAAATTCAATTATTAATTTTGCATCCAAAAGTCATCAGAAAAATAATTGAATGTACAAATCTATCACAAAAATTTATAATTTACAACTGGCATTTTTATACATTGTAAAAAGTACGTTATAGTATAATATATACTTCTAATCGATTAATTTCCTGTGTAGATGATTGAATTTTACTACTTTTTATAATAGGAATTTCAGACCCAAGCGTTTTTATATTATTAGAAACTTCTAATTCAATCAAGTTTTCTTTAATTGAATTAGAGCGTTCTTTTGTTAATTCAATTTGAGAAATATTTTTACCTTCATTTTCAACATAAGTCACAATAGCAATCTCAGCATCACTATTTTTATTTAAAATATCGGCAATCATCATTATTTTTTTTTCTTCACTATTAAAAAGAATCGTTTTTCCGCGCTGAAATTTTATTTTATCGGCAATAATAACAACGCCAGTATCAGTTGGTTTTACAGACATATTTTCTATTTTTTCTTGACTTATAAAATTTGATATATTATTAACCAAAAGTTTTATTTTATTATCAACTTTAAGATTTTTTGAATTTTTACTAGTCAGCGTGTAGTTATCAAGTTCTTGTTTTGGTGGTAATTTTTCTTTTCCATCCAATGGAGCTACCCAACCAAAAGATATATAAGGACGAAATGATAAAAGACTATAATGATTGTATTGTTTTGAATCACTCATTAAATGCATAAAAAAAGAATATGTAAAAGAAGATCCAACGTTAAGTGAAAACATTGGCAAAAATGAATATCGAAAAGCAATATCTGCAGATATTCCATAAGATGTTGAAATACGTGGATCAATTACCATTTGAATAATATTAAATCCCAAAGCCGTATTAATTGCAAACGATTCATTAATTTTAAAAATATAGGCTGGCCCAATTGAAAAATCGATAGCTTCTGTAAAAGCATACGTTAAATTTTGATCTTCTTTTTGAAGAATATATTTATAGGGAAAAAGATAATCAAATTTCATCCACAACCCTAAATTTATTTTTGATATAAAATATAAATTAGCACTCACACCAACTGATTGGTGATCCATCACTACTCTCTCATTTAAAATTTGTTCTTGTCCAATAAAAAACGATGCTCCAATACTACCAGAAAATTCTGCTTGGGAAAAAAAAACATTGAAGGTAAACGCAAAACAGATAACGAATAAATATTTTTTCATAAGTGTAAATGACTCTATAGTAATTTATATTTATTTTCAATAATAATACTAAATATTTATTTATTTAACTTAAAAGAAAGTGTTTTGATTTCTAATATAGAAACCGTTTTTTTTAATTCTTTTAAAATGAACTTTTTATGAAATTGTAAAACCTGAATCCATCCAACATGATCAACTTCTATAATTAACATATTATTTTTTAAATCATGAATTCGTGAATGATCTGCTAATCTTTGCCCATCAATAGTGATTTTATTTAAAATATTATTCCATATATTTGCTAAATTATTTGACATTTCCAATTTATTTTTATCAAAACCACTAAAGATTGAATCAATAATTTCACTCGCTTTTTTATAATCATTCATAACAAACTCCATTTGATACAGAATAAATTTTTGTTTGTGATTTTTTATAGTTTTTAAAATTCTCAGTTTCTAAAAAAGTACAAAATAATTGTTCATAATCAGGTAGTAAATTCATTATTTTCTCACGTTTTTCTTGATCAAGTTCGAGTAAAACATCATCTAAAAGTAAAATTGGTTTTTTTAATGTAATTTTTTTATATAAAAGAGCTTGAATATGCCTTAAAATTAACGCAATTAAACGCCGTTGCCCCATTGAAGTTGAAGGAATAAAATTATTTTCGTATTTTAAGAATTTAATATTATCCCGATGAATACCAGACATCGTTGTTCCCATTGCTTTATCAATTTCACGTTTTTCAAGAAGTTTTGCCAATATTTCATTTTTTGAATATGATTTCCATGAAGGATAATATTTAATATGAATGTTATCAATTTTTGCTATGTCATTATATAAATCTTTAAAATAAATATTAAACTGATAAATAATATCGCGCCGTTTTGCTTGAATTTCACTACCAACTTCAACTAATTGAATATCAATAGTATCCAATAAATCATATTTTTTTTCTTTTAAAAGTGTATTTCGCGTTTTCAATATTTTTTTGTATTTTCGCAAATCATCAATATAGAAATTATCATAAAGAGAAAGCGTTTGATCTATAAAAAATCTTTTTCGCTCTGGCTCACCAACAATAAATTCTAAATCTTCATGTGAAAATAATATACATGGAATTGTATTTATTAATTCTTTTCGATCTTTAATAATTTTAGCGTTTTTTTCAATTTTTTTTTTATTTTCAGAATATTTAATATTTATAAAATTAGATTTTTCAGATTCATCTTTAAAAATAGATTTAATAGTAAAAAATGACTCATTATAACACAAAAGTTCATTATCATTTTTTGTTCTAAAAGATGATCCATACGCTGACATATAAAGCGATTCTATAATATTGCTTTTACCTTGCCCATTTTTTCCAATAAAAAATATTTCTTTTGCAGATAAATCTATAGAATTACTTTGCAAATTTCTAAAATTTTTATGAGAAACTGATAAAAAAGGCACATTAATCCACTTGTAATGGCATTATAACATGAATAAAATCCAATTTTGGATCAGAAAATAATGTAATTGATTTCATATTTTCAGTAAACTCAAAAATTATTTTTTCTGAAGATATTACTTTTAAAGGCTCTTCAATATGTGTATGATTTAAAGCAAAAATAATATCTTCACCTTCATAATCGCATTCAATTTCTTCTTGTGCTTTTCCAATATCAGATTCTTGTGAATAAATAGTTAAATTTCCACTTGATATATTAAAATAAATTCTTTTAGAAGATTTTTCAACAAGCAAAGAAACACGACGTAATGCTTCAGATAATTCACTTTTTAATACACTAAATTTATATAATTGTCGTTCAGGAATAACTTTTTTATAATTTGGATATTGTCCTTCAATTAAAACAGAATTAAATTCATAATTTCCAAATTGAAAGAAAATCATTTTTTCATTAAAAGCAATTTTAATATTTCCTTCTGTTGGCATTCTTTTTTGAATAATTGATAAAATTTTTGTAGGAACAATTGCTGAAACAAAATCATTTTCACCTTCAAAAACAGATTTTTTAATATATGCTAAACGACGTGCATCTGTTGAAACTAAAATTAAATTTTCTTCGTCTTTTTCAAAAAAAATACCATTTATAAAAAATCTATTTTCATCATCAGAAACCGCAAAAATCGTTTGCGTAATCATTTCTTTAAATTCTTTTACAGGAAACTCAAAAAAATTATTATTTTCTGAAGAAGCAAAGCTTGGAAATTTTTCGCTGCTGATGCTTTTAAGATTAAAATTAATTTTCTTTGTTGTTGGTTTTATTTCAACAATAATATCTTTTTTTGAAAAAAGTATATCGCCTTGTGGAAGTGAATTCAAAATGCTAATAAATTTATCGCAAAAAATAGTTGTTTCGCCATTTTCTTTTACTTCAACAGGAATTCTTGTTTCATAACTGACTTTGATATCTGTTGCACGAATAATAAGCGTATCATCTTGTGCAGATAAAAATACATTTGAAAGAATTGACAAAGCATTTTTTGAAGAAATAATTTCTTGTGCTATATTAATTTCTTTAATTAAAAGATCTTTGTTAAAAATAAACTCCATTTTATTCTCCTTTATTTTGAATAATGCAATTTCTTATAATTATATTTATATATAAGTAATAGTAATAATAATGTCTGTGGAAATGTTAATTATATTGTTAACATTTTGATTATAAGCATTTTATAAATTTAATAAGTCAATTTACTTAACAAATTTTTATCCACATATTAACTATTTTTTAAGTTTTACCATAATATCAACAATATCCTAACACATTATTCACAATTTGTTAAGGCATTATTTTTTTAATTCTTTAATTTTTTTAATCAAGTTTTGTATTAATGAAGACATTGTTGAATCAACTTTTGTTAAGTCATCTATTTTTGAACATGCATGAAGTACGGTTGTATGATCGCGGCCACCAAAATCATTTCCAATTTCGGTTGTTGAATATTCAGTAATTTCGCGACAAATATACATTGCAATTTGCCGTGGAAAAACAATATTTTTTTTTCTATTTTTTCCTTTTATGTCATTATAAGAAATATTGTAATGATTAGAAACAACTTTTTGAATATCTTCGATGAGTATATTTCCTTGTTTTGGAGAACCAAATGCATCGCGTAATTGATGTTGAGCAATTTCAAGCGTTATATCTTTATTTATTAAATCAGCATAAGCAACCAATTTAGTAAGACATGCTTCTAAATCACGAACATTTGTTTCAATTTTTTCTGCAATTAAATCAATTACTTCATCAGGAATTTTTATATTGTGTAATTTTATTTTACTTTTTAGAATAGCTTTTCTTGTTTCAAAATTGGGAGGTTGTAAATCAACGGTTAAACCACGCTCGAATCGTGAACGTAATCTATCAGTCATATCTTTTAATTCTGCAATAGGACGATCACAAGTAAAAACTAATTGTTTATAACTATCATAGAGAGCGTTAAAAGTATGAAAAAGTTCTTCTTGCGTTTCCGTTTTTTTTTGCAAAAAATGAATATCATCAATGAGTAAAAAATCGGCATTGCGATATTTATTTTTAAATTTTGATGTTGTTTTTGTTTGAATTGATTCAACAAATTCATTGGTAAAATTTTCTGCAGTTACATAAATAATTTTTTTTTTGTCTTGATTAAATGCAAAATTGCCAATTGACTGCATTAAATGTGTTTTTCCAAGTCCAACTCCACCATAAATTAAAAAAGGATTATAGGATTTTCCCGGATTTTTTGATACCACAATCGAAGCACTATACGCAAAATTATTATTATCGCTTTTTACAAAAGTATCAAAAGTATAATCTTCACGCAATGATGGATGCGTTTTTATTTCTTTGATTTTTTGTGAAGACGTTATTTCTTCAGAAGTACTTTTTGTCGATATAATTTCTTGATTTTCAGAATTAGACTGGTTGATATTTAAAATATCTGGATTAAATTCAAGTTCAATTTTTATCGTTTTTCCATACATTTCTTGAAATTTTGATTCAATTAAATTAATGTACTTTTTTCTAATCATTTGGTCTTTGTAAAATGGTGTTGGCACTGCAGCTACAATAACATTTTCATTTTTTGTTGCAACATAATGAATGCTAAACCATAATGTAAATTCATCAGCATTATTGTTTTCAATAAAATCGTTATAAATTTGAGATAGTACTTCTTTAAAAAAAACATCATAATTAATTGAATTCATTTTTTCATTATAAGAGGAGAATATCTTTTTTACAAGCAAGTTTAAATGATTATTTAAAATAATTATGCAATTACGGTTTAAACTAAAATTTTATTTTATAAAAAAATGAAAGCAAATAAAAAAAATTATTTACATTTATGTTTTTAAAAGATATATTTCTTTCATGAAAACTTATTTTATTATTTTGGTGGCAATTTTTTTTAGTATTTTTGGTTGTGCAAATAATGCCTCAGTTTCTGAACCTAAATTAATTAATATAGAACTTGATTCTAATTATATTGGGGCAACTGCATATTTAGTAAAAACAAATAAAACAGATAAAAAGGTTGTTGCACAAAGTTCTGGAAAAATAACTACGCAAAATATTGTTCTTAATCAATCAACGATTACTAAAAATGAACAAAATAAAAATGTACCGTTTACTCGAATAGACGTGCAAAAATATAAATTACCCGAAATTACTCCAGAAAATATGGTAAAAAATACTCAAAAAAATATATCGTTTAATTATAAGAATCCTGTAGTTGATGATAAGAAAGATTTTTTTATTTTTGTTAATCCTTCGTCGGATGAGGGAGAAACCATAAAAAAAGAGGCAGTTTTAGGTGCTACTAATGATACTGTAAATGTTTGGGTTATAGACAATGGGGTGCCGCGATCAAAAGCACAAGAAATAATGGAAAAATTCAATAAAATTTATGGATACACAAGAATCCTTTTAGGAGAAGAATCTAATATTTTTTACGATACGAAAGAATCTCTTGATGATGAAAAAATAAATATTATTGTATATAATATGGAAGGTAATACACCAACAAGCGGAGTATTGGGATTTTTCTTCTCTGCAGATTATCAAAAGAATTATTACGTTTCAAATAAAGGAAAATATTTTTATATTGATGCAGCGTTTAGTATAAAATATCCACAGGATGTTTATTCAACTCTTATACATGAATTTGCTCACATGATTAACTTTAGTGAAAAAGTTATAAAAAATGGGGAGGCTTTTCAAACATGGTTTACAGAAATGCTTGCTATGACTGCAGAAGATGTTATACAAAATATTGAGGATGTTGGTATTGGATTGTCAGCATCTCCTCGAATAGGGCGAGTGACTAGTTTTAAATTAATAGAAGCAGATACTGGTTTAACTGAATGGAAAACATCTTCTACTGCTGAAACCCATTTATCCTATGCAAATGCCTATATGCTTGGTGCATTTTTTGCACGAAATTATGGAGGATTTAATCTTATTAAAGAAATTGCAACAAATAATAAAGATGGCGAACAAGCAATCAGTCAAGCTTTGTTAAAACTTGGTGAAACCGATGATTTTGTCGCAGCAATTAATAAATTTCCAGAAGCTGTTTTACATTTAAAAGCTTCAACAGAAACAGGCAAAAAAAGTTTTAATAATAAAGTATCATCTATGGTTGGTAATACAAACTATGCTTTTGAGGCAATTAATTTGATAAAAATTCCTACTACTCGATTAACACTAAAACAAGAAGATGTGCCACGCTATTCATATACAATTCAAAAACTCGGTGTTGTCTCGGATGGTTCTACAATAACGATTGAAAATCCTCATGTAAATTTAGATTATAAAATTGAGTATATTTTTGATTAAAAAAAGTTTTAATTTTTTTTATCTTTTTTTATTTACAAATCTTTTATTAATGAGTTGTGTTTCAAAAAATATGGAAGAAATTACTATTGTTGGACAAATCATTGTTGTTGGAAATGTTCCTTTTACTCATCCAGTGATTAAAACTGAAAAAAATAACGAAAGCATTTATTTTACTATTGAACCAAGTAATCTTGAGTCAATTTTTATCCAAGAACAAGGTCATACTATTGAATTTACTGGTGTAATTTTAGATGGGACAGAATCACAATTTGATAAAAACAATAAAATCTTTTCTGTAAAAAATTGGAAAAGACTTTAATTTAATTTTTATTTACTTCTTTGTTATTATTGTAGATAAAACTCAAACAATACTTTAATAAAGACTTACCTTTTCTTCATTTTTTTGTATAATACGGTATGAATACAAATGACACATACAAGAATTTTAAAGTTATATCGGTAAGCGATTTGCCTGAATTAAAGGCAAAAGGTATTTTTTTATGCCATGCAATTACGGGCATGGAAATATATCACATTCATAACGACGACGCTGAAAATCTTTTTAGTTTTGCGTTCAAAACGCCACCGCAAACATCAAGTGGAGTTGCCCATATTTTAGAGCATTCGGTTTTGTGTGGTTCAAAAAATTATCCCATAAAAGATCCCTTTATTCAGCTTTCAAGCCAAAGCGTAAAAACATTTTTGAATGCAATGACGTTCCCCGATAAAACCGTTTATCCTGCAAGTTCCATGATTGAGGCGGATTATTTTAATCTTTTTGCGGTTTACGGCGACGCTGTTTTTTTTCCCTTGCTCGATGAAAAAATCTTTATGCAAGAAGCGTACCATCTTGAAATCGACGAAAACAATCAACAATGCTTCCAAGGCGTTGTCTATAATGAAATGAAAGGCAATTATTCAAACCTTGAAAGTATCGCTAATGATTGGACATACAGAGCCTTACTTGAGGGGACGCCCTATCAAGAGGATTCTGGCGGGGATCCTGAGTGTATTCCCGAGCTTACTTACGAACAGTTCCGTAATTTTCATAAACAGTTTTATCACCCTTCAAATTGTCGGCTTTTTTTGTGTGGAAATATTTCAACCGAAAAACAAATTGATTTTTTAGAAGAAAAATTCCTTAAGCATTTTACAAAAAAAGAAAATCCCTGTGAAGATATTCCCTTTGCAAAACCTTTTTCTGAGCCCAAAGAAATTAGCGTTCCCGCTCCATGCAGTTCTGAGGATAAAGACGCGACAGCTCTTATTTGCTGGGCGATTTCAGACACCACCGATGGAATTTCGATGATGGAGGCAATTTTTCTTAGCGAGATTTTGCTCGGCCATGATGCCTCCCCTATGAATCAGGCCTTACTTGAATGTGGTCTTGGCGAAGATATTGCACCTGCAAGTGGCCTTGAAACTGAACTAAAGCAAGGCTGTTTTGCCGTTGGACTTCGTGGCATAAAAATGCAAAATGCAAAAAAACTCGAAAAAATTGTATTAAATGTGCTACAAGACATTTACCAAAAGGGCGTTTCTCAAGATGATCTTGATGCGGCGATTATAGCATTGGACTTTTCAAACCGAGAAATTCGCCGTTCAAGCGGCCCTTTTTCGCTCATACTGATGCGCCGTGCATTAAAAGGCTGGCTCCATGGCAAACACCCCGAAGATACGCTCATTAATTCTCGCCTTTTTGAGCAAGTGAAAGAAAATCTTAAAAATGATAAAACCTATTTGCAAAAATTGATTAAAAAACTTTTTATTGACAACAACCATCGTGTGTTGCTAACGGTTTATCCCGATAAAGATTACGAAAAAAACTTTGCACAAAAAACTTTAAAACTCATTGAAAAAATGAATGTTCCAAGCGAAACAATCAAAAAAAATCATGCTGATTTGCAAAATTTCCAGCAAACAGAAGATAATCCTGAAGTCATTGCACTTATTCCGCATTTGAAGCCAAGCGATTTGTCTAGTGATGTTGATTGCATTCACAGCGATTACCTCGAGCAAAATAACGTGCCAATTCTTTGCAACAAGGAACTTACCAATGGCATTACTTATTTTTTGCTTGCACTGCCCGTTGATATACTTGATTCATCAGACTTTAGCTATCTTCCACTTTTTTCAACAATT
>JBOFTD010000166.1:0-10743 GCA_051651885.1 Treponemataceae bacterium
GAACTATTTCAATTCTATCCCTTGGAGGCAAGGGTTAATGCAGTTAGGAACCTGTCGGTTCATGGATAAAGGGGAATTTAGTGAGGGGACTGCTTCTCTTAAGGGCAAGAAGATTGTCATCATTGGTTGTGGTGCTCAGGGTCTTAATCAGGGTTTGAATTTGCGCGATAATGGCCTTGATGTTAGTTTTGCGTTACGCCAAGAAGCGATTACTCAAAAGAGGGCAAGCTTTGTGAATGCCTCGGAAAACGGCTTTACGGTTGGCACTTTTGAGCAGCTCATTCCCAGTGCGGATGTGGTTGCAAACCTTACTCCTGACAAGCAACACTCAAGTGTTATTAGTGCGGTTATGCCGTTGATGAAAAAGAATAGTTCGCTGTGGTACAGTCACGGCTTTAATATTGTTGAGCAGGGTATGCAGATTAGAAAGGATATCACTGTGGTGATGATGGCGCCTAAGGGGCCGGGGACTGAGGTGCGAGCTGAGTTTGTTCGTGGCTTTGGTATTCCGACTCTCATCGCCGTTCACGCAGAGAATGACCCTCGCTGTGAGGGCTTGTCGATTGCAAAGGCCTTGGCTGTTGGCACGGGAGGTAGTAAGGCGGGGGTGCTTGAGTCAAGCTTTGTAGCTGAGGTTAAGTCTGACCTTATGGGCGAGCAAACTATTTTGTGCGGGATGCTTCAAACGGGCTCTCTTTTATGCTTTGACAAGATGGTTGAGTGCGGCATTGACAAGGGGTGGGCTTCCCGCTTTATTCAGTATGGCTGGGAGGCTATCACGGAGGCTCTTAAATGGGGCGGTATTACGGGGATGATGGACAGGCTTTCTAACCCTGCAAAGCTTCGTGCCTATGAGCTATCATGCACACTAAAGACGATTATGGCAGGCTTGTATCAAAAGCATCAAGACGATATTATGAGCGGACAGTTTAGCGCTGTTATGATGGAAGACTGGCAGAATAATGATGCAAACCTTCTGTCTTGGCGAGAGGCTACAGGGCAGACGGCGTTTGAAAAGACCCCTGCCTGTGATCAGATGATATCGGAGCAAGAGTTCTTTGATAAGGGGATTTTGATGGTTGCCATGGTAAAAGCGGGCGTTGAGCTTGCCTTTGAGACCATGACAGATGCAGGCATTAAGGCAGAAAGCGCCTACTATGAAAGCCTTCACGAAACGCCTCTTATTGCTAATCTGATTAGCCGTAAGAAGCTGTATGAAATGAATAAGGTTATCTCTGATACGGCTGAGTATGGCTGCTACCTGTTTGATAACGCCTGCCGACCACTGCTTGCGCCGTTTATGAAAACGATTGGCACTGAGGTGATTGGCACGGGCTTAGAGCTTAAAGACTGCTCGGTTAACAATGCACAGCTGGTGCAGGTAAACGAGAGCATTAGAAATCATCCAATAGAAAAGATTGGCACGGTGCTTCGATCATACATGAGCACTATGCGATCAGTATTATAGTCTTGCAGGAGACAAGAGGGAGAGGCGGTGGGTGCAAAGTGTTCCTTTATAGAACTTTTATTTTAAGGATGCTTGGTGCAAGTAGCAACCTTCGAGTGCGGGGCATTAAAATTACTTGGCGTAAACATATAGTCGTTCCGTGCGTTTTTTGATATACTCGTGTAATGAATATTTGCGTACGCCTTGAACAAAAAGAAGACTTTGACTCCGTTGAACAGTTGACTCGTGAGGCCTTTTGGAACTTGTATCAGCCGGGGTGCGATGAGCATACGCTCGTCCATTATATGCGTGATCATGAAGACTTTGTGCCTTCGCTTAATTTTGTTGCAGAAATTCATGGGCGTATTGCGGGGCATATTAAATATACAAAATCATATTTATTAAACGAAAAAGGGGAGCGTCTTGAAGCACTGACCTTTGGCCCTCTTTGTGTGTTGCCTGAGTTTCAAAGGCAGGGTATTGGTAGTGCACTGCTAGCAAAAACAGTCGCTCTAGCAAAAGAAATGCCTGTTGCGGCAATAGTTATTTGGGGTGATCCTGCCAATTATGTAAAGCATGGATTTAAAAACTGCAAGGATTACTTGGTTAGTGCTTTTAAGGATAAATTCCCGACTTGCCTTTTAGTGCTTGAGTTGCAAAAGGATGTTTTGGGCAAAGAGCTGTACTTGTATCACGATAGCCCCCTTTTTGTTTCGTTTCAGGATAAAACTGCAGCCTTTGATTCTCGCTTTCCTTTTAAAGAGAAAAAGCAGCATTATTCGCAAGAACTTTTCCGTATTTTAAGCCGCTCGTTTGTGCAGGATGAAGAATCTTCCTCCGACGATGTTGCCAAAAAATAGACTGTTGTGCATACAACTCCATAAAATGTTTAAATCGTTTGTAGTGCGTTGATGGCTTTTCGCTTGTAGCTTTTTGCCGTGTTGTATTCTTTTTTATGGTATAAATTAAAATTGATTTTTATTTAAAAATTATTAGATAAGGTGGTAAAAAATGGAAGTTAAAAAATTGAAAATAATGTTTATATGACAAAAGATGATTTTTCAAAACATATTAGCGATTATAAAAATGCAGAACAACGAGATTATTTTATATCTCTTGCAAAGTAGATGTGTGCCAACGATCCTCAATGGCTAACCCCTGAGCGAAAAAAATATTTTGAATTATAATAATGATTACAAAACTTAATTTTTGTTGTAAAAGTTTTACCCCAAAATAGTATTCTTTATCTCTTGACAACGCAAGAAATTGTGATTACACTTTTATCTAAAATAAAATGTTACAAGGAGATAATGATGAAAATTGACATAGATTTTGATTATCGAAAAGATAGTACGGATGGAGACCCAGACAAAGATAGTTTAAAGCTGTATGAAGCACATAAAATCTTGTGGAGCAAACCATTACCCTGCGGAAAAACGTTTGAAATGAATATTATAACTTGTGTGGATAGCCAATTTTTGCTCGCAAATAATGTATATGATAACTTTTCAAGTGATAGAATGTGCCCGCATTTTGTTGGAAAGCATCCAGGAAGACTTACTATCTGCCTGACGGACTCAGAAGGTGAAGAACTAAAATATAAAGTGCGTACAATTGGTGGTCATATAATTTTTCCAGCACATATGAAAAATGGATTTACTGTAAATCAAGTAAGAGGTACAAACGGAACTATTTCTGACCGATTTGACTTGACGCTGGAATGCATCAGGCGATTTTATCAAGAAGAGCAAAGTCCGCTCTATGATGTACTTGCTCGTTATAAAGATTTTTTTGATTTATTTGTCGACTTCAAAGGCTATATAGAATTCTTTTTGTTGCAAGATTTTGTAGACAGTGCCGAGCAAGTTAAATTCTCTTTGCCCTTTGACGATTTCAAACGAGATGCCTTACCGCAAACAGAAGATGAATATAAGCAATATAAAAATCATGTTATCAGTTTGATTGACTTGAGAAACAAGAGAATCGCAGAAAGTTTATAAGTAAATAACTCAGTCCTAAAATCTTCTTTTAAGGATCGAGAGAAAAGACAGTTTAAACTCTTTGATCCTTTACTTGACAACTCAAGAAATTGCAAATACACTTATCAAAAATTATTTTGTATAATGCGATTGCTAAAGCATACACTGTTTAAAGCATTTTACTAAACGCAGTGCTGTAAATCGTCTTATTGTATGAAGAAAAATGAGTTTTGGGATATGAGTCAAATAAACGAAAAAAAGAGATCCGATAGAAATAAAACATTGAGGATTTCAGATGATGAGCGAATAAAGTACTCACAAAAACTTCTTCGTTTGCAAGATTTAAATCAATCAACACCACAGAATTTTATAAACAAAACAATCATGGGCGATACAATAGAAGCTTTGGATAATTTGCCCGCAGGATTTGCCGATCTTATTGTGATTGATCCGCCTTACAACTTACATAAGGATTTTCACGGCTTTAAGTTTAAGTCGTCGAACAATCATGCATATCTTGAATATCTACGCTCGTGGTTTCCTAAGGTCGTTCGCTTGCTAAAAGATAATGGCTCGCTTTACTTGTGCGGTGACTGGAAATGCACGTCTGCCTTGCAAGAAGTTATGGAAGAAAGTTTGACTGTGATGAATCGAATAACGTGGCAACGCGAAAAGGGCAGAGGAGCATTGTCAAACTGGAAAAATGGCATGGAAGATATTTGGTTTGGCGTTAAAAACAAAAATGATTACTACTTTGATGTTGAGTCTGTCAAAATAAAAAGAAAAGTTATTGCTCCCTACAAAATTGATGGAAAGCCTAAGGATTGGGAAGAAACAGATGAGGGCAATTTTAGGCTGACTTATCCGTCAAACTTTTGGGACGATATTAGTATCCCGTATTGGTCGATGCCTGAAAATACTGATCATCCAACGCAAAAACCAGAAAAGCTTATCGCTAAGTTGATTTTAGCCTCGTGTCCAATTAATGGAGTTGTCTTTGATCCATTTCTTGGCTCAGGAACAACATCTGTTGTTGCAAAAAAATTAAATCGCAGATATGTCGGGGTTGAAATGAATGAAGAATACTGTATTTGGTGCGAAAAACGACTCGATAATGCTGAAAAAGAAAACTCGATTCAAGGCTATGTGAATGGCCTTTTTTGGGAGCGCAACTCACTTACCATTCAGCAAAAATCAATAAAAAAAAGAATTAAAAATGAAAGCTAATATTTTTTTGAAAAGTTTTTTATCTTTTGACAACTCAAAAAATTGTGATTACACTTTTATCTGAAATAATAAGTTTTTAAAGGAAATTCATGAAAGCAAACGAAACAAAAGTAGATAAATTCTTAGCCTCAAATGAAACAACGTTTTCAATTCCTGTTTATCAGAGAAATTATGATTGGAGTTCACCGCAATGCAAGCAACTTATAAATGATATTTTGCATGCGGGAAAAAATGATACTATCGAGGCTCATTTTATTGGAAGCATTGTCTATGTTCATGACGATATCTATTCTGCATCTGGCTTAACAGAATTGACAATTATTGATGGACAACAACGTCTTACTACAATGACGCTTATTTATATCGCACTTTATAAGTTGGCGCAAAGGATTGGGGATAAAATATTAGAAAGTAAAATTCACAAAACGTATTTGATTAATGAATTTGCCCAAGAAGCAGAAAAACTAAAATTAAAACCAACAGAAAACAACAAAGAGGCGTTAAACTTTATTTTAAACGCACAAGACGGCGAAGAATTTAAAAAATATTCAAAAATAATCGAGAACTTCAAATTTTTCAAAAATGAAATTAATGAAGATAATTACAAAGTTGTTTTAAAGGGTTTATCAAAACTAATCTTTATTGATATAGCGCTTGATAGGCAAAAAGATAATCCTCAAAGAATTTTTGAAAGTCTCAACTCAACGGGGCTTGCATTATCACAAGCAGACTTAATCAGAAACTATATTCTAATGGGATTAAAACAAAACGAGCAGGAAAAAATATATAAGGGTTATTGGGATGTCATTGAAAAAAATGCGAAAGATGAAACCCTCAATCAAACAAAAGTTTCTGATTTTATTCGTGACTACCTTACACTCAAAAATAAAGAAATTCCTAACAAAGCAAATGTTTATACAACATTTAAAAAAACGTATCCCACTACAACAATTGATTTTTTAGAGGAAAATCTTGCAGCTCTAAAGTCTTTGAGTACGTTTTATAATAAACTTGTTAATCCAAAAAATGAAAATGATAAAGAGATCAGAAGACATTTGGAATTTATAAATCGCCTTGAAATAAACGTTGCCTACCCTTTTCTGATGAAGGTATACGAAGATTTTTCAACAGAGAAAATAGACAAAAATACATTTATTCAAGTTTTATTACTTATTCAAGCATACGTATTTAGACGGTTTATAGTAGGACTGCAAACAAATGCTTTAAACAAAATATTTATGTCGTTGTATGATAAAATAGACCAACATGATTATCTGTTTTCTATTCAAAAAACACTTTTACTTCTTTCAGGACCTCGAAAATTTCCTCGAGATACAGAAACCATCAATGCATTAAAAGAAAAAGATGTTTATAATATTAACTCAAAGAATAGAATATATTTATTTGGACAGCTTGAAAACTATCAAAATAACGAGCCTGTTGTAATTGATGAAAATCCAGACATTACAATTGAACATATTTTTCCTCAAAATCCTGACCCTAAATGGAAAATTGATTTAGGAGCTGAAGAGTATACTTTTATTAAAGAAATATATTTAAATACTATTGGAAACCTCACGTTATCAGGAAACAACGGAAAACTGAGTAATAAATCTTTTACCGAGAAAAAATATATGAACGAAGAGGGAAAAGAGCAAGGCTATATTTTTAGTCGCCTCAGGCTAAACAGAGATGTAAAAGATAAAGAAAAATGGGGAAAAGCAGAAATAGAGGAGCGAGCTAATAACATAGCCGAACGATTCCTCGAAATTTGGCAAATTCCTAATATAAATATTGAGAATGCGTACAACTCTGATGAAGTGAATATCTTTGAGGCAGATGATCCAACAGGAAAGAGTATTGAATCTGCAACATTCTTTGATCAAAAAATTGAGCGGAAAATTGACAAAAAAAACTCTATGGCTGATTTTTATGTTCTTGTTATACAAAAACTATTTGAATTGCAACCCGAAATGTTTGTTGAAACAGATTTAGGAGACAAATTAAAAATATCTACAAATGAATCTACATACGGAAATTTACACTATGCAAACCTGACCGATACATATTTCATTCTCACAAATACAAGTAATATTGAGAAATTTGACAAAATCAAGTATGCATTAACAAAACTTGGATATGAAGATCAACTGACACTAAAATACGCAGATTAAAATTGGAAGCAAAAGGATTCGCGGATAAAATTCGTCTTATAATGTGTGGTTCTACTTTTGTATAATGCTCGCAGAATAAACAGAATTACTTCATCGGGAAATTTTATGTAATAGTTTTTTTAAGATTGTTATATTTTTTTTATAGGGTGGGTAGCGTAGGGCGAGTTCGAAGATAAATCCTTTTTTGAAGATTGCTTGTTTGTGTGAAAAGCACTCGAAGCTATATTTTCCGTGATAGGTTCCGATGCCGCTGCCTCTGATTCCTCCAAAGGGTAGGTTGTGATTTAATATATGAGAGATGGTGTCGTTGACGGTAACACCGCCTGCTGAAATCGAGGTTGCAAAAAAATCTATGAAGGAGAAGTTGTGCGAAAATATATACAGTGCAAGCGGGTTGGCACAAATTTTTTGCACTTTTTGAAGAGCTTCTTCTTTTGTTTGGTAACATATCACGGGAAACAGAGGGCCAAAAATTTCATTTTTCATGATTTCGGTTTCAAGATTTTCGACGATTAAGCCAGTCAGCTCGATTGACTTGAGGGATTCATCGTATTTTCCGCCGTAAAAAATCTCTCCATCTGCATGATAATGTACAAGGCGATCAAAGTTTTTTTGATTTAAAAGTGGATACAAGGGTTTTTCGTTTTTGTAGCGTTCGGCACAGGAAGCAAAAAGTTTTTTAAAGAGCTCCATGCTTTTTTGCGGGACTAAGATATAATCGGGAGCGACGCAAGTTTGCCCGCTATTAAGCGATTTGCCCCAAAGGATACGATTGACGCTTTTTTCAAGTTGCTTTTCATTTAAGTCGGGGTCGATAACGACGGGAGATTTTCCGCCGAGTTCGAGCGTTACATTTGAGAAGTGTTTGTTACATTTTTCGAGAACGATTTGCCCGACTTTTGTTGATCCTGTAAAAAATACTTTATCAAATGGCTGGTCAAGAAGTTCTTGCGTTTCAGAAATACTTCCTTTCACAACATAGAGGTAGTCGTTATCAAAATGGCTGTTGATCATTTTTGCTAAAACGGAAGAGACTGTCGGAGTTTGCTCTGAGGGTTTTATCATGGTGCAGTTTCCCGCTCCAATTGAGCCAACAAGCGGTAATAAGGTTAGTTGCACAGGATAATTCCACGGAGAGATGATGAGTGCTGTGCCAAGTGGTTTTGGTTGTATAAAGCCAGTACCGTCCATAGTTATAAGCGTTTTTTTTACTTTTTTAGGTTTTATCCAGCTTTTACCTTTTTTTAGAAATAAATTGATTTCTTCAAAAACCGCTAAAAGTTCTGATCCAATAGATTCAAATTCATCTTTTCCTAAATCTTTTTCTAAAGCATCGATTAATTCACTTTGATATTGCGTAAGAAGTGTTTTTAGTTTTTGTAATTGTTCACGTCTAAAATTCCATGAGTGTGTTTTATTTGTTTTAAAAAATAAATCTTGACGACATTTAATTTGTGCTATGTCCATTAAAAATCTCCTTTTTGAACGGTGCTATAGGCAATAAATAGCGTACTCTTGAAAAATACATTTATTTTGTTTAAATGTCAATTTTTAGCGAGCCGTATACGATTTTTTTAAATTCAGCAAAATGTGTGATTTTTAAAAACTTCTTTTTAGTTTAATTGCGTCAACCGGACATACTTCATGGCAACAATAGCAATGAATACAATTTTTTTTGTTTAGACTCGGTGCATTTTTTTTATCATCTTTGAGAGATAGAACTTTTGCTGGGCAAATTTTTACACATTCGGAACAGCGGATACATTTTTTATCGATAAAAGTTGGAATTTTTGTAAAAATAAATTTTGCAATCACATGTAAAATTTTTGGATGTTTATCGGTTAAAAAAGCGACGCCTTTTGGATTTGCAACTCGTTTAAATTTTGAAGGAACGAAGCGTTCTTTTTTATCTCCCGTGAGTGTAAAGTTTTCAACTTGTCCCCAAAAATCACGCGCTAACGCATCTTTTAGATTTAAAATATCAAGTGGATTATAGCCAATAATTGAGCTGCAATGCCAATCGAGTGCCAAAATATTATCAGAGGAGGCAAGAAATCCAAGTTTTACCGGATTGCCACTTGCAGGTCCGTGTCCTTCCATCGCAATAATTCCATCCATAATAGCGTAACTTGCTTTTGCCGCAAGATTTATATCCGTTATAAAGGCTGCAAAATCTTGTGTTTTTGAAAAACGAAAATGACTTTGTGCTTTTTGTAATCCCACTACAAGCCCGAATAAATTTTTCATAGCTCCCGTGTAGGCAAGCATTTGATGCGTTTTTAGTTTTGCAATGCTTACGATAACATCAACCTCTGAAAAAATCTGTGCAAATTGAACTGTTTTTACCACCGAACCATTGGGGCAAGGAATATCAGTAGGATTTTCAAAGTTAACCCATATTCCACCACTTGCAATAGTCGCATCATAAATGCCTGATGCTTTTGCGGCAGTCAAGGGATTTGCTGTTGCCGGTGACTCGCCTACCAAAACTTTTTTTGCGCCGCGTTTTAAAAAAGCTTTAATTGCGCCTGCAACAACAAAAGGGTGCGTGCAAATTGCGTGTTGTGCATTTTTTCCTTGTAAAATATTTGGTTTTAGTAAAACTATTTTATTTTCAACATTCGGAGGCGGTACAAGATTCATCAGTGCGTCAATACACATAGCAACATCTTGTTCGTTATAGTTTGCGCAGGCTAATAAGGCTGTTTGATTAGTCATTTTATTTCCTTTGTATAAAAACTTTTTTTATAATCGAGACTAAAAATGAACGAGTACAATTATCGATTTAAAATTTTTTTCCATATAATTGAAGAACTTCTTTAAAAAAAGATTCATTAAAAAATGGTATCTCCTAATAATCGCGCAATAATTTCGACTGCCATTTTTGCTGTTTGGTTTCGTACATCGAGCACGGGATTTACTTCGACAATTTCTGCACTGCAAAGCATTTTTGTTTGGTACACTTCTTCCATTAAAAGCAGAATTTCGCGATAGCTTAAACCGCCAGCCAGAGGAATGCCAACACCCGGTGCATACATAGGATCCATCACATCCATATCGACACTAATATGAATGACATCAGCCGCCTCTTGCAAAAAATTGATTGCTTCTTTGACTGCATTCGTAAAGCCAAGCCTGTCAATTTGCGTCATGGTGATAGCCTTAACTCCCGCTTCATGCATTAATAATTTTTCTTTAGGATCTAAATCTCGCAAACCAAGATAGCACACATTTTTTGGATCAATTTTTTGTCCTGCAAAATAAAGATTTGTCAACTCGGGGATACCATAGCCGCATGATGCAGAAACGCACATTCCATGAATATTTCCAGACGGACTTGTTTTTGGCGTGTTAAAATCGCCATGAGCATCCACGTATAGTACACCTAGTTTTTTACCTTTTTCTTTAAATCCTGCAGATAATCCTGCAAAAGTGCCAAGTGCAATTGAATGATCGCCACCAATTATTAACGGAAAACTATCTTCTTTGATTGTTTGGTAAACTTGCTCGGCAAGCTGTGTACATGAACGTACAATTGGGGCAAGATATCGTGCTTTTGGGTCTCCTTCATTTTCATATTCTTGTGACAAAATACCACTGAGTGAAAATTTTTTTTCAACCGTGTGCCCGAGTCGCAAAAGTGTATTTTTAAGACCTGCAAGACGAATTGCTGATGGTCCCATATCAGAGCCATGCCGATTGCCCCCAAAGTCGAGGGGCATTTCTAAAATATGAATATTCATGTTTCAATTGTACCGAGTCGTATAAAAAAAAACAAGAGATGTATAGATTGCATTTGTATTTTCATGAGCGTTTTCTCTAAAATTGTTGTTACGGATAAATCTTTTGAGATTCTTTCATCTTCATGCGTTTTTTATAGTAAACCTGTTGTCGCTTGTCTTTTTTTTCTTTATTA
>JBOFTD010000167.1:0-4436 GCA_051651885.1 Treponemataceae bacterium
TGAATGACAGGTATTAATTGATCTTTTGTGCAGTTTTCAACAATTTTCACAAAAACTTTTCCGTCCCTTTTTAACAACCCAAAAACAGGCGTTTTCCCTGCAGCACCTCGACCTCGCTTACCTCTCACGCGCCGTGCACCAAAATAACTCTCATCAACTTCAAATTCCCCGCATTCTTTGCCTGCCTCAGCAATGGCTTTTTGAACAATTTTTTCACGAATAAATTTGTAATAGCTATTAATTGTATTTCGATTTACCTTCACAATTTTTGCTGCAGCCGTTGCGGTAATATCCTCACTAAAACACAAAACTATTTTATTGATTTTATATGTACTTAATCTACTGAATTTCACCTACTTACACCTTATTTATTTTTTAGGTGCTAGTCAATAACCTAAATATAATAAAAGAAATGAAAATAAGTATGAATACTAGCTACACATTTTTGATGCGAAAATTGAGAGACTCTTAAGTATTTCTGTATAATTTGAATATACCATTCAAATATTGATATTACCGCTTCAAAAATTGCAGAGTTGGTAAATGTGAAACGCAACACCGTTAAGTTACTTCTCAATAAAATTAGAGATCGCATGGTTGTTTTAACTGAACAAGAATCCTGTAGCTATTGGTGAAATTGACGAAAGTTATTTTGGTAATAACCTAAAACTTAAGTAATACAGGATTTTTTTATAGAAAGTGAGCTGTTGGGCATATACCAACAGCCTTTGAAGTTTTATTAATCTTCAGAAATTGCTGCTGCAGGACATACAGCTGCACAAGCACCACAGCTTATACAGGCATCTGGATCAATAAAACGTGCATTATTTTTTTCACTAATTGCACTCACTGGACATTCTTGTTCACATGTACTACAATTCACACAGTCATCATTAATTTTGTAAGCCATAAAAACCTCTCTATTTAAAAAATTTTCAGCTAAACTGAAATTTTAATTATATAATATTCTTATAGAAAAATCAATATATAAATTATTATAATAAAAATTTTTTGTAGTAAAATATTATTCATTGATAAGAATTGATAAAAAAAGCTTGCATAATTAAAAAAATATGTTATTATAAAAGGTATTATTTGGTAATAAATAATTTTGCACTCTCGTTGTAGGCAAAATAAGGAGGATTTATGGTAAAGGAAGAGTTAATAAATAGGAGTCCTGTACGTTTTTTTGAAAAAGCTTTAAACAATAGCATGAAAAAAGGTGAAATTGGTGTTATTTCATCTAAAAAAGGAGTAGGGAAAACAGCTGTTTTAGTACAAATAGGAATTGATCAACTTTTCCATGGAAATAAAGTGGTGCATATTTCTTTTAATCAAAAAACCAGCCATGTTATGATGTGGTACAAAAATATTTTAACTGAAATTGCAAAGAAAAAAAATATTGATAAAACTGCGATTAATGAAGTGCATGAGCAAATTATTAAAAATCGCATTGTTCTGAATTTTAATCAAGAATTAATTACTACAAGTCAAATTATTTCAACGATTAAAGCACTGTCTCAAGGTGGAATTGATACGGAATGTATTATTATTGATGGATTGGATTTTACAAAAATTACACATAGTGAAATTGTACAAATGAAAAAATTTGCACAAGAGACAAATATTGTTATTTGGTATAGTTGTGATACTGAGCAAACTGCATTAAAAGATATTTTTCCTACTGACATTAGTAAGGAATTTACAGCTATTATTTATGTTGATACAAGTAATAATGAGACACAATTAAAACTTCTTAAATTAAAAGATGAAAAAATAACTGATGTAAGTGTTAAACTTGAATCAAAAACTTTTTTGCTAACAAGTAAATAGCATATAGGTGAATAATTTAATAATCTTTTGATACAGTGGTATTGAAATTATTTTATTTTCACTATAGAATAAGAATTCTTTGGGGGTGTAGCTCACCTGGTAGAGTGCTTGCATGGCATGCAAGAGGTAAGGGGTTCAAGTCCCCTCATCTCCATAAATAAACATTGTATAGCAAGTAGTTGTATGGTAGCAACTTATACAATATAAAAAAAATGCTTTGACAGACAAAAAATTACTCTTCTTTGTTTTTTATAAAAAACAAAAATAAAGGAAGTAATGCGTATGTCTTTATCAGTCAGTGTTTTTCAAAAGAAAAAGTCTAGTAAATTAGATTAGTATTATGAAAGATGTCAAAACTATTCAAAGAATAGCAAAGTTTGAAAATGGCAAACTTGCCCAAACACGAGAAGAAGCAAAAAAAATCCTGCAACAAAAAGTCAAAGAAATTCTTGTAAAAAAAACAACTATTGAAAGTATAGCAAAAGAAATGTACTTACCACATTCATCCCATGTTTTAAGACTTGAAAATCTTAATCGGCCGCTTCAGCGACAAACAATGCAACATTGCAGATATTTTATTGAACATATTCTACAAGAATTTGGCAATGAAAAATTAGAAGATTTTGAAATCAGAAAAGTATACAATTTTTTATTCCTGCAAAAAGAAAAATCCTATTCATGGAAAAATCAAATTTTATTTAGACTTAACGATATTTATGATGAAGCACAATGGCAGGGATTAAAAGTTGAAAAGCCAACTTTTCTGTTTTATCTTGATAAAAAAATAAACTTGCGGTATACTTGCATTTCATGACTGCGATGCACTTTGAAACAGGTTCTCTTGTTTTATATAAAAATAATCCGGCTCTAATTGTGACTTTAGGTGAAAAATATACTATAGCATTTTTGAATTCACAGGGAAATAAAAGAGTTCTTACAACACAAAAGGTTCGTCAAAAGGATATAAGTCTTTTAAGCTCTCTTCTTTTTGAGGGAAAAAAACTTACAGAAAAAGATTTATTTTCTTTATATAACGACTATGAAAAAATTGATCTCTCTTCTATCAAACAAGTGTGGCAGCTTTATGAAGGCGAGAGCCAGAATATTTTTTTTAGTGAACTTGTTGATTTGCTTGTTAACAATTTTACTTGCATTATGGCATGGACGGTATATAATCAAATTATAGATAGTTTTTATTTTGAAGAAGTGACTCTTCAAGGGGAAGAAGTGAGTTTTAAGACTCGCCCTATTGAAGATATTGAACAACTGCAAAAAAAAAATAATGACAAAAAAAAAGAAAGCGAAATTCGCCAAGCTTTTCTTTCTCGCTTGCAACAAAAAAAATTACAATTCCCTGAAGATTTATTATTAATGCAAGAGGTTGAGTCACTTGCATTGGGAAAAAGTGAAAAGTCAAAAACGCTTAAAGAAATTGGATTGGCTGAAACCTGTGAAAATGCCCACGCTCTCTTACTTGAAACAGGCGTGTGGACTATTTATAAAAATCCCTATCCTGCTCGCTATGGTTTATCCATGCATTCTTCCAAGGATTTGCTTTCAAGCCCGCCACAAGAACAGCGACTTGCATTAAATCATCATGCGTATGCCATTGATAATGCGTGGAGTGCTGATCCTGATGATGCAATTTTTTTTGATGGTGAAGCTTTGTGGGTTCATATTGCAGATCCTGCGAGTACGGTCTCTCCCAATTCAATTATTGATATTAATGCTCGTAATCGAGGAGCAACTCTGTACCTTCCTGAAGGAACGGCTCGAATGCTCAACGAAAATTGCCTTTCTGATTATGCGTTGGGGCTTTCCAATCCGTCTAAGGCATTATCTTTTAAGATTTTTTTTGATGAAACAGGTGCAATTACCGACTGTAACGTAATAAAGTCGCTTGTGGAAGTTGAACGTTTGACGTATACACAGGCTGAGCAAAATAAAAATTTGCAGCCACTTAAGGATCTTTTTGATATTGCTCGACGAAATATTAATCGCCGTAAAAAAAATGGTGCAATCTTTATTGATTTACCAGAAGTTCATCTGGTGGTAAATGGATTGGATGAACAAAGTACAGAAAAAATCGTGAATATTGAAAAAATTGAACCCCTTGAGGCACAAGATATGGTGCGTGAAATGATGTTGTTAGCAGGGGAGGCTGCAGCAAAATTTGCTTTTAAACATGAAATTCCTTTTCCGTATATTAGTCAGGATATTGGTGATATTCCTAAAAAAATTGAAGAAGGTTTAGCAGGACAATATCGTTTGCGTCGTTGCATGCGACCTCGTATCGTTGGTGTAACCCCATCAAAACACAGTGGTTTAGGTATTGGAATGTATAGCCAAGTTACCAGTCCTTTGCGCCGTTATGCTGATCTACTTGCACATCAGCAATTACGATCATTTATTGACAAAAAAACTCTTTTAACGAAAGATGAGGTTTTAGCACATGCTTCTGTTGGCAATATGGCTAGTAGTGCTGGTGTTAAAGCTGAGCGAAAAAGTACTTTGCATTGGACGCTTGTATATTTGATGCAAAATCCTTCATGGCAAGCAGATGCAATTGTTGTTGAAGTGCAACCAAATAAAACAGTGCTTAT
>JBOFTD010000168.1:0-1924 GCA_051651885.1 Treponemataceae bacterium
GTCAACACGGAGCACTGATGAGAAAAATGTTCTTGTTCCTTTGAGCAACTGGAAGGATGTAGAAGGATACATTAGAGAAAAAGGCTTTGGTCAAGTAGAAAGTTTTGCAACTTTTGCCATGTCTCAGTACATGTCAAGATTTCCTCTTACAGAGGGGCAAAAAGCTCGAATTGAGAAAAGTATCGAATAAGCGCAAAACCCCCTCTTAGCTGTACAGCTTTACGGCATTGAGGGGATTTTTGATTTAAGAGCGGGAGGGCTAATGTCAAAAATACTTGATAGAAAAAGGTTGATCCAATTAATTCATATTGCAAAGAGCACATTGCAACTTTCAGATGAGGTTTATAAAGACCTCATTTTTGGCGTTACAGGGACTGTCTCTTGTTCGCAGTGTTCACACGAAGAGCTTTTGTTAGTGTATGAGGCTCTCAAAAAAGCAGGATTTAAACCGCAATATAAGAAACTACCTGTTACTGATGAGAATGTAGGACGGGCAAGTGTTGAGCAGCTTTCCTATATAAAAGGATTGTGGGAGCTCGTAGCACGAGAAAAAACAGAAAAGGCTTTAAGAGCTTTTGTGCGACGCATTGCAAGCGTTGATGACTTGCGATTTTTAACACGGAAAAAAGCAAGCAATCTTATAGTCTCTCTTAGAAATATGGCAATTACCCAAGGGATTAACCCTGATTGCAAGGATTATTAAAAATGAATTTAATTACTGATGATATGATTGAGCTTTGCCAGAGGGAGCTTGGTAAGCACGTGCCTGTAAGAACTGCAATCAGATCTCTTTGTGCTTATTATGGCGGACAACAACTCTACTTTCCTTGCGGACAGCAAGAATCTAAAATTGCTGACGAAGTGAGAGGAGTTATTGCCGACAGTGTTGGGGATGCTGATGCCGATAATATAGCTGAAACCCTGTTTCGCTTTTTTGGCGGTGCAACGCTTTATATTCCTTTAGAAAAAACCGCCTTCAGAAAAGACATTGCACATGAAATATTTGAAGACTATGATAGCTCTACCGAGAGCATGAGAGACCTTTGCCGTAAATATGGCATGAGCTTTACCCAAATATATCGCTTGTGGTATGAGGGACAAGCGAATAAAAACGCTCCTGAGTTTGAGTTCTAAAAAAAAGAAAAATTATTAACACACCTTAGCAAGCCATTCTAAAAAAACAACAGTAAGCTGTTCTTATGGAAAATCATGAGAACGGCTTTTTTATTGCCTTACATTTAAACTCTGCAGGACTTGCCCCTGCAAAAATTCAAATTCTCCCTGCTGGAGATTTGATTAAAGGTTTTGATGGTCGGTGGTGGACGGCTACCGACAAGCAGGCAATCATCAATGCAACCAAACTCTACCTCGAAAACCTTGTTATTGATGAGAACCACGCCTCTGATCTTGCCGCAATCGAAGGCAAACCAACACCTGCTCGTGGCTGGTTTAGCAATTTAAGCCTTAATGAGGCAGGTGAAATTTGGGCTGATGTTGAGTGGACGTCCGAGGGAAAGGCTCTTGTTGAGTCAAAGTCTTATCGGTATATCTCGCCTGTGTTTACCAGTAAGAACAATGAAATTCAAACCATACTGAGAGCCGCCCTTACGAACACCCCCAACCTTACACAATTGGCTGCCCTCAATACAGAGGGTGCTGATAAAAATAAAACCAAGGAGTTATCTATGGATAAAATCAAACAAGCACTTGGCTTGGCATTAAATGCAAGCGAGGCTGATGTGTTGACTAAAATTGGTCAACTTCAAATGAGTTTGAATACTCAAGCTGTTGACCTTACTGCCTACGCACCTCGAGCAGACTTAAATGCCATGAGTGAGCGAGCAGTAAAGGCTGAAACCGCCCTTGCTGAATTGAATGCTGCAAGCCTTAAAGCACAAGCAGAATCACTGGTTTCAAAGGCAAT
>JBOFTD010000169.1:0-1605 GCA_051651885.1 Treponemataceae bacterium
TTCACCTCTGCGATGAGCCTCAATCTAGCAGTTGATTCCTCTACTAAAGGATTAGCATAGTTATAACGCCAGTTGTCATATTCATCTTTGCTAATTTGTTCGTCCTTATACTTTTGCGATACCTTATTCCAAGCAGAAAGTATTTCAAACATAGCTGTATACTTTATTTTGTCAGCCCTGCATAGCTATCAATATTAGGCACACCCAAAGCTTTAGGAGAAACATCCAAAGACTGTGACATATCAGCAATAACGTTCTTTTTGGAGTACCCTTGCCACTTTCATATTGAGAAATACGCCATCTGCTTAACTTTCTGTGAAACCAATGGATATATGAGAAGAAACAGTCCAGTAAGCGAGGGTTTCAAACCAAGCGTGAGGCATAGGAATGGGAGCGTGAGCAGGAACAAAAGATCTTATCCGGTACTGAAATGCTGTTTTCTACCTTTGTAGAAAGTTATGCTTCGGATTGGAATTGTCAATAAAAGTTTAGTCACATTGGCAAGGAAAATCAAGCAGCAACAGCACAGTGGTAAAGTGCCCGCTTGGAGAGGGGCGGAAGGCCATCGTTGGTGCTGTAAATGCGACGATGATTATAGTATTGGAGAGATCTAAAGATGATCGTCTTGACCACCTCCTGGGTCATCTTCATCGTATCGATGCGATAGCGTTTTTCTTTTTGAGTGTTGCAAAAAAGCTTTACATTCGGTCATTATCATAACATCGTCCAACACTGCTCATGCTTTGAATCGCCCCCTTTGCTGCCAATGCGGTGCGGAAGGCTGTGCTTGTAAATTGCGACCCACGATCCGATGGATCAAGATTGATGTTGAGGCGTTCAGATGCTGGTCGCACACCAATTTCTTGAGACAGCTTACCTGCCTCTGCTCTGAATTCGGGTGTGTATTTTTTTACCATTGGGGAGTACAGTCCTTTCTGTTTTCTTTATTTTATCATTTTCTTGCAGTTTTGACTGTACTTTTATGATAACACTCCAATTTGGAGCGAGGTGAGTGCGGAAGCTCCGAGGAGCATTTGACCGTGACGCAGTTCAAGGTAGAACAGGAACAGGCACGGCTGATCGAGTTAGTTGAGCGTTCCGAGGAGAAGGAGCAACAGGCGTAATCACTGGATAGAAAAATTGCAAAAATCCAAAAGCAGCAGGTAGCGGTGCAGGCTATCGAGCAGATTGAATCAAAACCTGTTCCACTGTCCTCCAAGGTTATGCTGAAACGATCGGAGTACTAAAGTTTTACAGTAGCGGCCTCAAAACATGTCACTCAGGAAAAGAAAGCCTAAATTGTCCCCATCATTGAGGTTGGCACATACAACACCGATTTCAAAAACAGGTTAACCAAATATTCAGCACATTATCCCTGTGAGTGTAAACTGATTGATGATGACAAACTTGTCTGTATGACCTTTGAAATCCGTTTGGTTTCAAACGGACAGCCCCGTACAGCGAAGAACGCCGCAAGGCTGTTGGCGTAGTTGGCAAAGAAAGAAAATCTAAGGAGGAGCGATATTTCCTGCGCGTTCAATATAGATACAGCTTGTGTGGAACTGTGCTTGGACGATGGGAGCTGATTGCAATCAATACCCTAAT
>JBOFTD010000170.1:0-1805 GCA_051651885.1 Treponemataceae bacterium
CACAGTGGAACAAATAAAAAGAAAAGAGTGTACAGTAGCAAGTACGCACTTTCCAGTATTGTTGTTTGCCCACAGTGTGGAGATATTTATAGAAGAATTGCTTGGAACAACCGAGGGAAACATTCCATAGTATGGCGCTGTTGTACCAGGGTAGAACATGGGCCAAAGAAATGTGATGCAGATACTATTTTAGAATCAGACTTACAAGCAGCAGTTGTAGAGGCTATTAATACAGCAATTAGTGGTAAGGATGAAATGCTAAAAACCTTAGAAGAAAACATACGACTTGCCTTTTCTCTTGAAGATAAAGATTCTCTTGAAAGCATCAATTCCAAGTTGGAGGATCTACAACAAGAATTATTGAAAGTAGCAAATGCAAAGCAAGACTACACTGACATTGCAAATCAGATAGACCATCAACGAGAACTTAAACAGAAAGTACTACTAGATAAGGCGCAAAATGAAGGATTGAAACAGCGTATGGATGAGATGCATCAATTCTTACAGGAGCAGGTAGAACGGATAGTAGAATACGATGAAGTGCTTGTTAGACGAATGGTTGAAAAGGTCACTGTTTATGAGGATAGGCTTAAAGTGGAATTTAAGTCTGGAACAATTGTGGATGTGGGGAGATAAATGTATTATTTTGATGTACTGGTCATGGCAAAGTCTGAATATTGATGTGGCAGAATTGATTATATGTTTGTTTAAATTAACAAACTGTAAGTGAGAATGTGTTTAGGAGCATAAAACAATTGAATTAATTGATGTTATGTGTTATTTTAAAGTAAATATAACAGTAGGAGGAAGCTATACTATGACTGCAAGCATGCGTTTAAGATAAGAAGGCAATAAAAAAGAGTAATTCCATTCACGGTAATGGGCTTTTTTGTTGTGCTTATTTTTACGAATGTAGTAACATAGATGATTTTGGTTGACTTTAGGGCTACCTTCTGTTTGTGTTTTCTGATTTTGTATATTTGCAGACTAAAGCCGTATTGCGGTTTTTGGACTGCATTTTTTATTGCCTATTTTTATACTGTAAAACAATAAAAAATACAAGGAGAAAACAAAATGGAACTAATTTTAAAAGCCGAGAATATTCAACTTGAATACTCGGGCAAAGAGATATTAGATATTAATGATATTGAAATATACTCATACGACCGTATTGGTTTAATCGGTGATAACGGCTGTGGTAAAAGCACGCTTCTTAATATACTTTCCCAAAAACAAACTTTAGCAAATGCTAAACTTCAAAATTTTGGTACAGTAACATATATTCCGCAACTTGAAAGAAGCCAGCCTAGTGAGGAGTCTGATTTATCACTACTATCTCGTTTTGGAGTGTCTAACCTAAATCAAGATACTATGAGTGGTGGCGAAGAAACTCGTATGAAAATAGCAACAGCCTTTTCTAAGCAATCTCACGCTTTATTCATAGATGAACCAACCTGCCATCTTGATGAAGAAGGTATTAACTTATTAATTAAGAATATTGATGCTTTTGAAGGTGCGTTACTTGTTGTAAGTCATGATCGCTACTTTTTAGATAGTGTTGTTGATAAAATATGGGAACTTAAAGACGGCAAAATAACAGAATACTGGGGTGGATATAGCGAGTATTCACAGCAAAAGCAAGAACAACATATGCAGCAAGCTGAAGAATACAAAAAAATCGAAAAAGAGCGTAAGCGGTTAGAGCTTTCTATGATGGAAAAACAAAAGCAAGCTCAGAAAATTGATAAAAAGTCAAAGGGTGCAGTAAAGAAAAATGCAAATGAAAGTGCAGGTAGATTGGGTCA
>JBOFTD010000171.1:0-9592 GCA_051651885.1 Treponemataceae bacterium
GCTGTTTTTATAAAAATCTGTTCTGTCATATTTTGTAGAAACTCCCGAACCTGAAGGTGTCGAAAAAGCAAAAAATCCGCCTATGTGAAGGAGGCTTGAAACTTTTTTTAAGACTTCATCTAAATTTTTAAAATGCTCAATGACATACCACATAGTTACGGCAGTAAAACTTTCTCTTTGGAAGGCTTGCGTCGCATTAAAAGTTAAAAAATCACTACAAGTTGCCTTCATTCCAAGCTTTGATGTAATGTATAAAACAGCATCGCTTGCAATATCAATTCCATGTGCGTGCCAACCGCCTTCGCTTGCAGCTGCTAAAAAAGGCCCGTATGCACAGCCAATATCCAAAAGACTCAGTGTTTTTTTCTTTTTTTTATTACGGTGTGTGCTCCAATATAAGGATTCAATCGTAGCAATACGCTTGCTCCCCATTTTTTTTATTGTCGAAAAATCATCTAAATAGGTTTTTCCATATTGTTCTTGATATTCTTTAAAAAAGTACGATTGTTCATATTTTTTTGTTGGTGCAGAACACCATGATAAATAAATCGTACCACAATTATTACAGATTCGATATGTTTTATTTTTATAGCGATTTAAAACTTTATCTGGTTCGCTTGGCTGTTTTTCTATACGAAGAGGTATGCTTTCTTTCTCGGAATCTGATTTTTTCATCGCAAGAGTTTCAAAACTGGTTTGGCAAAAAGGGCAGGCTACTCGTGTATTGAGTGCAAGCTCTTTTAAAAAGGTATCGAGGGTTTCAGTTTTTTCTTTACGCCTGCTTATTTTTATCATATCAGGATGTTTCGGAAAAAGAGCTGCAGAGTCGCCTAAAATTGCTTTAAGTGATAAAGAATTCATCTGCTCACGATGCAAAAGCGTAAAGCCATATTTTTCGGCTAAGTCGCAATGAAGCTGGCTTGTTGGCAAAAGGAGCACCGCACAGTGTGCGGCTATCGCCTCAAAAGCTGTTAATCCATAATGTGTGATGACTAAATCATAGTGATGTAAATTTTCTTTTAAATCTTTGATAGGTAATGATAAAAAAATGCCCTTGTATGCATTTTGATCAATTTGCTTGTATTTGTTTTCGCTTAAAATCACGGTTACAGAATATTTGAGCTCGGTACAAATTTGTGCTATATTTAGCGATAAATTTGCAGGATCTTCTCCTCCAACACTGATAAGAATTTTTGTAATTCTTTTAGGTTTGCTGCGTACATTTTCAGGCAAATCAATGAATTGACAGTTTTGGTAATTAACATTTCTTTTGTATTCTATTGAAGGAATAATATCGAGCAGGTATTCTGCGTAATCGGTAAAAGGTGAACTTTCATCAATGGCAATTACTGGAGCAGCACTTGCAAAGTGCGAGGCTTCTACTTTTGTAAGAGCAAAACTGTCGGTAACGATGAGTGCGTATTCATCGGGGTAGGGCAAAATAGAAACGATTTTATCGGGAGGTATGTCAGAGATAATACTTTCAATTCCGACAAGATCAGCGTGGAGCGGAATATAAATTTCTGCATCAATTTTTTTGCTTAGGCTGACGCATCGTTGCAAATGACCTGTGCCGTGCCCTCTTTTTGTTGAAGGAACGAGTAAAATGCTCGTTTGGAGTTTTTTTAGTGCAAAAATAATATCGATTGAGTTTGCGGGACTTGTAAGTATTTTTGCAAGTTTTCTTGCTTTGTGATAATCAGCTTTTGTGTCGATTGTCGTTCGCAGGTGTGGAAAATTCCATTCATCGGGGGCAGGTAAAAAGGTGCAAATAAATTTTTCTGGATGATTATATAGTGCTGGTGAAACGTGTTCATGTTCGTAAATAGTGTTAATTAAGTCGTATGATTGTAACAGCGAGTGAGCATTAAAAACTTCAACGCCACTTCCGTGGGGAAGTCCCGTCCAAGTAATATAATCGCATTGCTTTTTTTTATATTGCTCAACAAGTTGATTTGCTGCCTCGTAAAATAAAAAAGGATTGTCGGCGGTTGCTCTAATAACCGTATTTGCTTCTGCATATTTAATTAAATCGCAAAATCGATGAAGTACGTCATCAGGCGATCCGACAAAAATTTCAAAGTTGTGAGCTTTTGCAAAAGGAGTAAGAACTTTTTCTGATTCGTAGTCAGTTGCTAAAAAATAGCGATCAGCTTTTACTAAAGCCATAGAATTCAGCACCCAGTCTAAAACGGTTTCGTTATTTTTTAATGGTAAAATTGCTTTTTCTGGTAATCGTGTTGAGCCAAGTCGGCACTGTACAATAAGAACAGTCATAGTTTTGCATCCTTTTTGCTGGCTATTGCGGGGCTTGATCAGCTATTACCAGCTAAAAAAATTATTCTTCAGCTTTTTCCCATGTTGCAATCAGCATTTTTGCATCTTGCACAAATCGGTATTTATTCATCTCTGTCCAGTGTTTTGCATTGCGAAATTCTTTGATAGAGCTAAAAAATCCTGTTGGGGAGGTGCGAATATAATTGAAGATTTTTTTGTATGGCGTAAAGGCGTGGTCGCTGTCAAATTGCGGTGCAAGATTTTTTAGATAAAATCGCAAGTATGATTCATCGGGTGTGCGATCCTCAGGCGTTACATTTTCTTGATAGCCGATTCTAAAAAAAGTCGAAATCCGTACTTCTTCGCCCCATAAAAATCCACGAAAGAAAAAGTCAAGGCACTGCCAGTAGGTGTTTTTGATTGTGTAGTCGAATCCACCAAGCTGAATGAATTTTTGTCGATTGTAAATGCCCATAAAATCAAAGGGATAAATTGTTTTTTTGTCATCGTAAAAACACATTTTGGAATTAATTTTTAAAAGTCCTTTTTCATCTTCGGGAATCATTTCTGTTGGAAAGTTTTGCATTTTTCCATTTGAAAGGATCGGTGCGATGCACAAATATTTTTTATCAAAAATGCGTTCGAACAATTTTGGCGGAAGTTGTTTGCCGCTAAGCGAAACATCATTCCATATAACA
The DNA here is from genome assembly GCA_051651885.1 of Treponemataceae bacterium. Taxonomy (GTDB): domain Bacteria; phylum Spirochaetota; class Spirochaetia; order Treponematales; family Treponemataceae; genus JBOFSR01. Next base: position 2,976 of record JBOFTD010000171.1, read on the forward strand.
AAGACATATTCACTTTCAAGTTCGGCCATTCCCATGTTAATCATATCGCCAATGGTAACGCTTTCTTTGGGAACCAAAAATTTAACACTCGGATAACTTCGAATGAGGGTGTCGATATCGTAATTATCTTGCGAGGTTTCAATGGATAAAATCGAGTGAAATCCAAAGGAGATGAGATTTTCTAGCACTTTTGAGCGATAATTTTTTGCCCCCCGATTAAGCAAAAGTATCGAAATCGGCACATCTGCTCCATGCGGATTTGACTCGCCTGCACCAAGAATAATTTGCGGAATCTTTCTTTGATTAAAAATTGAAGGTATAGTATTCATCACAATTCTCACACAATCCTTTATACTTACTGGTTAAATGCTCTTCAAGTTTAACCGTGATTTTATCCCAAATGGTTTCAAGGCTGTCAGAAAATGCATTGCCGCAGCTTGGTTCTAAAACGTATTCTTTACAAAGTGGAACCGATCCATCTATCAAGATATGCATATCGCGTCGTAAATGCCAGCACGGGTTACGCTCAATTGGACGAAGATCGGCAACTTTTTTGTCTGCAAGCCCGCCGCAAAACCAGTTGTATTTTTGCACAATCACGTTGTCCGTTTTTTCTTTCCATGTGCGATAAAATTGTTCAAGCTGACACTCGTTTTCTTGCAAGCGTAAAAACTGCGGATAGACGCTTTGTCCAAAGGCTTGAGAAAGAACCTCGTATGCGTTTAGTGCGCTATGGTAGTGATCTGATCCGTGTAATTGCGTGTACATTTGGGCGTCAATTGAATCAAGTGAAACAATCCAGTTGATGGTGCCGTATTCATTGTGGCGTTTTGCATTTTTGTCGACAACGGTTTTTATTTTTTGTACAAAATCGCTTGTAACCATTTCGCCTGTTGTTTCAATCAGAATTGACAAGTGTGGATATTTTAATATAATATCGATAAAGTTACAAAAATCAGGATGATACAGCGGATCTCCCCAAAGTGAAAGGCAAATGACGGCATCGTGCGAGTAGTCGGCAATTTTTGAAATCGTTTTTGTAAATGTTTCTTTTTCCATAAAAAGAGTGCTTTGGCACGGGGAAATGCCTTTTTTTTCTTGCAAGGCTTGTGGATAGGGGCAAAAGGTGCACGTTCCCATACATTTTTCAGAAATCTGAATATTATAAAAAGCAGGCAGCGTTTTCAAAATAGGGGCTGCAAGTTTTTCTGACAACGCAATATCGGCAACGCTCATTGAAGGATTTTCTTTTAAAAGATTGTGCATTCGCGTGCAAAGCATAAAATCCCGTCGTGTTTGGCAGGCAAGATTGAGCCGTAAATAACGGATATCTTGCTCAGCTATGACCGTTTCCACCTCAAAAGAATTGATATCTTTTTTGAGCACAGAAAAAATCGAGCCACGATTTACCGAGCTTGTATTATCTTTGGCAATTTCTGCCAGTAAATTTATTGTGCCGACCGAAAGCACTTCTGGCGAAAGCCCTCCTGCATAGCCTTCGGCAAAGGTGTATTCAGCTGCGTAATGACAATGTGTTTCGTATAATGAATTGGTAATTTCTTTGTTGTAAAAGGGGCAATCTGCCCAACCAAAAACTGCGTATGAGTAGCCTTGTGCTTTTTGAGAAAGTGTTGAAAGCAGTTTTGATGTTGTCCACTCATCATCAGTGCAAAGATTAATGGGAACGGAACTTTCGGGGATTTGAATTGTATCATCTTTGGCAAGAATGATAATTGATTCCACCTCTTTTATAGATTGAGCCCACTCAACCGCTTTTTGAAAGGCAGATTTACCGTCAAATACCGATTTGAAAGCATATTCAGTTAGAGACGCTGCATATAAAATAGCAAGAGTTTTCATAACTCATTTATCGGCAAGATTTTTTTGAAGTTAAGTTTTTTACTTCATTACTTTAACTTAGGTTTAATAATGCTTGATTTAATTTATACAATTAGATATTCTACAAGCATGGCTGAAAAACAATTTACCGTTTTAGATTTGCTCGATTTAGATTTAAAAGACAGAAATGCTTTGCATTTACGCTGTATTGCGGGGCGAAAAGGATTAACACGCTCGATTAAAAGTACGGAATTAAATCGTGCAGGGCTTGAACTCGCAGGCGAATTTGATTTTTTTGCACATGAGCGTATTCAGCTTTTTGGGCGCGGTGAATTTGGTTATATGCAAAAACGCGAGAAAAATAAAGATTTTACGGCAGTAAAAAAATTTTTTGAATATGATATTCCCTGTTGTATTTTTACTCACGGTCTTACGCCTCCTCAATTTTTTGTTGAGGAAGCTGAAAAAGTTCAGTGCGCCGTTTTACAAACGAGTTTGCAATCAAATGATTTTGCCTTGCGACTTTTGCGAGTTGTTTCAAATATTTATGCTCCAAAAAAGATTTTGCATGGTGTATTAGTTGAAGTGTATGGTCTTGGAATTCTTTTGATGGGCTGTTCTGGAGTTGGAAAGAGTGAAACCGCCCTTGAGTTGATTGAACGGGGACATCGCCTTGTTGCGGATGATATTGTTGAAATTCGCTGCATTAATGGAAATACTATTATGGGGCAGGGAGCTAATCGCATTATTGGGCATCACATGGAAATTCGTGGGCTTGGAATTATAAATATTGCACAAATTTATGGCGTTGGAGCAATTCGAGATCAAAATGAGGTGCAATTAGTTGTTCGTCTCGAAGAATGGGATAATAATAAAGTCTATGATCGTATTGGTACACAAGAACTTACTATTGATATGCTTGGCCTTCACATTCCATTGTTGGAAATTCCTGTTCGACCCGGCCGAAATGTTCCCATTATTATTGAAACCGCTGCGATGAATGAACGCCTTAAATCAATGGGATATTTTTCTGCAGCCGAGTTTAATCAAAATATTCTCAAATGGATTGAAACAGACGCCGCACAGACAGCCTACTATGGAACCGAAGATATTTATTAAACTTTTTTGAAACTTTACGTGGCACATATATTTTTATCTACTAAAGATGAATTCTTATCTTTCTGGATTTGTGAGTGATTGCATATTTTTTTGAAAAATAATATATTATAATTATGGCTATAATTTCATTGCATTCGGTTAATAAAACCTACATTCTAGGTAAAACAGAGGTTACGGCCCTGCACAATGTTTCTTTTGAAATTGAAAAGGGCGACTTTGTTTCAATTATTGGTCCTTCAGGATCAGGTAAGTCAACAATACTCAATCTTTTAGGTGCTATTGACTTGCCGAGTGCAGGAAGCGTGACCGTAAATAATATTGATATTGCAACTTTGAACGATAAAGAGCTTACGCAGCTTCGTCACACGACTATTGGTTTTATTTTTCAATCGTTTAATCTTTTGCCTGTATTGAGCGTGATGGAAAATATTGAGTTTCCGCTTTTAATTGGAAAAAAACAATCAACTGAACAAAAGAAAAAAAACAAAGAATATATTGATTTTCTGATTGAGGCGGTCGGTTTGACAAATTGGAAAAATCATAAACCAAATGAGCTTTCTGGAGGGCAACGACAAAGAGTTGCAATCGCTCGTGCCTTAGCAACGCGTCCTTCGGTAGTTCTTGCAGATGAGCCAACTGCAAATCTTGACAGTCAAACGGGTGAAAATATTATCGATTTGATGAAGCATATTAATCGAGATCTTGCAACCACTTTTATTTTTTCAACGCACGATCAAAGTATTTATAAAAATGCTGATCACGTTATTCGCTTAAAAGATGGAGAAATTACTGAAAATTTTCGCCAATAAATAGCAAAATTTAAGATTTTATCTTTGAGAAAATTTTGATGGAAGGTAATCGAAGCGATTGAATTTTTATTTATAGATCCATTAATATCTGCTAGAAAAAATATTAGAAAATTCTTTTTCCATTATAAATGATGATTTTTTATCTTGTATTTTTTTTGAAAATTATATATTATTTGGATAAATGTTCTAAAAATACTTTTACAAGGGAGCGTTTATGAGCAATTTGTATGATGATTTAGGCGTATCAAAAACAGCAAGTTCACAAGAAATAAAAAAAGCCTACCGTGATGGAGCTTTTAAATATCATCCAGATCGAAATCAAGGAAATGTTCTTGCAGAAGAAAAATTTAAAAAAATAAGCTCGGCATATTCTGTTTTAGGCGACGATATAAAACGCAAGCAATATGATACTTTCGGCGATGCAGAAAACTCTCCCTTTTCAAATGCGAGCAATTGGAATACTCAAGAAAATGCGGATTTTGATCCTTTTGAAGACTTTTTACGTCGCAATGCACAGAGTCGAAAACAACATACGTATACATATTATGGCTCATTTTCAGGTAATAACCGCAAGGAAGAAAATTACTCGAAGAAGGATTTTTTCTTTTTGTTGCTAAAAAATCTTTTTGTTGTTGGAATGGCAATATACTTTTTAGGTTTTGCTTTACGACTTGGCATTTTAGGTTTTTTTATTATTGTTCCTGTTTTCGTCAATGGTGTTACAGGATCTATTCGTGCCTTGCAGGGATTGTTTAACGTTCGCGGAAAATAATTCGACCACGATTTAAATCATAAGGGGATAGGGCAACTTTTACTTTGTCTCCTGGTACAATTCTGATATAGTGCTTTCGCATTTTTCCAGAAAGATGTGCAAGTATGACATGCTTATTTTGCAACTCAACTCTAAACATCGTATTTGGCAGTGCTTCTTTTACAATGCCCTCAACCTCAATAGCTTCTTCTTTCGCCACAGTAACTCCTTTTGCTGACATCTTTGAATAGTAATACTATTAGTTACAGATGTATTTAAAACAAAAACCTACACAAAACTGTGTGATTTTGCAACAGTATACAAAAAAAACAAAAAAATGTCATAATTATTAAAAAAAAATTTGCTTTTTTTTGAGAATTCCTTTATACTCCATCCTATCTATAAATTAATTTTTATCAATTTATGTAAATTTTTGCTCGAATACAAATCGGCAAATAAAACGTATCTTTAAATTATAGGAGTACAAAATGGATGCAAGCTTTAATCAAAAAATGAAAAACTCTCTTGTGGTTTTAAAAAAAGAAATAATTGATTCCTTGCTCGCAACAAGTGCTGATTTTCGACAGATTGTAGAGGATGTAGAAACTAAAGACATTGTTGATGTTGCAACTGATGATATTGATCGAAAAATGCTTGAAACGTTGGGCACGAAAGACATGAATCGTCTTAAACTAATAGATTCAGCATTGACTCGCCTTGAACAAGGAAAGTATGGGTTGTGTGTGAAATGTAGCTCTCGTATTCCGCAAGCACGGCTAGAAGCCATTCCGTATGCATTGTTGTGCATTGACTGTAAAAGTGCTGACGAAAAAAGGGCTCGATAGTTTATAAAAAAATTTGGAGCTTCGCTCTAAAACCCTTTGACAAAAAACTCTTTTTGCGGTATACTATGTATCGCATATATAAAAATGCTATATTTAAGGAGATGTTCGTATTATGAAGTGTTTATACAAGCTTGGTTGGACTATTAATAATGGTGTAAATAAGGTGTCATATTGTAGCAATGATGGAATTGAGTTAGAGTTACCACTTAACCAAAAGATATGGGAATATGAAATAAAATATAAAAAAATGCTTAAAGTTTTATCTTTTTATTTTAATATTACACAAATGCATGTAGAGGAATGTATTATAAACTCTCCAGAAGATATTGATCCTAATGATTTAGTTTCAAATATCAAAAACAATGTTATTCCATACAAGGGATTGCGAGTTTATCACGGGCAGTCATTATTTTACAATTCTGTGGTGATTTTAAATTATTACCTTGATAAGGATAATTTGATTGTTGTTGAAATTATGGCTTTTGTAAAATCGAATTTTACAGTGGAAAAACAAGGTTCTCGAATTCGCTATGAAACTCGCTCAATTTACGAATCAGATAAAAATTATAAGATCACTTCACTTTGTGACTCGCTCGATCAAGCTGTAAAACAACTAAATAATATTTATTTTGAAAAGTTTGAAAATAAACAAAATCCTGCCGATTATGATTATTTTAGACAATCGACGATTTTAAAAGAAATTGATCCTGCAAAACTTGTTCATGTTTTTGGGCAGTCGGTTGCAAAAGATATTGGCTTCCCTTCAAAGAACGCAGGATTCAAAGAATTTCAAAAGTATCTAGATGCTCATGTTAAATATTCTTGCGAAGCAATTGAATAAATAACTTTTTGTGTTTCTTTTTTTTGTAATTTTTTTAATTTTATTCTCTCCCATTTTTGCTCAAGTTGATGTTACAGTGACAGCATCGAGAATAGAAGAGAGTATTGTGGAAAATCCTGCTTATGTAACTGTCATTACTGCTGAGCAAATCGAGGCTTCTGGAAAAACTTCTATAGTCGAGGTTATTTCATCGCTTAGTAGTGTTCAGGTATCATCTTTTGCTTCGGCGGCTGATGCACAAGTTAGCATGCGCGGTTTTGTGGATAATCCATTTGGTCGTGTTCTTGTTTTAATTGATGGTATCCGACAAAATAATATTGATATGAAGGGAATTAACTGGCTTACGATTCCGTTAAGTAGTATTAAGCGAATTGAAATTATTGATGGTGCAAATACCGCCTTATATGGCAATA
>JBOFTD010000172.1:0-1944 GCA_051651885.1 Treponemataceae bacterium
GAAAAAACAACAAATAACTATATTTATGCTATTCCCGAAAAGCAAGAAAACTACGGCGTAGATATAAAAATAAACAGTGAAGGCAATTTTGTTGTTAAAAACGGAGATTTTGATACTGTAGGGGGGAAAAACAACCTATTACAGTCACTTGTTTTGCGTTTAACAACAGCAAGTACAAAGCGAATAAGATTATCAAGCTATGGAATACGTACATCAATTGGTGACACTATGAAACTCGAAAATTATTTAGTCAGCTCAATTGAGCAAACAATAATTTCAGATCCTAGAATAAAATCAATTGAAAATATAAGTTTTAAAACTGTTCAAGATGCTTTATATGTTTTTATAAATTACATAGATTTAAATGGTGAAGTTGATACCTTTGAAGGAGTTATTGATGGCAAAAATTAAAAGATACAAAGAGATAATGGATTCAGCTGTTGCAAATATGATAGCTAGGCAGGACAAACTAACTGATTTTAATGAAGGAAGTATTATTCATACAATACTTGATACTATATCTAGGCTTATTGAAAGAGCCTATGTTGCTATAAGGCAAGGTTACAACGAGCAGTTGTCAATATTGCCATATTCACCATTTAAGATGGAAAAAAAAGATGGGTTGTATTCATCGGGACAAGTTATTTTTTCACGTGAAAATAAAATTGGTTCAGTATCTGTAATTCCAAAAGGAACAAGGGTGTCGGGTGGCGGATTGTTTTTTGTAACAACAGAATCAGGTACAATCATGGCAGACAGCATTGATTCAAACAGCATAGAGGTTATAGCAGAATTAGCTGGAAGCGAAGGCAATTTAAAAGCCTATACAATAGATGGAATAGAGACTGTAATTCCTGTTGATATTGTATCGGTAAGAAATGATTTTTCTTTTTCGGGCGGAACTGACGAAGAGACCGACGTAGAGTTTGAGCAAAGGTTTAAGAGTTATATTAACGGTCTTTCAGGAACTAATACTTACGCTATTAAGAATGCTGCACTGTCAATAAACAAAGTAAGAAGTGTTTCTGTTCAAAATCACAAGCCTTTATTAAACGACATATATAATATCAGTATATATGTTGATGATGGATCAGGAGGGGCAGAAGATCAGGTAATAAACGAAGTTAAGAATCTAATAGAGGGTGATGGCACAGAAGCTAATTCAGGGCATTTAGCACCAGGAATAAATATTAGAGTTTTAGCACCCACGATAATACCTGTAGACATTGACACGGAAGTATCTGTATTTGCAACAGATATTGATACAGTAGAAGAAGATATAAGGTTGGTAATATCAAGTTATGTTAACGGATTAACAATAGGAAAGCCAGTTATTTTATCAGAGCTAATAAAAAAAGTAATGGATTTGTCATACGTTAAAGATATATTGATTAAATCTCCTCCTGGAAATATAGAGCCGTCAATAAATCAAATAGCACGACTTGGAACTCTTAAAATAGTAATACAGGAAATAAGAGGATAATATGTATGTTAATACTATTGGCGACTTTATAAAAAGCGTTTTGCCTTCAAAAATAAATAAAAACGACCCTGTTTTAAAAGCACTTTTAGCTGATGATGGAAATTCAACTTTAGAAAATATACTTGATGATTTTGAGACAGAAAGAAAAAAGTGGTGTAATAATTCAAATGTTTATATGCAAACAGATGAGCAGTTAAAAAAGACAATGAATCTTATATCTGTTTTATCGAGATTTGATACAGAAACAGAAAAATCTTTTATAAAAAGAAATGAGCTTTTATTTTATAGGCTTGGAGATAAGGTTTGGGGTACAAAATGGAATACTTTAAAAATATTTAAATCTTTAATTGGAAATGACAATGTGTATTTAGTAAATAATACAGAATTGTACGAAGACAGCATTCTTTTAGATGGAAATTTTGAAAGAAGGAATGCATGGATATTAGACGGTTGTGCTTATG
>JBOFTD010000173.1:0-4557 GCA_051651885.1 Treponemataceae bacterium
CTTGCACAAACACAAATTATTGCAAAGCAACTATCACCTTTTGCACAAATTGAGATAAAAACAATTACCACAAAAGGCGACCAAAATCTTAACATTCACTATAAAAATAGCCCTATATCATTAAAAGGATTTTTTACCAAAGAACTAGAGCTTGCTTTACTTGAAAAAAAAATTGATATTGCCATTCACTCGGCAAAAGATTTACCCGCTGTTTTTCATGACAATTTAATTATTGCAGGTTTTTCAAAACGAGAAGATTTTCGTGATGTTTTAATCAGCAAAACAGGAGAGCCGCTTAAGCGTTTGCCGTTAGGAGCAATTATTGGCACTTCAAGTATTCGACGCGAAAAACAATTACAAAAATTACGAGGCGATCTTATTTTTAAGCCCATACGCGGAAACATAGGCACACGACTAGAAAAACTTCACACGCATAATTATGATGCCATTATTCTTGCCGCAGCAGGATTAATAAGATTAAACATGCACAATAGTATTAGCCAGTATTTTAACCTTGATGAAATTATTCCATCGCCTGCACAAGGAGTGATTGCCCTTCAATGCAGAAAAAATGATGAGCTTTGTCAAAAACTATGTGCTGATATAAACGATACGAATGCAGAAAAAGAAGTAGCGATTGAACGCCACATAGCAGCACTTTATGGGCATGGCTGTTCATCGCCTGTTGCCTGCCTTGCACAAATTACTGATAATCAAATAATGATAAAGGCTATGATTGAACATAATAATAATCTTTTTTACCTTAATAAAACATATCCCTTGCAAGATGAAAACAACATTGTTGCACAAATAAAAAAGGATTTTGAAACACAATGGTAGTGCTCGTTGGTGCAGGAATGGGAGAAGACGATCTTCTTTCGCTTAAGGCAAAAAAATACCTACAAAAAGCAAACATCATCATGTATGACAGGCTCATTGATATGCGGGTTTTACTTTATGCAAATCCCTCAAGCCAGTTTATTCGAGTAGGAAAAGCTGCAACCGATGGCGGACATCAACAAAAAGAAATTAACGAAAAACTAATTTCTTACGGAAAAAAATATTCACTTGTTGTACGATTACAAGGCGGAGATCCCTTTGTTTTTGGTAGAGGCGGCGAAGAAGTTTATGCACTGCAATCAGAAGGCATTCCCTTTGAAGTTATTCCCGGAATTAGCTCAATATATGCCGCTCCCTCATACGCAGGAATCCCCGTAACCCAAAGAGATTGCAATGCAAGCTTTCATGTTTTTACCGCTCACCGAAAAAAGGACAAAGCAGATTTAGATTATGCGACAATTGCCCACCTTGAAGGAAACCTTATTTTTCTTATGGGAAGTCAGGCGATCAGCACTATTGCAAACAATCTTATTGCACAGGGCAAAAACCCGCAAACCCCTGTTGCCCTCATTCATAATGCAGGAACATGCTCGCAAAAAGAATTCTTTTTAACGCTCGATCAAGCACAACATACGCAAAAAACAGATTTTCATTCTCCCTTAGTTATTATTATTGGGAAAGGTATTTCAAACAAGTATGCGTGGTTCAAAAAACCGCTTTTTAATCTTGCCATTATCGGAGAACAACACAGCCTTAAAAGATTTTGCCTTTTAACCGAGCATGAAAGTTTTCGAGTAATTCCCATACCTGTTTTAGAAGCAAGCGTATGCTACTCTCTCACACTTAATGATCTAAGCGAGACAAAAATAGCTCTCTTTACCTCAGCAAATGCAGTACGTTTTGCCTTTAAGAATATTCCCTTTCATCTGTGGCACAAAATGCACTTTGGAGCAATAGGAAAAAACACCGAAAAAGAGTTACAAAAACATGCTGTACAATCAATTTTTACAACCCACAACGGAAGCTACGAATTAATCAAAAAGGCAGTCGAACACAGTAACGATGACAACAACATACTTCTTTGCACCTCAAGTGAAAGCGACCTTGATGAAAACCAATTATCTGCTAAATACCACAGGCATTTTAAGGTGCGATCATGTTATACGACAAAGCATATCAACTGGCAAAAAGAAGTTCTCTTTGATGTTCACTCTCGATGCCAGCTCCTTGCTTTTACCAGTGGCATGGCAGTCAAAGCCTTTTTTAAAAACCTTTCGCAAGAAGAAAAACCTTCGGGAAAGATATTTGCCTTAGGAAGCACCGCAAAAAAAGCATTAGAAGATGAAGGCCTTTTTGCACAGACCCCACAAAATCCAAGTTTTGAAAGCCTCCTTGAGTGCATAAAAAGTCAAACACACCATACTATTTCATAAGGAAAAGCAATGATTGAACGATTTAGACGATTACGTAAAACACAAACGATAAGAAACTTAGTTTCCGATGTGCACTTTTCTATTAATCAATTAGTTATGCCGTATTTTGTTGTTGAAGGCTCGCACATAAAAGAGCCCATCCAATCAATGAAAAATCAGTATCGCTTTTCTATCGACATGCTGATAACAGAAGTTTCATCCCTTGTAGAAGTAGGTATAAGCTCCATTTTGCTTTTTGGCATTCCCAGCTATAAAGATTTTGAAGGCTCTGGTGCGTGGGATGAAAACGGCATTATTCCACGTGCTATTCGCTCACTAAAAAAGCATTTTCCCCAGCTTTGCATTATTGCTGATGTCTGCTTGTGCGAGTATACCTCAACAGGACATTGCGGGATCTACCAAAACGGAAGTGTTGATAATGAGCTGAGCCTTCCCTTGCTTGCAAAAACGGCACTCGCCTATGCAAACGCAGGTGCTGATATTATTGCACCGTCAAACATGATGGACAATAACATTCACGTTATTAGGCAAGCACTTGATTCAAACGGCTTTTATGATACGCCTATTATGGCATATAGCATAAAATATGCTTCAAGTTACTATGGACCTTTCCGAGATGCTGCAAATTCTGCCCCACAACAAGGAGATCGCAAAGGTTATCAAATGGATTTTAGACGGAAAAACGAACCTCTATTAAAAGCACAGTCCGATATTGAACAAGGAGCAGATATTGTTATCGTAAAACCTGCCCTCGCCTACCTTGATATTCTACAAAAAATTGCTCACCATGTTCATACACCCTTAGCAATCTATAATGTCAGTGGAGAATACGCGATGGTTAAAGCTGCAGCAGAACATAATTATATTGACGAAAGATCCCTTGTTATGGAAAATATGTATGCCTTTTGCCGTGCAGGAGCACACATAATAATAAGCTATCATGCAAAAGATATTGCCTTATGGAGAGACTATGAGTGAAGCAGAAAACCTATACAAAAGAGCATGTAATATAATTCCCGGTGGCGTAAACAGTCCCGTTCGCTCCTTTAATTCCGTACACCGAAATCCCCTTTTTATTCAAAAAGCATCAGAGGCAACATTAGTTGATACCGAAGGCAATTCCTACATTGATTATATAGGATCGTGGGGCTCAATGATTTTAGGACACAGCTATCCACCCCTAATGAAAGAAATAGCAAACCACCTTTATGAAGGATCTTCGTATGGCTTACCAACACCATTAGAAGTAGACCTTGCACAACATATATGCAGTATCATGCCATCAATCGACATGGTTCGCTTAACCGTTTCAGGAACAGAGGCAACAATGAGCGCTATTCGTCTTGCACGAGCCTACACCAAGCGAAACAAAGTCTTAAAGTTTTCAGGATGCTATCACGGACATAGCGACAGTCTGCTCTGCGGGAATATAGGATCGGGAGCTCTAACCAATGACATACAAGATGTAAACGGTATTCCCTTAGACACGGTAAAAAACACCACATCAGTTGACTTTGGTAATATAAAACAAGTAGAAACATGCCTTTTAACAAACGAATACGCCTGCCTTATTGTCGAGCCAATTCCTGCTAATATGGGCGTTGTTGTTCCCCCAAAAGAATTTATACAACAACTACGAACACTATGCACACAAACCAAAACGCTATTAATTTTTGATGAAGTTATTAGTGGCTTTCGAGTAAGTCTTGGGGGGGCACAAGAGTTTTATAAGGTACAAGCCGACATAACCTGTCTTGGAAAAATTATTGGTGGTGGCTTTCCTGTGGGAGCATTCGGCGGGAAAAAAGAAATTATGTCACTTATAGCACCACTAGGATCTGTCTATCACGCAGGAACGCTTTCAGGCAGTCCCCTTGCCACACGAGCAGGATTATGGACTATCAGATTTTTGCAAGAACATCAAACAAGCTTCTATGCAGACCTTGCCAAAAAAGGATCATACCTTGTAGAAAGTGCCACAAAGAGCGCACAAAAGTATAACATCCCCGTCTTTATTTCGCACATTGGCTCCCTGTTTACCCTTTTTTTTACCGCAAACGAAGTAAAAAACCTCTCCGATGCAAAGACAAGCAATCTAACAATGTATACAAAATACTTTACCTCCATGCTAAGGCAAGGCTTTTTAATGCCCATGTCTCAATTCGAGGCACATTTCATATCAATGGCTCATACCGATACTATTATCGAGCAAACAGCACAAGCAATTGATCGAGCATTACAAGAAATATCGCATGGATAAGCTGTTTCCTTTGTTCATTAATAT
>JBOFTD010000174.1:0-23471 GCA_051651885.1 Treponemataceae bacterium
ACAAACAAACAAACAAACAAACAAACAAACAAACAAACAAACAAACAAACAAACAAACAAACAATTTTAATACTAGTAATGTGCTTGTCAATACTTATTTCATGTGATAATGGAAATTCTAGTGATTCAGAGCCTTATATTCCACCTATTGCTTATGGGGATTTTAAAACAATTGAAAATCCATTAGCCGATACCGTAGAAGTAATCTACAATATGGACAATCAAAACAAAGTAGCTCAAGAAATTCAAAATCTAAAAAAAGAAAACGCTTACACGGCAGAAAAACCCTTGCTATTAGTAAACCCTTATGGAATAAATAAGCTTTCTGTTTATACGTATTTTATTAGTCCTGTCCCAGTAAAAGTATGGTATGTTATACAAGCAAGTGGGACGCCAGATTTTAATCGCACTATAAATAATGGCCAATATGTAACGGAAATCGAATTTCTAGCGATGGGCTTTATACCTAACAAAAAATCTATTTTAAGCATTTATGTACAAACAGCTGATTCAAATACGTATTCTTGCTATCGATACGAGGGAACAACGGAATGGAAAAACATGAATCCAAATATTCCCTTGCAATTAACAAAAGATTTTCAATCAAATTCTATAAACCCTTCTGATGGATTGTTTGTTGGTCTTGCTTTAAGATACAGGGACGACCAATCTTTTACTCCTTTTGATTCAATGTTATTTTATGATAACATTGGTTTTTTACGAGGGCATTTTGTAAAAGGGAATGTGACTCCTTCACGACTAATAATAGACGAAAACAATGATTTTATTTTTGAGCCAGTGAACACAAAGGTTGTAGTTGCTTCTAAAAAAACAGGGCAAATAACAAAAATATATGATTCAAATCTTGGGGGACAACATCATGATATGATTTTGGGAACAGATAATGATTTTCTTCGCTTAGTAAGTAAAAATGGGCAAGTAGAAGATCTTGTAGAAACGGTCAACAGAGGTACAGGAGAAGCAAAAATTCTCCTTAATTTTCGAGAGTACTTTACAGACTACGATTTTAGCAAAAACAAAAATGATTGGTTTCATGCAAATTCTATTTCATGCTGGAAAGAAAGCAATGGAAGCGCATCTCTTTTAATTAGCGCAAGAGAATTATCGGCAATAATTAAAGTAAAAAATATTTACGGCAATGCAGAAATTGATTGGATTATAACGAGCAATAAAAATCTTATTGACAATTATCCGCAATACACCTATCTTAATCAGACAACAGGCAGGCCAAATTTAGGTCAGAACACAATAACTTATGTGCCACATGAAACAGATGCATCAAAATATTACATACATTTTTTTAATAATTTTTCAGATTTTAACAATTCAAATAACAAGTATGACTACGGAAATTTAGATGTATCAGAGATAAATAAAAAGTCCTTTTTTGAAAAACACCTCATAGATGAATCTGCAACAACTGCCATTCCAACCCAATCAATAAAAGTCGCTCATGCGAAGACAATGTCAAGCACTCAATGGAAATGGGGTGATTTTGGATACAAAAACAATACTAATATTATTATAGGATCTGGGTCAGGGACTGATATTGATATGAAAGGAGATCCCTTACAGCTGTATGAATATGACACGAACAGCAACCTTATCCTGCAATTTTCTTTTCCCTCTAACATGATGTTTTACCGCTTTTTTAAATATAATTTTTAAGGATAGAATTAAAATACTTGAATCACAATCGAGCTCATTCCTGTGCGTAAAGCACGTGTTGGCGTCGTTGGAGAAATCCGTGTAAAGTTTCATCCCACAGCAAATAATGATATTTTTACAACAATTGAAAATGAGGGGGCTGAATGCGTGGTGCCTGACCTTGCAGATTTTTTCTTTTACACTTTTGCAACAGGAATTTATCGCCATGAAAAACTTTCCTTTCCAAAAAAAACTGAACGTAATGCACGATTTTTAGTGTGGTTTTTAGAACTGTACCGTGCAAAAACAAAAAAAGAACTCAAAAAAAGCAAACGATTTGAGCCACCAAAATCAATTTATGATTTAATGCATGGCGTTGATGACATTGTTCAACTGGGAAATATTACAGGAGAAGGCTGGTTTTTGACCGCAGAAATGGGCGTACCAAATATCGCCTGTGTACAGCCCTTTGCCTGCCTTCCAAACCACGTAACGGGCAAAGGAATGATAAAAGAACTTCGCCGCCGCTTTCCACAGTCAAACATTGCGGCAATCGATTTTGACCCAGGATCAAGCGAAGTAAACCAACTAAACCGATTAAAACTCATGCTAGCAAACGCAAAACTTGGCAAGCACCCCGACGCAGAAGCTTATCCTGAACTTTTTGAAACATTAGAGAAATAAAACGAGAATTGGAATTTATCATTTTGTAACAAGAATTAATCCTCATCTACTATAAATATTGATGGTAGCATATTATTTATATTTCTTATATTCCACTCAATTACTTCAAAAAGTATTATATCTGGTTTATTTTGCAAAATATATTCAGTATCATCAAAAATATTTCTATTACTCAGTACTTCAACTGAAGAAAAATTCATTGAAAAAAAAGGTTTTAAAGCCCAAAAGAAGGAATCACTAAAAACTAAAGCTTTCGGTAGTGATTTATCTTTATTTTCGGTAAAAGTCCCTTTTCGTCCTATATTTTTTTTGTCTTCATAATACTCAAAAAATTCGGTATCTATAGGTTCATATGTAATAGAAGTTACTGGTCTAAAATCAGCAAGTCCCAACCGAGGTATCAAATCACCTTTTATATTATTACGAAATAATACTTTTTCAAGAGATTTATCATTTGAAGATTTTAAAACTATATCATCATCTTCATTTATACTATATTTAAATAAAAATTTGTAAAAAGGTATATTTTTAGCTTTAATCTTTTCTAGAATTTTTTGATAGGTAAGATATGCAGCTGTTTGATTCCAATGCGTATCTGTTTCAAAATAAAGTGGGTGATCAAAGTTTTTCTTATTCTCAATTAAATAATCACGGGAATATATGTATTCAACACCAAGCTCATCCATTGCTTTCATAAATTGATCCATTCGAGTAATTCCAGCAGGGCGTTCAAAAGGATACATTTCAGGATAGACGTTATGCTTATCAGGAGCGATCAAAAAAATAAATTCAATTCCATTTTTTTTACACCAATCAGCCCTATTTTTTATTTGCTGTGCAAATTGCATAGCAGTTTTTTTATCAACAAGATTAGTTTTCAAAAAATCTGAAAAATTTGTATGAAAAAGCCAATTATCTTTTCCAATGACAGCTCTATCATTGCCAATTTTTTTTAGGATTTTAAAATTTATTTCATTATTTAATGTCACTAATCTATTCTTAAGCCCAAAACGATCTTGAATATAGGCGTCTGTTTCACGCAACATTCCTCGATTTAGGTTGCCATCTTTTAACAGTGTGGGTTTTGTGGCTAAGTTTCTATTTTCTGTATCCGATTTTACCCCTTTTCGATTAAACCGAAGAGTTGGCAAAAGAATCAAAATACAAAAGAGGCTAATAAATATAATTTGAATAATTTTTTGACTTTTCATACACTAAAACCTAAAATAAATAAACGGGTTATAAACATTATTCGCTAAACTAGCAAACGACAAAATAAAAATCACCAGTAAAATAAAATACTTAAAACTCATAGCAATATTTTTTAAAGACTGTTTTTCTGTGCGAATTTTTAAAATCCTCCACCACGGAAAGGCTAAAATAAGGCCAATTATCAAAAAATTGTAAAAATATCTATCGGTTATCAAAAAGAGCTGAGGAGTATTTGCAATTTCAAGAAAATCCCCTTTAAATTGGGTATAATTTATTCCAAACATTTTAAGAATAATTTTCACACTCGATTTTGTTCCGTTACGAAAAAAGACCCAAAGTAGGATAACGGCAAAAAGCGTGTATACATGAGAAATAATCCGCGTAACAAAATTATTTTTAATTTTAACAAAGCGCGTAATCGTTTTTTCTAAAAATAAAAGCGTGCCATGCCCAAGTCCCCAAACAACAAAAGAAAAGGCTGCTCCGTGCCATATTCCCGTTAAAAGAAAAACGATATATAAATTAATCGAGGTGCGAAACTTCCCCTTTCTGTTTCCGCCCAGTGGAATATACACATAATCTTTAAACCACGATGAAAGCGAAATATGCCACCGCCGCCAAAAATCCGTAATCGATTGTGCCATATACGGATAGTTAAAGTTTTCCAAAAAAGTAAAGCCAAACATTTTACCCAGCCCAATCGCCATATCCGAATAACCTGAAAAATCATAGAAAATTTGCAAGCTATACGCGATGATTGCAATCCATGCATAATATGCGTCGTATTGTTCAAACGGAAGAGTATAAATGCCATCAGCAACCACAGCAAAAGTATTTGCAAGCAAAACCTTTTTCCCAAGCCCAATAATAAAACGCTCAACTCCGTAGGCAAAGTCATTTAAGGAGGACTTTCTAAGCAGAATTTGATTGTTTATATCATGATAGCGAACGATTGGCCCTGCAATTAGCTGCGGAAAAAAAGTTATGTATAAGCCAAGATTAAAAAGATTTTTTTGCACCAGAGCGGGCTTTCGATAAATATCGATTAAATACGAAATCGCTTGAAAAGTATAAAATGAAATTCCAATCGGCATAATCAATTCTTTAACAGGAATGCTCGGAAAATTGAGCCGCGAAAAAACTGCATTTAAAATTTTTGAAGAAAATCCAAGATATTTGAAAACAAACAAAAAAGACAGATTAATCAGAATTGATACGGCTAACATAAGTTTTCGATTTTTGAGCGAAAAATTTGTGTCGCTTATAAACAAGCCACACCGATAATTAATCAAAATTGATAAAATCATTACAAAAACATATTTTGGCTCGCCCCATGAGTAAAAAATGAGGCTTGCAAAAAGCAAAATAGTGTTTTTAACAGTAATTGTTGTTGCATAATAATACGCAATTAATACGAGGGGCAAAAAGGCAACTAAAAAAGTGATAGAGCTAAATAACATTTGAAATAACTCCCGTTATGCATAAAGATGTTATTTCCTTTTTAATTGAAGAGAAAAATGCTAAAGTTTTAGCTATAGAAAAATAGTTGTGATTTTGTATTTGATTAGATTTTAGAAAATTGTTATAATATTGTCGTGTCGTGTCGTGTCGTGTCGTGTCGTCCATGATCTATCCTTAAAAATGAAAAAACTTTTAAAGATTTTAATCATTTCAAAAAATAAATGCAATAGCATTTTTACAAAAAAAACACTGCAAATGCGTGATTGAAATTTATTTTTCAAATCCTCTTTTACAAATCAGGAAAATAAAGCTCTTCATCTGTCAACTCTCTAAATAAATCTTCTTCATCATCCGTTTGAGCATTGAAAAAATTTTCTTCCGCACCAAAACTATCATCCTTGTTTTTTGGTTCAGTGGTATAGCGTATTTTTGAAAAAATTTTCGCAGTAAGTTTTTCAACCAACTGTGGTTGCTTAATCATTTCGACATACGAATAAATTTCATCTCCATTCCAAAGTTGCGGCAATGCCTGCATCGATCCTTTACCGACAAGCATTTCTTTGCCAACAAGAAATATATCGCCATTCAAAACAAGAGACGCTAAAGCTCCTCGAGAAGCAATATCAACAACCGTCATATTGAGATTGAAAATAAGAAGCACATCAATTTCATTTTCTAAAAAAATTGTTTCAAGGTCTGCCACAGTACTTTGATTTGCCGAATCCAATATATCCACCGTAGGAATGCTTTTCACATCAAGAAAAGAACTGCCCCGATTTTTTTTTGCTAACACATTTCGATAGGTAGCGTCTAAAGGAATTTCTTTTATTTTTTGCACCAACAAACGTGTATATTCCTCTGCTTGTGCAAGATTTGCCTGATTAATTTCATCAGCCAACGCATCCGTTTTTTTTATAAAAAAATCAATATCGGTTAATTTTTGATCCAAAAAAACAAGCGGCGAAAAACTAACAGGAGCAACCCCGATTCTAAGAATATTATCAAGTTTTATCGTTTGATGAACATCAACTTTTATTTTATGATTGCTTGCGCAACTTATTATTATGAATGGAAAAAAAAAGATTCCGAAGCATTTTTTCATGGATTCATTGTATTTTATGACGCTTGACTATGTCAATAGAACATGAAGACAAAGAAAAAATCTTTAGTTGACAGTTTTCACAATGCGGAGTAAAATAAGCTGATGAGCCATAAACGACAGTCACAAAAAGGCATTTTACACCAACGCTATATTCGTGATTTACAAAAAGAATTATTTCGTAAGTCAATTCATATTTCTACTCTTTTAGTTCCGCTTTTTGCATTGACAAGTCGTAATTTAGTAATTATTTTATTGGTATTTCTTTCCCTCATTTATACTTGTGCAGAAATTCTTCGTATCAAAGGTCATACGATTCCATTTTTTACGACAATTACAATGGCAGCTGCTCGAAAACGTGATGAAAATCGATTTGTGCTTGGGCCAATAACGCTAAGTATGGGCGTTCTTTTAACTATTTTTTTTTTTGAAGGAGTATATGCTTCTATCGGAATTTGTGCCCTTGCGCTCGGTGATGGAATTGCAAGTATTGTCGGTAAATTTTTAGGACGAATTCGAATTCCATGCCTTGGAGGAAAAACACTAGAAGGAAGCCTTGCGTGTTTTGTCGCGGTATTTTTGTCAACCTTTTTAATTAGCAAAAAAGCGGTATTTTCTTTTGTTATTGCGGGAATCGCAATGTTTATTGAAATGATTCCGCTAAAAGATATGGATAATTTTTTTATTCCACTCATAACAGCAGGATTCGCTCAGTTTTTTTTGAACAATTCCATATTTTGATAAAATCTTTTAAAATTATCTGTAAGATTTTGTCAGTATTTATATAATTTTGCTACACTAGCAACAAAAACAAGGAGATTTAATGACTTATATTCATTATCCAAAATGCACAACCTGCATAAAAGCAAAAAAATGGCTTAACGAAAAAGGCTTTTCTTACACAGAAAAAAATATTAAGGAGGACAATCCGAACTTTGAAGATCTTAAAGAGTGGCATAAAAAAAGTGGATTACCAATCAAAAAATTTTTTAATACCAGCGGACTTCGCTATAAAGCTCTCAATTTGAAAGAAAAACTTGCCAGCATGACAGAGGAAGAACAATTACAATTGCTTGCAACAGACGGCATGCTAGTAAAAAGACCGCTTGTTATTACGGATAATTGCGTTTTAGTTGGTTTTAAAGTTGAAGAATGGGGCGAACATTTACACTAATATTTTGAACACAAAAAATTAAATTCTTTTTATTGCACTGCCTCTACCAATAATTAAAAGTATCGCGTTGTATGGGGGAGTTTCCAAATTTTCTGCAAATTTCACGATGCTTTTGCGTAGGATATCCTTTGTGTTTTTCGTATTCATAAAGCGGAAAACAGCCAGAAAGATTTATCATCAATCTATCGCGTGCTGTTTTTGCTAAAATCGAAGCGGCCATAACTGCAGGTTCTATCCCATCAGCTTTAGGAATAGCCACGCAAGGAACACTAATTGCAGGGCAAAAATTTCCATCAACAATGGCACGTTCGACGATAATTCCACGTTGATCAAGTTTTTCAGTGCAGTTTTCAAAGGCAAATTTCATAGCGAGCAAAGATGCTTGCAAAATATTTATTTGATCAATATCACTATGCCAAACCCATCCAAGCCCCCAGCCGAGCGATTTTTCTTTAATGATTGCTTCAACAATAAAGCGTTTTTTCTCACTCATTTTTTTTGAATCATTTAGAATTTCAATGGGAAAATCATCCGCTAAGACACATGCGCCTGCACATACAGGGCCTGCAAGACAACCTCGCCCCGCTTCATCAATACCATAAATCACTGTGAATCCTGAAATATAACGGCATAAATAGTATCATTTTCTGTAAGCGGTGCTAATAGGCCAAAGGCAAAGTAATAAAACTTAGTCGAGTCAAGCATTATATTTACCGTAGGATTTGTTGAAACCGTGTTCAAACTTGATGCGAGCAACTCGCCTTCCGATGAGAAAACGGCAACAAAAGCTGGATATTTTTTTACTTTTTTCTTTGAATCGCCAATCAAGATTGAATATTTTTGCGTTCGGTTTGGCGTAAATCCCAAAATTCTCGGAACGCTGTCAATATTTTTAAGTTCAACCACTGAATTTTCAAACAAAGGCATAATATTTTTAAAAATCGGCGAAATATAATTTTCATCCATCGTTACTGCCTGATTCACAAAAGCTTGGTGCCAATTCTCAAGCTTAATAAGAATCTTAGATTGAAAAACACTGTCAAGATCAAAAAGCGAGTTATCCATTGTAAAAGAAGATGACTGCGACTCTTTATTTTCATATAAAAAATTAAATGCATATTTTTTTTCATCGAGACCTTCAAACTGGTATTGCGATTGACTGCCCTCAGCCTTTCCCGACGGCAATACAGGTGATGGCACGGTTTTTCGTATCGCTCCCGTTTGAATATCAAGAATAACAAGATTTGGCATTCCATCAATGAAAACGACCGCATCTTTAAAAACTTTTGGGCGCGAAAGAATAGGAGCATCTGAAATAAATTTCCACGAAATAATTGACGGCGATTTTTTGCTTTTTTTATCAAGCCGAATATTTGAAACATCGGTTGTGCACGTAAGCGTTTTTCCCTCGTCCATAAGCTCAAAAATAAATTCCTCGTCATACATGATATCTTCTAACGGCAATAATCGCAAAGGTTTTGTCAATGTGGCGCTAAAAAAAACAGATTTATCGAGAATTGCAGGATTAGGATCGCTTTCATCATTTTCTTGAGAAGCAGATCTTCGTATAAAAGTTGGTTTTTCAAATTTAAAAGACAAATTCTTTTTAAGCGACGCACTTATTGCAGCCATTGACCATAACGGAGATTCGCTTTTCATGAGAAAAAATATCACAAAAAGCTCTAAAATAATGCTAGCAAGAATTACGCCACTAATTAAAAAAATCTGCTTTAGTTTCATAGTACGATTAAACCTTATATTTTAATTTATGATAACGCGGTGCAAAGTGCGAAATTATAGAAGCTTGCTGTAAAATTTTTTGATTTGTTTTTTCAAGTGCAGCATTTTTATACAGAAAAAGCAAAAAAAAATCATCAGAGTTTAAAAGATTTAAATACTTCACGCTTTCAGTGGCGAACAATGCGTTCAAAGGGATGCCATATTGCATTGATAATGCCGTTAAATGCTTCAAATTCGCATTAAAATTATAAAAGGTTGCAGCATCTTTTTGCATTTTATTAATGCTGGCTTGAGCAATAAAAAATCCCGTAAAGGTCGAGTAAGAATAAGCGTTTTTAGGATTTTTAGTTTTCGATTTTTCAACGCTAATATCGATATAATTTTTCAAATCCAATAAAAATTTTTGGCGATTTTCAAAGTTAATGTCCGTATTATTAATAGCAAAAAGCAAATATGGATTTTCAAAAAAACTGGCGATCTGTTTTGAATTATACTGCAAAAAATACGAATTTGATTGTTCGAGCGTTCTATAATATAAAATTCTTTTTTGACTTTGATCAAAATTTTGTAAGGCAAGCGGAATATCCAACGTTATAAGCGAAGGAAAAAATACATTCTGCGGTAAATTAAAGTCAATTTGGAGAGTTTGCCGCTTCGCTCCTGAAATTTCTAAAATAAAATAAAGCTCCGCTCCCGTTTTGTTAGCAAAATAGCTCTGTAAAAATTTTTCTACGGCGTCTTTTGCTTTTTTCATCTCAGCAGCGTATTCTTTGCTAAGAGAAATATAATTTGGCGTATTGTAAATATGCGTTGCAAAAAACAATGCTTCTCCGAGTGCATAAATTTGAAATCGACTCGCTGCAGAATCGTCATTTAAACATCGCACCAATTGTTTAAAACAATCTAAAAGTTGGTAACTCGCTGCATCAGAATCAACTTTGTCTGTATCGAGATATTCAGTATAAAAATTATTTAATACCTCGTACTCTTTGAATAAAAAACTCGCCTGCGTTTGTGCATTAATTTTATGAGTGGAGAAAAATATTAGTCCACTAAAAAAAAACAGGGCAAAATATTTCATGCAGATTCCTATATATTTTTTATAATTTCAGCAAAAGCTGGACGCAAATGAGGATATTTTGAAAAATAATGCTGATCAAGCTCTGCCGGCGTCAAGCCAACCAATTCATGGCTAAGACAGTGAATCCACACATCTTCTTCGCGTGAAGGCAAATCATATTTTTTGCACCAGTAATCAGGTTTTATACCATGATTATCTTTTTCGTTTTCAAAGTGCTTATAATCATGCACGGCAACTTTAATATCATGACGATGAACACCCCGCTTCATAAATTCGTCAACTAAATAATTGATTGTTTTTCCTGTATCAAAAATATCATCGACTAAAAGAATTTTATCGCCCGAACGAAGGTGATCAGGAGAGTGAGTCCACCCATCAATCATAATTTGATCTCGATTTTGCACATCAGAATACGATCGTGCAACAACAGCAGCATATAACACAGGTCGATCGGTGCGAGTAATTTTGAAATATTCGCTAATCACATTTCCTAAATATGCACCACCGCGCAATGAAACATAAATAATGTCTGGAATAAATCCATCTTTGTGAATAGCATGTGCGATTGAAAAAGCATTATTACGAACTTCCTCGTAGGCTAAAAAATCTTTTGACATAATCTTAGTTTATAGAAAACATACAAGAAAGTCTATGAGTAAATGCTGAAAAATCATAAAATACAGGTGTTAAATGGTATCAGGTTTGCACTCTCCCGCTTTTTTTAATAATGCAATTTCTTCGTCATTTAAAATGCGGCACTGTCCACACGGCAACTGTTCATCAAGTGCTAAAGATGCAAATGAAATACGTTTTAAGGCAACAACATAATTTTTTACGGCAAAAAACATTCTTTTTACTTGGTGATATTTTCCCTCTGTAATCGTCAACGTTGCCTGCGTTGGAGAGGAAAATTGTACAAAAGCGGGCTTGCAGGTGTGACTTGGCTCGCCACGCTCTGCACTAAGATGAATTCCTTTTTCAAACTCGCAGGTAATTTTTAGTTGATCGCTCTCATCAACCGGTTTTTCAAGGGTAACAAAATATGTTTTTTCAATATTATTTTTAGGCGACGTTAATTTGTGGCAAATTTTTCCATCACTCGTAATAATAATAAGCCCCTCAGTGTCGATATCGAGCCGACCAATAGGAAAAATTTCACCATCCTTGAAACCTTTTATTAATTCTGTTGGCAAAATATCAATTATTGTTTGGTGCGTAAAATCTTTTGTTGCACTTATAACCCTTTGTGGTTTATGCAACATAAGATAAAGCTCCTTTTTTTCCTCTAGTAAAATGCCATTTATCAAAACGTTATCTGTGTTTTTTACATGAAACGAAACATCTTTACATCGCACATTATTTACAAGAACTTCTTGACTGTGAACAAATTTTCGAATCTCTTTTCTTGTTCCATATCCCGCATTTGCAAGAATTTTATCTAATCGTTGAACATCAGCCATAAAACATCCTTTTTTTTGTTTATAATACTCTAAAGAAGACAAACAAAATACACAAGAGGAAATAAAAAATACGAGACAAAAAACTGCACCTTATTTTATCTGCAAAATATTTTTCATCGCAGCAAAGCTGACAAAAATAATTTTTTACAGTATACTTTCCCAATCATGATTAATAAAAAACAAGAGGATTTTATAATGAAGAAAATACTAATCATAGTTATGATCTTTGCACTCACGAGTGTCGCTTTTGCCCAAAAGAAAAATAATCGCCAAGAAAAACAAAATATGCATCCCGAAAAAATGGGTGAAGTTTCAGCTATTGACGTGAAAGCAGGAACGATAACATTCATTGATTCAGATAGATACTCATTAACCGCTGTAATAAATCAAACCACACATATTATAGACATAACAGAAAAAATTGCCCTTGAGAAAAAAATTAAAGGACATCCTAACAAAGAAGCACAGCGAAAAATGAAAGAAGATCTCAAAAAAATCGAGAAAACCTTTATTACCTTACAAGATATTGCCACTGGAGACTGGATTTCGGTGTCGTATATCGATAATGGAAACAAAAATCTCGATGCAATGAGAATTCAAGTAATAAAAATAAAATTTTCTCTCATGAATTGAATCTACGCTCCAATATCTTCTACTAAATTATTGACAATAAACTCCCGTCGAGTTGGGGTGTTTTTTCCCATGTAAAACTCAAGAAGATTTGGAATATCTTTAAGGTTTTTAATTTCTACGGGAACGATTTTCATATCTTCGCCAATAAATTGCCCAAATTCATTTGGACTAATTTCGCCAAGTCCCTTAAAACGAGTGACTTCTGCATTTACACCAAGTTTTTTCATGCTGACATCGCGCTCTTTTTCTGAGTAACAATATTGAGTTTCTTTTTTATTGCGAACACGGAATAGCGGCGTTTCCAAAATAAAAATCCGCTCTTGATGAACAAGCTCCTCAAAATAGGTCAAGAAAAAAGTGAGCATGAGATTTCTAATATGAAATCCGTCATTATCCGCATCAGTTGCAATAATCACTTTTTCATAGCGAAGGCCGCTAATATCTTGCTCAATGCCCAACGCCATCATCAGATTATAAAGCTCTGCATTTTTATAAATCTCTGTTTGCTTTTTGCCATGCATGTTTTCAGGCTTTCCGCGAAGGCTAAAAATTGCCTGCTTCATCACGTTTCGAGAAGAAACCATCGAGCCAGAAGCCGAGTCTCCCTCGGTGATAAAAATCATTGTACCTTCGCCATTTTTGCTATCCCCCAAATGATACTTGCAGTCACGCAGTTTTGGAATTTTTAAGGCAATTTTTTTTGCAGCCTCTTTTGCTTCCTTTTTGACTGAGTTTAACTCCGTGCGAAGTTTTTCGTTTGCAAGAATCTTTTGCTCAAGCATCTTTGCCGTATCAGCATTTCTGTGCAAATAATCATCAATTGCAGACTTAGTTTCCGCTACCAGCCACGAGCGAACTTCAGTATTGCCCAATTTATTTTTTGTTTGACTTTCAAAAATGGGGGCTTGAATTTTCACGGTAATTGCCGCCGTCATTCCCTCACGAACATCTTCACTTTTATACGTTTTTTTGTAAAACTCATTAATACCCTTCAAAAATCCTTCTTTAAAAGCCGAAAGATGCGTTCCCCCATCGGAAGTGTACTGGCCGTTGACAAATGAAAAATAATTTTCGCCGTACGTATTTGTATGCGTAAAAGAAAACTCCAGCTGGCTACCCTTATAATAGCCAACAGGATAGATTGACTCGCCCTCGATTTCGGCATTCAATAAATCCAAAAGCCCATTTTCGCTTTTATACGTTTGCCCGTTAAAATTGAGCGTCAAGCCCGCATTAAGGTAGGCATAATTCCAAATACGACGCTCTAAAAATTCCATGTTGAAGGCATATTCACCAAAAATCGCTGTGTCGGGAACAAACTCAACGTACGTTCCATTTTTTACATCAGGCTTCACTTTTGAAGATTTTTCAGACTTCAAATTCCCTTGCTCAAAAATAGCTTCCGTGCATTTTCCATCGCGCACAGAAATCACTTTAAAAAAGGAAGAAAGTGCATTGACCGCCTTTGTTCCCACACCATTAAGCCCGACGGAAAACTGAAAAACCTCGTCGTTATATTTTGCCCCCGTATTTATAACCGACACACACTCAACAAGCTTTCCCAGTGGAATGCCGCGCCCATAGTCACGAATAAAAACACGATTATCTTTTACCTCAATATCAACCTGATTTCCGTTGCCCATAATAAATTCATCAATCGCATTGTCAACAATTTCTTTGAGGAGAATGTAAATGCCATCATTTTGATTTGAGCCATCGCCAAGTCGCCCAATATACATACCCGTGCGTAAACGAATATGCTCAAGAGAGCTCAGCGTCTTTATCTTTGATTCATCATAATTAACTGTCTTTTTTGCATACATACAACGATTTTAGCCGATTTACAAGAAAGTCGCAAGTATCTTGATTAAAAGGAATTCTCTTACCTCTTGAATCGTACATTCAAATTACACAAAAAAAATTTGAGAATCGCTGTCATTTTTTGCATCAAGATGACAGTCGATATCCGTACTTATTTTTTATAAAGTAGGCAAGAATCATTTACTTTTATTTTTAATTGTGGTAGTGTAAGAAAATGAACAAAAATTCCATAAGTGATGCAGATTTTGATTTATTTCGTCAAAAAATTTATGATGCGAGTGGCATTACTTTTTCACATTCAAACCGTTCTATTCTCGACAGTCGACTACGAGAACAATTACGCATATCGAATCATGAAAGTCTTCAAGATTACTATAAAATAATTGCATCGAATGCAAATGAACTCAAACATTTACTCGATTTAGTTACAACGAATTTGACCAGTTTTTTTCGTAATCTTCCACAGATGGATACGCTTATTAATCATATTATTCCAGAGTTAGTTGCATTAAAAAAAGCTGCGTGCAAAAATCACATAAGAGTTTGGAGTGCGGGTTGTTCAACAGGGGAAGAGCCTTATACGCTTGCGATGATTTTAAAAACGCATTTGCCTGCAACTTTTACCTTTGAAATAGTGGCCTCTGATATTTCGATACAGTCGCTTGAAATTGCAAAAGAAGGATTTTATCAAACAAATAAAATTGAGGGCATTCCCGAAGAATATCTTAAAAAATTTTTAACGCCAGTCGAGAATGGCTATCAAATGAATTCAGATCTTATGAAAAGTATAGCATTTAAATATCATAATTTAAAAACCGACACCGCTGATGCTAATTTTGATATTGTGTTTTGTAGAAATGTACTCATTTATTTTGATGAAATCGTGCAGAATGAGGTAATTGATAAATTTTGGAGTGCACTTAATAATACGGGTTTTTTGATTATTGGACATTCTGAGTCACTTTTTGGTATGCAAACAAATTTTGAATTTGTTAAAACAGATTGGTCTTGTTTATATAAAAAAAATTAGAAAGAGGGTAGTTGTATGGCTGATATTTCGGTATTTGTGATAGATGATTCGGCTTTAATGCGAAAACTTGTTTCAAAAATTATTTTTGAGGCACCGGGTTTAACCGTTGTTGATACGGCAGAAAATGGGCAGGTAGCTTTAGAAAAACTACAGACTATTGATGCTGATATAATTGTTCTTGATATTGAAATGCCTGTGATGACGGGGATCGATTTTTTGCATGAACGAAAAAAGCGGGGAATTTCTATTCCTGTAATAATGCTTTCAAGCGTTGCAAAAGAAGGGGCTCGTATCAGCATGGAGTGCCTTGAGCTTGGGGCAAGTGACTTTGTTACAAAACCTTCTGGATCTGATTCTCCTGATATCAGAAAGGTTGCGTCGCGTTTAACGGAACTCCTTTTAAGTTATGGTAGTATATACGCACGCACGCGGAAAAAAAATATTGACTTTTCTTCTGATGCACTAAAAAAAATTCATGAAATATTACAATCGCCTATCGACGGATTATCTTCTTATAAAGAAAAGATTTTGGATAAAGCTCATAATCAATCTATTGATCCGATACGACCTGCAGGTAAAATTGAAGTTATTGTTATCGGAATTTCAACGGGTGGTCCTGTGGCTTTGCGTGATATATTTGCAAAGATTGATCCTGCCTTAACGCAACCGATTATCGTTGTACAGCACATGCCTGCAGGTTTTACAGAAGAGTTTGCTCGAAATTTGAATAAAATATGTCCTTTGACTGTTAAAGAGGCGGAAGAAGGCGAATTTCTTAAGGCTGGACATATTTTTATTGCACCTGGAAGTAAGCATGTCACTGTTGAAAAACGTTTACATGGTAGCATTCTTCATTTAAATGAAGAGCCGCTTCGAAATGGGCATCGTCCTTCTGCGGATGTTTTATTTGAATCAGTTGCAGGCCAGTATCATAACAATGCACTAGGAATTATTATGACAGGTATGGGGCGAGATGGGGCAGAAAAACTTGCAGAGATGCGTCGACAAGGGGCATATACCATTGGCCAAGACCAAGCCTCATCGACAGTCTATGGAATGCCGCGTGTGGCTTTTGAGTACGGTGCGGTGCAGCAGCAAGTTTCACTTTACAGCATGGCAGATACTATTAATAGTTTTGCAAAGCGGTATAAATAATATTTTGTTATAAAATAGTGACAGATATCTGCTTTTTGTTGAATAATTATACATGATGACACGATACTTTAGCTATTAATTTACAAGTTATTAACAGGTTATTAACAATAAAAAAAATTTTTTTTTATCTTGACAAAAACGAAAAGATTATTTTGCTTTTTTTTGGCAAAACAGGATGCAGTATAAATCATTGTTTCAACGGTCTTTATAAGATGGTTAAGCACAGCAGCTTCTGTTTTGAAATTGAATGAACTTTCGCAAAGTACCACTACAGGGTTGCTATGTATGATTTTATCTAAGTTATGCACAAGTTATACACAGTCATTTTTTGGAATTATAAGGTCATAATTTGAAGAACAGAAGACTTATCTAACTTGAAGTATTTCGATGATGTAAATATTATTTTTTATCGAGTATCGCTTTTGCTTTTGTTTTTAACCCACTTGTTTTTTCTTCATTGGCAAGTGTTTGCACGGAGCTGGTCACGCTCGGAAAGTGATTTTTTGCATAAATATCAAGACCGGTTCCCACTGTTAAAGGATCTTTGTGTGCAAGATATTCGCTACAAATATCAGCTAATGTTGCATTTTCATATTTTGCAAATTCTTTTCCAAGTGCATATCGCAAATTTTTGAGTCGTTCATTTTCAAGCGTTTCTCGTGCTGCTGTTTTGACCGCTTCAATGCTCTGTTGAAAATTATATTGCAAAAGATACATTGCAGCTTTTGCTCGATTTGTTTCATTTGTGCGTTTGTTTTCAACTATCGAGATAAGATGATCAACTCCATCTTTTGCCCCAATGGCTGCAAGCGCTTCATAGCATTTATATCGCAGGTTTGTGTCAGTATCATTTTTAGCTCGATAAAGTAAACTTGGGACGGCACTTTCTAGCTTAAGCTTAAACGATGCACTTACTGATTCAAAGCGAACGCTCACATGATTGTCTTTAAATCCTGCAACAATTATATCCGTTGCCTGCGTTTCATTAAAGTTGCTTAAACCCTTTACGCTTGCAGATCGAATGCGTGGATCGCCATCTTCAAACAACGAAACGAGAACTTCTATACTTTCATTTTTTTTCATATCGCCTAAAGCTTCAATCGCAACAGCTCGCATAAAAGAATTTTCATTTTCGTCTTGTGCGATTTCTTTCAGTTTTTCCCATGTTTCAACTGCTTGTAATTCCCCAAGTGAACGAACGACCGCTTGCTTTGTCGGAGTAGTTAGCGTTCGATTAAAGAATTCGGTTAAAAAAACTGCTTCTTCGCTCGAGCCAATTTTTCCCAACACATTAATGCTTATATCAAGATAATCTTCGTTCTCGTTTTCAATTAATGTAATAAGAAATGGAATTGCCGCGGTGATTTTGAGTTCTTGGATGTATTTTAAAATAAGAATTCCCGTTGAGCGACGAACATCCGTCATATCCTCAAGTAAATTAAGGCTATAGTCCGTTAAGCGATCGTCTTTTATTTGCGTAAAGTATTCAATGGCTTTTTCACGTATGGCCGCATTTTTTGTTCCCTGAAATTCTGTATAAATTTCATTGCTAAAATCGTTATTTTTCTCACTGATAAGCGTCGTTAGTAATCGAACAACTTCATCTTCTAATCCATACGTAATCGTATCAAGTCTTTTTTTGTATTC
Organism: Treponemataceae bacterium; assembly: GCA_051651885.1. GTDB lineage: Bacteria > Spirochaetota > Spirochaetia > Treponematales > Treponemataceae > JBOFSR01. Next base: position 17,866 of record JBOFTD010000174.1, read on the forward strand.
GTCATTTTCCTCTTTTTTATCTTGTGCAAAATCGTGCGATAAGGGGAGCGTTAAAAGTATAAGCAAAAATAAATATTTCATAATTCCTCTCTTGTTTTATTCATTAAGTTTGATTTTTATAAAGTGCAGATAGTAGATTGTTTATAATTTTTTGTCAGTGTTATTGTATCGGTTTAAAAAATTATTTTTAAAGGTTGTAAATTGATTTTGTTCAATTGCTTTTCGTGATTGTAAAACCATATCGTGTAAAAAATATAAGTTGTGGTAGGATGCAAGCATGGAGCAAAGAATTTCGCCGCTTTTGTATAAATGACGAAGATATGATCGTGAATATTGCTTGCAAACTTTACACCCGCATTCACTGTCAATTGGAGTAAAATCTTGCTTGTACTGCTCTTTTTTTATATTGATGCTGCCATCGCGTGTAAAAAATGAGCCATTTCGTGCGTTTCGTGTAGGCAAAACGCAATCAAACATATCAACTCCTTGCTGGATTGCGTTTAAAATATATTCTGGCGTGCCAATTCCCATAACATAGAGCGGCTTTTCTTTTGGCAAAAGTGGGGCGGTAAAAGCGAGCATTTCGCAATATTTTTCTTTTGGCTCGCCAACAGAAAGCCCTCCAATTGCAATACCAGGCAAGTCAAGATTTGCAACAAAATCGGCACTTTGTTTTCGTAAATCAGTAAAAAAATTTCCTTGAACAATGCAAAAAAGATTTCCTAAATAACCAGTATCAACTTTTTTAAGCCATTCCGCTTTTGCTCGATTTGCCCAATCTGATGTAATTGACAATGCTTCTTTTGCTTTTTTCCAATCAATGTCATAGCCTGTGCATACATCAAGTTGCATTTGAATATCGCTATTAAATTGAGCCTGCAGTCCAACAACATTTTCTGGTGTCAAAAAATGGCGTGATCCATCAATATGACTTTGAAAATTAACCCCTTCAGGCGTGATTTTTCTAAAGGGAGCAAGCGAAAAAACTTGGAATCCACCTGAATCAGTTAAAAAATTTTTTTTCCACTGAGAAAATCCATGTAATCCGCCAGCTTTTTCAAGCAAGTCGCTGCCTGTTCTTAAATATAAATGATACGTATTCGATAAAATAATTTCAAAACCAATTTCAGTTAAATCCTCAACGGTGATAGCTTTAACCGTCGCATTTGTTCCAACGGGCATGAAAACGGGCGTTTGTACATCTCCGTGCGGTAAATGCATTGTTCCCGTTCGAGCCCGTGACTCTGTTTCACTGTGCTTTATAGTAAAAATCGATTTTGTCATCTATTTATTCTACTTCTTTACAGAAAAATGTCAATAATTTTAACTATTGATCAAAAAACACTTTAGAGATTTTGAAAATTTTAAATATTCATAGAAGAAGCAAAAAACTCTTAAATAATTGTATTATTAGGAATAGTGGCACTTTTAGGAATAATAATAATGTCATCTTCAACATAAAATAATCCGTGTGCGCCATTTTCATAGCTATGGCCACTATATCCGATTGAACAGTTGTCTCCAATACGGGCATTTTTATCAATAATTGCATTTTTGATTTTGCAGTTTTTTCCAACTCCCATGTTAGGGCGATTTTTTTTCTTATTAACCGCAAAGTCCTCTTCGGTTTCATAATAATCAGCACCCATATCTACAACGCCTTCAAAAATAGTGCCCGATTCGATTACGCTTCGAATCCCGATGACAGAATTATTAATCGTCGATTCATTAATAATACAACCTGCACTTGCTGTAGAATTATTCATCATTGTGTTGAGCAATTTTGAGGGCGGAAGGTTTCTGCTATGCGTGTATACAGGATTTTCTTCATCGTAGAAATTAAATTTTGGCAAAGGTCGAGTTAAATCAATATTGGCATCGTAAAAGTTTTTAATCGTTCCAATATCCTCCCAGTAACCATCGTAAATATATGATTTTACATGATATGATTCAATTGATTGTGGAATAATTTCTTTACCAAAATCTGTCGCCGTGTTATTTAACACTTCTTCCATAACATCTGCGTTAAAAATATAAATGCCCATCGAAGCTAAAAAGTTTTTATCTGAATTATCTTTTTTTGCACTAGTTGGAATTTTCCAATCGCTGATATCAACGTCTTTTGCAGGTTTTTCCATGAATGCCGTAATTTGGTGCTTTTCATTAATTTTCATAATACCAAAACCCGAAGCATCTGCTCGATTAACCGCCGTTGTTGCAATTGAAATTCCCGCTCCTGATTCTATGTGATCGTCTAAAAAGGTGCGTAAATCCATTTTATACAGTTGATCGCCGGATAAAATAATATAGTGTGTCGGTTTTTGCGTCTTAAAGTGCAAGAAATTTTTTCGCACTGCGTCGGCTGTTCCTTCGTACCACCCAGAATGATCAAATGTTTGCTCAGCAGCAAGAATTTCAACAAATCCCCGTGAAAATGAATCAAAACTATATCCGTGCGTAATATGCATGTGTAAAGAAGCTGAATTAAACTGCGTCAAAATATAAATTTGCTTAAAACCTGAATTAATACAATTCGAAATAGGAATATCTACAATGCGATGCCTTCCCCCAAATGGAACGGCTGGCTTTGAACGTTCTTTTGTTAAAGGAAACAAACGCGTTCCTTTTCCGCCGCCTAAAATAATTGACAATACTTGTGGCATAATTTCTCCTCACGTTTTCAAAACGCATTTAATTTTTATGTCAATTATTATACAACAGATTCCAAAAAAACACAAATTTTTTTCGTGCTTTTTCTTTTAAAAAGAATTCTCTTTTTTCTGTAGATTTTCAAATCAGTATGAGTTATCAAAAAATCCTAGCTGAAAATCTTATTTTATTCGTTTGGGTGGATGAGGTGGGATGTAAACTTCTTGGTCATCAAGAACTTCCTCTTCTTCAAAGGGTTCGATGTCGGGAATTGTTTCTAATTTTTCATCATCATTTGTTTTAAGTTTCATTGTCACAAGCTTAGTAACGCCAAACTCTTCCATTGTAATTCCGAGCAAGGTGCCAGCACCGCTTGCCGTTTTCCGATTATGCGTAATAACGATGTATTGGCTGACATTTGCAAACTCGCGAAGGGCTTGCACAAATCGCAAAACGTTTTGCTCATCAAGGGCTGCGTCAATTTCGTCAAGCAAACAAAACGGAGAAGGGCGAACCATATAAGTCGCAAACAAAAGCGAAACAGCGGTCATCGTTTTTTCACCACCAGAAAGCAAGGTAATATTTTCAAGCTTTTTCCCTGGAGGCTGGGCAAAAATATCAATGCCTGACTCAAGAATATTTTGCGGATCAATAAATCGTAGCTGTGCTCCACCTCCGCCAAAAAGACGGCGAAACATATTGTGAAAATTTTTCTTAATTTTATTAAATGTTGCAATGAAAATTTCTGTTGATTCAGCTCGATATTCTTCTGCAATGCGATGTAAATCATCACGAGCCTTTGTCAAATCCGCAATTTGAGCTGACAAAAAATCAAATCGCTCTTTTTCTTCCGCAAATTCCTCAGGAGCCATAAAATTCACGCTCCCCAAATTTTTCAATTCAGCCTTTTTTTGTGCAGCTTGTTCTCGTAGCTCCCCCGCATTTGAGTTAAGCTCAAACATCCGCTCTTCAAATTCAAGCAAATCACGTGAATGTGCCTCACGAAAGTTTTCTTTTATATTTTTAATTTCTGTCTCGGAGGTTGCAATGTCAAGATTGTATTTTTCGTATTGCATTTGCAATTTTTGCACATGCTCATTTTTTGCTCGCAATTTTTGTTGCTTGGAAGAAACATCCGTATTTCGATTGGCAATAATTTTCTCAAGCTTGTCAACTTCCGTAACAAGTCGCTGTCCCTCATAGTCAATAGAGGCAATCTCGCCTTCAATATCAACGGTCTGCTCAGTAACATCTTCCAAACGCTTAGCTTCGTTGTACAAATCATTTTCAGTTTCTTTTAGCGCCGCTTCTTGGCTTGTCAACTCGCGACGAATCACGTGAATGTGACTTTCAATCGCCTTAAGCTGAGAATCAATTTGCACCCTGTTAATCCGCAAATCCTCAAGCGTGCTACGATACTCGCTAATTTTTTCTGCAAGCTGAGCATTTGTTTTTTTCAATTCAATAATTTGATCGCGTTTTTCGCTTGCCTGATTTTTATTATTTTGAATTTTTTCATCGACACTGCGCTTTTTGGTAATAATTCCTTCAGGTTGCAAAAACTCATCGATAAAAGACGGCGTTGCATTTGTGTAATTTTCGATTGCCACTGAAAGTTGCTCAACAAGAGTTTCCAGCTCTTCAAAAGAATTTTGTGCCGTACTTGTAAGCTTTTTAATTTCATCTTCGGATGAAAGCGTGAGTTTTGAATAATCGCTAAAAATATTTTTTCGCCCGCTTACAAGAATTTTAATCAAAGAAAAAGTTTTTTCGAGCTCTTCGTGAGCCTTTTTATGCTCAGTTGACGAATAGCCTGCACTTTTAAGCTTTGAATCAAGCTCGGTTACAATATTTTCTGTCAACTGTTCAAGCTCAATTTCAAGCTGCTCTCGATCCGTCTCAAGGGTTCCAATGAAGCTTTCAATGCGACTAATTTGATTGTCATTTTCCGTAATTTGGTTGCCCGCAAGTTTAATATTTTCTTCAAAGTTTTGAATATTTTTTTGCACTTCGATTAATAATTTATTCAAATCTCGTGCAGAATTTTCTTGATCATCAATATCTTCTTGCATATTCTCAATTTTTGATTCAAGATTTTGTTTTCTGCCTTCAAGCGTTGCAATTTTTTGCTTAATTTCGTGTTCACGTGCAGATAAAACTTTGAGCATTTCTTTTTTTGAATTTTGCTCCGCCTGCAATGTAATCATTTTTTTTTGGATTTCAACCGTTTGCAATTGCAAACTATTCATTTCATCCATATTTGAACTCAAAAAATTATTGATTTCATTGATTTCATTTTGAGCTTCATCTCGTTCTTTTGAAAGCCTCTCCAAATCCTCCGCTTTTCGATCTTTATTTTGCATAAAGTTTTTGAGCTTCAAAAGATGCATATCAAGTTCGTAATGAAAGACTTCTTCTTTTAAGGCACGATAGGAAATTGTTTTGTCGGCTTGAACTTTAAGCGATTCATATTTGCGACGCACTTCGCCCAAAATGCCCTCAACTTGCTTCATGTTCTCTTCAGTTTTTTGGAGTTTGCGCTCAGCCTCTGCCCGCTTTGCTTTAAATCGAGTAATTCCTGCCGCTTCTTCAAAAAGATAACGGCGATCTTCAGGCTTTGAGGAAAGAATTTGATCAATTTTTCCCTGCTCCATAACTGAATACGCAGCCTTTCCCACACCCGTATCCCAAAAAAGTTCGCGCACATCTTTGAGTTTTGTTTGCTGTCCATTAATATAATATTCGCTTTCGCCAGAGCGATAAAGCCTTCGACGAATGGTAATTTCGCTTAAATCGATAGGCAAAAGGCTTTGCTCATTAGAAATAGTGAGCGTAACTTCTGCAACATTCAGAGCTTTTCGTGTTTCAGTGCCGTTAAAAATGATGTCTTCCATTTTTTCTGCACGCATAGTCTTTGCCGCTTGCTCGCCTAAAACCCATTTTACCGCATCAACAAC
>JBOFTD010000175.1:0-2222 GCA_051651885.1 Treponemataceae bacterium
CGATCATTTTGTTTCTCGTGCATCGTGGCAATATGACAGTCAAAATCGCATTGTTAGAGAAAATTTTGAAGACGCAACGGGAAAAATCGAGCGAAAAGAGTACACTTACGAGAATAATTCTACTTTGCCAAACATGAAAATTTTTGAAAATAACTTTTTAATTTTTGATCGCCAGTATCAAGGTGATGATGGGCGAATAGATTTTGTTTATTTTGAGGATGGCTACGTCGGTAAAGCTTTGTATAAAGATGGCAAAAAAATTTCTGAAGAATTTTTGCATAATGACACGGTCATTCGAAGCACCGTCTTTGAAGAGGAAAAAATTATCGATATTCAAAATGTACAACCTTTAGCACCGTCCCCACCGGCATCGTCATTACCTACTGCCAGTCAACAACTTCCTTTGGAAACAGAAACGCTTCCTCTTATACAAGAAGAAAACGAATATATTTTTGATGAATAACAGTTTTTTTAAATTGTAAAAAAATCCTTTAATTACTTAAATCTGATGCTAACGTGATCAGTTTAGAAAAACATTGACACCTTCACATCTTTATTATTACCTTAAAATCATGAATGACAAATTTACTATCAAAGCTCAAGAAGCTTTGCAGAATGCTCTTGCGTTGGCACAACGTAGTGATCATGCTGAAGTTGGCACTGATCATCTTTTATTCTCATTATTGCAGCAAAAGGAAAGTATCATTATTCCTCTGCTTGAAAAAATTGGAATTTCGCTAGATTTTTTGCAATCAGAAGTTCAAAAAAGCATTGATTCGTATGCAAAAGTTAGTGGAGCTAATCAAATTAGCTTTTCATCAAGTGCAGGAAAGGTTTTGGCAAAGGCTGAAACAGAGGCGGCGGCTCTCAAAGATGAATATCTTTCAACGGAACATATTTTACTCAGCTTGACAAAAAGTGATGACAAAACGGGAGCTTTTTTAAAAAAGGCTGGCGTTACGTATGATGCTCTTATTTCTGCACTTAAATCGGTTCGTGGAAATCAGAGGATCACTAATCAAGATCCAGAAAGCACAATGCAAAGCCTTAAAAAATATTGCAGGGATTTAACAGAGCTTGCTCGTCAAGAAAAAATCGATCCTGTTATTGGACGTGATGAAGAGATTCGCCGTGTTATGCAAGTACTTTCCCGCCGAACAAAAAATAACCCCGTCCTTATCGGGGAGCCTGGTGTTGGAAAAACGGCGATCGTTGAGGGACTTGCTCGTCGCATTGTTTCGGGAGATGTTCCTGATAGCCTGAAAAATAAAAGCCTTCTCAGCCTTGATTTGGGATCCTTAATTGCGGGGGCAAAATTTCGTGGCGAATTTGAGGAGCGCCTGAAAAGCGTTATTCAAGAAGTGCAAGCCTCTGATGGGCAAATCATTCTTTTTATTGATGAATTGCATACTCTTGTGGGAGCGGGAGCAAGTGAGGGCTCGATGGATGCCTCAAATCTTTTAAAGCCTGCCCTTGCTCGAGGGGAGTTACGCTCGATTGGGGCAACGACACTTGATGAGTATCGCAAATATATAGAAAAAGACGCAGCCCTTGAGCGACGTTTTCAGCAAGTGTATTGCTCTGAGCCAAGCGTTGAAGACACGATTGCAATTTTGCGAGGGCTTCAAGAAAAATATGAAGTTCATCACGGAGTTCGCATAAAAGATGAGGCACTGGTCGCCGCAGCGGTGCTTTCAAATCGCTATATTACTAGTCGGTTTTTGCCAGATAAGGCAATCGATTTAGTTGATGAGGCGGCAAGTCGGCTCAAAATAGAAATTGAAAGTCAGCCAACGGAGCTTGATCAGGTGGAGCGCAAAATCATCCAGCTCAATATTGAAAAGCAGGCTCTTTCTAAAGAAACGGACGAAACTTCAAAAAAACGGCTTACAAAACTCGAAAAAGAACTGGGGGAATTTACCAGTCAGCGCGATGCAATGAAAATGCAATGGCAAAACGAAAAGGGTCGCATTGATGAAAGCCGTAAAATCAAAGAGCAGCTTGAACAATTGCGTTTAGACGAGGTACGCTTTACTCGCGAGGGCGATTTTAATCATGCGGCTGAAATTAAATACAGCAAAATTCCGCAACTTGAAAAAGAGCTTTCGTTAATCACGGAGAAAAATGAGGCAAAATCAAGTGAAAAATCAAATCATCTTTTGCGTGAAGAAATTAGCGAAGAAGATATTGCACGCGTTATTTCGGTTTGGACTGGCATTCCC
>JBOFTD010000176.1:0-8287 GCA_051651885.1 Treponemataceae bacterium
TTCATTTTTATTCAAAACAATTTGCGTAATATCAAAAAAGCGGATGGTTTTATTAAATTCATCTATAAGAATCGTATTATCATCAACCATTTGATAATTTTGTAGTATCACAGAATGATCTAACGAGGATAAATATGATTTGTTCAACAGTAAATCTATATTATCAACTGCATTTACAAAATCTTTTTCTACAAGAAATTTATTTTCTTCCACAAGTATACTCCTTTTTACTCAATTAACTTTTTATTGTTTCAACCACATAGTCTATAATACCATCTACAATATCTTTGATACCATCCACTACTTTACCAGCACCACGCTTCATTTTTTGAACAGGAGTATCGCTCCCACTACCACAGCTGCTGCCACCGCAATAATTAAACCTACGGGCAAGGCATCCTCCGAGCTAGAAGCAGAAGACTCTTTTTGTCTTTTAGATCCATTAGTCGAAGTATTGTTTTGATGTGTTTGATCTTTACTCGATTCCGATTTTAGGGGAGGATAGAGTTCTTTCCCAATTTCTTTTATTGCAGAAAGTCGCTCTTTAGAAAAATTTGTACACAACTGACCACAAAGTAACCCAAAATTTTCTTCTGTTGCCTCATTTGAAATCTCACGCCCATCATGAGTTTCATAAATTGCAGCTTCTGAAACTCCATTATCTAAGCAGTATTTCCAACTTTCAGGAAAATCTCCTGTTAAATTTGGATCTAAGGCTATACAAGTCCATAACCTATCACGAATTTTAGCAATATCCTTTAAGCTTACTGCCTCTTGTAAATTTTTACTCACACTCATAAATACTCCTTTATATTACAGAAAAATTAAATATAAAAAAAGAATACCGTTATTCTTTTTTTTTCAAGATAGCATTTAACATTCAGTATTTTTTATACTTAAAATATCATCAAGATCACCTTGAAGCTTTGCAAGCCATTCAAGATTTTTCTTATTCTGCTCGATCATTAATTGAAGCTGTTCTTTATTGGCAAGAATATCTTGTTGCTCTGCAAGTTTCTTTTTAATCGCATCCTCAAGCTGATCAAATTTTATTAAAAAATTTTTTTTCAAACTAGTAGCCTCTTTTTTACCCCAATTCAGTGATTTTTCTCTTGTATTCTCGCAAAAATCTTCAAGGCTTGGCTTAACAACATCACTAAAATATTCAGCAAAATTAACAAAGTTTTCATTAGCAAATTCTTCAACAGTTAAATACTTTGCTTTTTTTTCCACTCCAACGAGACCCTTAAAAAAGTTTTTGGCACCATCCCAAAAACCATAGTCTTCATTTTTTACTGTTTTCTCACCAGTTTTAACTTTCCGTGTTTTGGTATAATTATGAAGTGCTTCATCAACGCTAATACTTCCCGTATCACCCAAGAGAATATTAGGACTTAATTTAGTATCAACCTTACCTACTAAACCTTCAAGATATTTTTTATATTCATCAACACACGCTTGTGCTTGCGTTTTTAAAACACCTTCAAGCATTTTTTTTGTATCAGCAATAAGCTTTGTAGATAAATTTGGTAAAAGAGAATTTAATTCAGCAACATAGGACTTTGCCGTTCCAACTGATAAATTTGAATCTTTCATTTTTTGAGTTTTCCGTGTAAAAGAAACCATCATATCTGCCCGACATTTCTCAAATTTTTCAGTCAGCTCATTCTCTATGCTTAAATTATTAATTTTTTCTTTAACCTTATCTGATTGTGCACCTTTAGCCAAAAGGTCTTCAACAGCTTTAAGATTTTTAATGTGCTCTTCAACCTTTGCATTATTATCTTTTAAAGTTGATTTTTCCCTTGCCTCTATCTTAAGGTTTTCAATTTTTTCTTGAAAAGCCTTAACCCCCTCAGAAACCTTTGCAGGTAAAGCATATTTTGAAAGATATTCACTAATTGCCATTTCAATTGAAGGAACCCCCGTATAAAAAAGAGCTTGCTCCTCTACATTCTTATCTTGCTGAGCCTTTTTAATACAATTATCTAATTCTTTTTTTGTAGATGGCAATAAAAAGCAGGCATGATCAGAAAAATGTATTTTTTCCTCTTCAACAAAAAAACTTACATCCCCTATTATTTCTCCTTTTTCTTTTCTTGAAAGACTTTCATCATTTTTTGCCTTTTGCCTAATAAGCTTTGCTAACCGTGCAGCACAAGGAAAAATACGAGGATTTTCAATATTATGCTTGGCAAGGTATATGTTTACATCATTAATTTTTTTTGCTATTAATTCACCTTTTTGAGGGTCAAATTCATCTGCCTTATTCAAAACAAAAATAAATCTATCAATACTCTGTCTGTCACCCGCCTTCATTGCTTTTGATACAAAATCTAATAGGGAATTGTCATCATTTGTTTCTAGCTGTGTTCCATTTAACACATATAAAATCATTGGTTTATAATCAGCCTCAAGCAATGAAAAAGTATGTTCCTTATGCTCATCTGTTCGGCTATTATTTGGACCAGGCGTATCCGTTAGCACCAGTTTTATATGTTCAGAATGAATATTAGGAATATCTCCAAAAATTTCAATTCGTGAAGTAGCATTTTTTTCTAAATTATTTAGATCTTCCATATTTTTTGCAGTTAAAGGATCACAATGAGCAATTTCATTTCCTTCACTATCATAACTAGTACCACTAAAATGATTTGCACCATCAATATCATGAATTCGAGCAATAGTAGCTGTTGTTGCCTCATTACGGGCAGGTAATAACTCAGCCCCAAGCAATGCATTAATAAGAGTAGATTTACCACTTGACATAGTAGCGACTACCGCAATTTCAAATTCACTGTTTGTTGCTTTCTCAAAAATATTTTTTAAGTCATCACTACATAATTCGGGAAAGGGAGATTCTTTTTGCATTTTTTCAAAGAGTATGCGTAATTTTCCTAAATTATCTTGTGGCTCTACACAATATTTTGCAACTAATTTAATATTTACACCAGCATTTTCGTTTTTATATTTACAAACAGCATCATACATAAAATCATAATCACGTGTAATTCCTGTAAACTCTACAGTAAAATCATCATTACATTTTTTATAAATTTCAGCATAAAACCCATAACACCACTCAGAAAGTTCTTTTTCTGAGGTTCCACAACAATCATTAAGGTCTTCACAAGAGGCCTCTCTTCCATCAATCACAAGTTCTTTTTTCCGTGTATACGGATTGTAATACAATGATACTATTGCCATACTTTTCTCCTATTTATTTATTATTTTTTCTATCGTTTGTTCTATTGTTTTTATTCCAGTGCGATGTAAAGCCGTAACCAAATCATTATGAGAGTACTCTTTTTTTCCTATTATGACAATCTCATTATTCTGTACAGAGCTTAAGGATTTCTCTCCAGAAAAATTAGAATGATTAAAAAACTGATCAAATAATACGGGAAATCGTGCTATTTCAGATAAAGACAAAGTAGAATCTTTGTTTTTATTTGCTATTTTAAAAAGACGTGCTGCTTTTGCAGATACAGGATATACAATAGGATTTTTATACCCGAGCGTTTCTAAAAATTGCTTATAATTAGAAATAATTTTATTTATATCTTCTTTTTCATCATCAATATTGTCAGCCTTGTTCAAAACAAAAACAACAGGAATTTTTGTTTTTTCAACAATATTTTTATATAAATCTGAAAGCAATACTTTTTCATCATTTGTTTCAAGATGCTCTGCATTTGCTACATAAATTATAGCATCCATTGTATTTTTTCTTAGAAAACTAAAGGTTATGTCAGAATGATCTTTTGTAGCACTATTATTTGTACCTGGTGTATCATGAACTGTAATAATTGAAGCATGATTGCCAATATTATCTAAATCGCCTTGCAAGTGAATTTGAGTAACGTTCTCACTTATATTCCATGAATCAACAATATCTTTTGAAACATTGGATGAAAACTCGCACTTATTAACACCTGACGCACTAAATCCTATAAGTTTTGTTGCCAAATCTTTATCATAAACACTGGTAATTTTTGTTGTTGTTGCCTCATTTCGAGAAGGTAGGCAATCATTGCCTAAAAGAGCATTTACAAAAGTTGATTTGCCTGCACTCATAGTAGCACAAACTGCTATATTTTTAATAGGCAACCTATTGTACGTATTATGCTTTAGTATAAACGCCAAAAGCGGAGAAAAGCTCCTTGTAATATATTTATCAGCGATACCCGAAAAACTTTTTATATTATTCATAACGGATAAAAATTTTTCTGTCAAAATTTCTTTTTTTGAAAAAAGTAATTTATTTTGTATTTGTAGCATCATCTTATCATCAATTATGATCCCTAAATGTTCTGATTCAAATAAAATAAAAGCAATAATTAAATATCTGTAATCAACTTTATTACCAAATATATGCTTGCGTATTTTTTTTACTGATAGCATTATATCAGTTGTACTAGGAATAGCTAATTGAGAGTATAAATAAGAACCTGTATCTGTTTTTTCATATTCATTTCGTTTAAGATTTCGAATAAAAAATAAAATATTATTAATATATTCTGTTAAGTTTTTCTTTTTATAAAAAAAATCTTGTGTTTTTATAAAATCAACCCAATCTATAATCATAAAATTTTTTATAGCCGTCATTTATTTTTCCTTAATTAATTTATAATTGCTCTAATCAAAGCAATTTCTTATTATATTGTATCACAGCTTTCTTATTTCGAAAAGAAAATTTAATAAACTTTTATCACTCTGTATTTTAAGCCTGTATAAAAACAAACGTTATTCACCACGCCATGCATTATAGCGATTAATAAGGCTTTTTAACTGAGCAAGAACAAAGCCAACAACGGCAATATCATCTACCCAACCAAGTCCAGGTATAATATCAGGGATTGCATCAATGGGCGAAATCACATAAATAATCGCTCCAATCAAAATAGCAATGTCTGAAGCCTTTACCTCAAAATTGCCTGCAAAAGAATCTTTTACCAAATCAATCATGGTCAAAAAATCCTTTCCAAGATCTCCAAGCATCGATGACTTTTCCTCAGCATCCTTAAGTTGCTCTGCATCAATCCGCTCTGATTTAAATTGTTCAAAAAAGCTCGCTTGATCTTTGTCTAGTTTACCCATTTTTTACTCCTTCATTTTCTTAGAATATTTTTTACAGGCTACATAATTGCCTGAACTCTTTAAATACTACCAAAAACATTGGACAAAAAATGTCTTTTTTGAAAAAAAATTAAAATTATTTACACCAAAATTTATCATGATCTTCTACATGAAAACGAGAATTGCAATGCGGACATTTAGGATTTCGTGGTTTTGTAGAAATTTGGCTTAAAAAAGAAAAGGGCGAGTTGCTACTGCCAACGGTAAAATGTTTTTCACATTTTCTGCAATAAAAATGGTACGGTGGGCCTGGCATAAAAGATTTTTGAAACATTGAAACTCCTTTAGTCTGTAAAAACAGCCTATTTTTCTATTTTTTTTGGATCAATTTTTTTTTATAAAAAGACTATTACAACAACGGGGACATTGAGCAAATAATGGTGGAAACATTCCATTTATCATCTTATACTTATCAGAAACCATCGATCCACTGATAGTAAAATGATTTCTGCAAATTCTACAATAAAAATCCCCTTGTGGATATAACTCAGTTTTTTTAAAAAACATTTTCTCTCCTTAGTATGGCAAGATTATTCACTCGCCACGCCAGCTTTTATATCGTTCAACAAGACTTTTAAGCTGAAAAAGCACAAAGCCAACAACGGCAATATCATCAACCCAGCCAACAACAGGAAGAATATCAGGGATTGCATCAATAGGTGAAATCACATAAATAATCGCCCCAATAAGGACGGCTAGCTCAGAGGTTTTAATTTTAAAGTCGCCCGTGATTGCATCTTTTACCAAGTCAACCATAGTTAAAAAATCCATTGCTAAATCCCCAAGATTAGAAGCTTTTTTTTCAGCATCCCGCAATTGATCTTCATCAATTTTTTCAGACTTAAATTGCTCAAAAAAGTTTTCTTCATTCTTATCTAATTTCCCCATTACTCTGCTCCTGTTTTTATCTCTTGTGTATCCTCTAATGTATAATTATCACCAGCATAACTAAAATGATACAGTATAGGCGGTTTTACGGACTGCTTATCTTTTAGCATGCCACGCTGCACACCAACAATTTTAAGCGTATTTGATTGTTCTTGCAAGACCGTATAGCTATCATAATCCTTTTGTAGCGTCATTTCTTTATACGTACACAAAAATTTACATTTTTTCAAAGGCAAAAGCAACAATGAGCTATCGTCTGTCATGCAAAAAAACAAAGGCTTGCCATAATGCATAATAACAGCCAAAGGATACAGAACAAGCTCCTCTTTGGTTTTCTTGGCATCTGCTTCTACTTCATACGCTATTTTAATTTTTTTCTCATTTTCCACCGCAACAATAAATTGTTCAATAATTTCCCCTTCAACTCGATCGATCATATTGATAACGGATGTAACTGATTGACAGCGTTTTTCATATTTTGCTCGATCGTCATCACACAAAAACGATCCAAGCGTTTGAAAAAAAGTTGTCGAAGATTGCATGCTATATAATTGCGGATCGCCGTATAACGATGATTGATACATAAAAGCCAAAAAATTTATTTCTTCTTTTTCTAGCTTAAGAATTGCATTCGGATTTTTTCCCCTCAGCGAAAGAATTTTAGTCTCTTTATCAGTGTGAATATCAGCACCTAAATTGTTCAAATCTCGAATATCACGATTAATGGTATGCACTGAAATATTTAACCGTTCCCTCAGCATTACCTTTGTCTGTCCTCCATATATAATCAAAGAGCAAAGTTTTTTATACCGTTCTATTTTAGTAATTTTTTCTTTATTCAATACATTCTCCTCACGTATGTAATAATCAAAGTATACCAAAAAGGTTGGACAAAAAATGTCTTTTTTGAAAAAATCAAATTATTTTTATTCACCTCGATTACCTTGAAATTTTTAATTTTCTCTGCTAATCTCATTATCAAAAGGAGTTTACCTTGCACAAAAAGAAAGACAATCCACAAAAGCTTACAACACCACAGCTTATTGATTATATGAAACAGGATATGGGCATCACATTCAAAATTTGGGATGAGCAAAAGGCAATTGATTTTTTAAGCAAGCACAATTATTTTTTTCGATTAAAACTATACGCAGAGGCCTTTGGGCAAAAAACGAAAAAGGGAAAATGCATTGGCGTTGATTTTAAGCACCTTGTTGAGCTTTCAACACTTGATATGTATATTCGAAAATTCCTTTTGAAAATGACTATTGATTTAGAGCATTACTTAAAGGTAAAGCTTGTAAATGATTGTCAAAACAATGCTTCAGATAATGGATTTGAAGTTGTCAAAAAATTTCTCAGTAAAAACCCTCTCATTAAAAATTCCTTAGAGTCTACATCACGGCTTGCAAGTTACAGCAACAATAAATTTTCTAAATATTTTGAAAATCTTGCCGTCTGGAATGTTGTTGAAATCTTGAGTTTTTATGATTTTACCCTTTTTTATCAGTTTTATTACACGCACTTTAAGATTCCCTGTAAGTGGGCAAATCATTTTGATTCTGTTCGCCGCCTTCGAAATGTTGCCGCCCATAATAATTGCCTGCTCTGCTCTTTTACGCCAATTACCAATTTTAGCTTTGATGTTGAAAAAAGTATGGAGCTCGTTGCAGGCAATAAAACGCTCAGTCCCAATATTATTACAACGTGCATGAAAGTTCCATTACTCAATGACTTTACCATAATGATTTCTCTTTATGTGCAGGCAGTTTCTTCAAAAGAAATACAAGAAAAAACTTTTGCTGAATTAAAAGATTTTTTTGAAAAACGAATGATATACCACAAAGATTATTTTGAAAACAACACCGACATAAAAAACGCCTACAAGTTTGTAAAAATGCTCATAGACACATACGCTTAAAAATAAATCTCTTTTTTTGGTGAATTTTAACTCTTTTTGCTAGAAAAAGAAATCAGTTTTTTTCTTTACAAAAAAGAATTTCCATTTTATACTAAAAAAATTACACCATTTTGGAACTTTTCAAGAAAGTTCTGTTATATATTATGTAAATGCTTTAAGATGGAGAGATTATGAACAAAAATAAAGAAGAATTTGCCCCCAAAGTGAATGAAAAAATGGAATCAACGGCAGAGCAAGAATGTACACTCGTACCGTATCCTTTAACAATTAACGAAAACCAATTAGTGTACTCATTTGGCATAATAAGTCCTGAAACCCCTGCTGATTGTATTTTATCAA
>JBOFTD010000177.1:0-10283 GCA_051651885.1 Treponemataceae bacterium
AAGGCAGAGTCAACTGCTTCTTTAAGCGTTCTAAGCCCATGCGTTACAGGAATAACCGTTGCTCCAAGTAATTTCATTCGCACTACATTAGGATGCTCTTTTGCAATATCAACCTCGCCCATGTGGATTTCACACTCAAGCCCAAAGTACGCTGCTGCCGTTGCAAGAGCTACGCCGTGCTGTCCTGCACCTGTTTCCGCAATCAGCTTTTTTTTGCCAAGATATTTTGCAAGCAAGCCCTCTCCCATACAATGATTAAGCTTGTGTGCTCCCGTATGATTTAAGTCCTCTCTCTTCAAATAAATGCGACCGCCTATTTCGTTAGAAAGATTTTTACAAAAATACACAGGCGTTGGACGACCCTGAAAATGCTTTCGAATGCTACGTAACTCAGAAATAAATTCATGGCTTTTACTGATTGAATAATAGGCTTTGGTAATTTTATCCATCTCAGATTGTAGTTCTGCAGGTACAAAAGATCCTCCATACTCACCAAAATAGCCATCCTTTGACGGGAATTTCTTAAAATAATCAGACATCGCCACGCTCCTTTTTAGCTTATACGTCAACTCTTGTATACGAAATTATCGTGCATAAAGTGTGTTTTAATTTACTATAAAATAAATTGTAGTGCAACATCTATAGCTAAAAGTTTTTAAACAAGGACTTTTATCGGCGCACACATTAAAAAGAAGAAAATACCACGCTCGGTATAGCAACCCCTCTCCTGCCTTGTAAACCGAGCCTGCTGTTAAACATGGGGGGCGGGGCTAGCCATCCTTGTTGGGCTTTTTTGGCTGTATTTCCTTATGGTAAGCCCTCCATTAGTATGCGCTGGTATGCTGATTCTGTGTATGCGCGAGTGTCTAAGCAATACCTACGCGAGTCCTCTCGTATGCTTAGAGGGTTTCGCCCCTTGTAGTGTAGTAAAGCCTTGCCTGTAGGGCTAAAGTCCCTCATTTTATATTTTACAAAGAGCCTCTAAACATCAGAGTTAATACTCCGATTATAAAAAGGAGAATACGCGCTCTACGGTATTCTTTGTAGGATCTTCTACACCTGTGCAGGGTATGGCGTGTAGAACGTCGGATATGTTTTGCTGGTCACTATGGGCGCTTCTCGTGCCTATCATAGGGGGCAGTCTGTTGTATTTTAGCATGTGGAGGTTAAACTATGTTAGAGTATTCATTACGTAAAAACCTATTAGACAAAAAAGAGCTATCGTACATGGCTCAAGTGAGTGAGGATCACTCCTGTTCAAACGAGCAGTTGATCACTCTTATGGCAAACCGTGGCACCACTATAACACGATCAGACATCGTTGCGGTTCTTCAATTGTATGAGGAAGTCTTAGGCGAGCTTATCAGCAGTGCACGGCCTATCAACACGTCAATCATTAATACGCACTATAGTATTAAGGGTAAGTTTGAGGGTATGGATGATTCTTTTGATCACTCGCGGCACACCATTGCAATGAACGTCAGCCTTGGCGTAGGTCTTAAAGACAATCTTTCTTTAATTAAGACATACAAGGTTCAAGGCTCAGACACCAATCCCCTTATTACTGAGGTTGCCGATATTACTACTCATCAGATTGATAGCCAGTTGACCAAGGGAGGCTCTATAAACATTATAGGACGGCGTCTTAAGTTTGATGAGTCCGATATAGAGCAAGGAATCTTTTTGATTGCCCCCGATGGCTCTTCGATTAAATGCCCTCATCCTGCACAGAATAAGCCATCGCAGTTGATTGTAAATATTCCACTTTCTATAGACAGTGGCACGTATTACATTGAAGTGCGTACCAAGCTTTCTACAAATAGCATGCCTCGAAAGAACCTAAAGATAGGCAGATTTAAAGAGGTATTGCACATCAGCTAATATCTCATGCTTTTGCCCCCATTACTATGTATTAACGCCCTCCATAGTAATGGCGCGCCTCCGTATGAATTAAAGAGGCACCGCTCTCCATAGTAATGGCGCGACTCTCTCCATAGTAATGGCGCGGTGTTCTCCATAGTAATAGCGCGGTGTTCTCCATAGTAATGGCGCGACCCTCTCCATAGTAATAGCGCGACATTCTCCATAGTAATGGAGAGTCTCCGTATGAATTAAAGAGGCACCTCAATACGAATTAAAGAGGTATCTCCGTACGAATTAAAGAGGCACTTCTTACAGTATCGCTATGGTGATTACTCTACTGTGGCAGGCTGGATCTTGGGGGTGTGCTGCTGTGGGGGTTTTGCACGCCCTTGTTCGTGAAAAGGAGAGCTTCCTTTATTGATTAATTTTACTATCTGTCATATACTGGGTGCATGGAAAAACTTGATACCCATGAACAAACTTTATCGTATGGTAGCTATGATGTAGCTGTTGAAAAAAGCAAGAAGGTGGAAAAAGACCTTGCCGTCCATCCGCAAAACTATCGTGTACTAACAGGCGACCGCCCCACAGGCAAGTTGCATATTGGTCATCTGTTTGGCTCTTTGCTCAATCGAGTACACTTGCAGTCCCTTGGCGTAACAACGTACATCGTTATAGCTGATTATCAAGTACTTACCGACCGTGACAGCTTTGAAAGCATTAGCGAAAACATATATCAGCTTACTATAGATTACCTTGCTTCGGGGCTTGACCCTAAGAATAATCAGACCTTTATCTTTCCTCATAGTCATGTCCCTGAGCTTAATCAGTTGCTGTTGCCCTTTTTAACCCTTGTGAGTATGGCAGAGCTTGATCGCAATCCCACGGTAAAAGAGGAGATACAGGCGGCAGGGCTTACACGGATTAACGCGGGTATGTATACCTATCCTGTGCATCAAGCGGCAGATATTCTGTTTTGTAAGGGCAATGTTATTCCTGTTGGTAAGGATCAGTTGCCCCACCTTGAGCTTACGCGCCTTATCGCTCGGCGTTTTAATGAGCGCTTTGCCTCTAATAAGGAAGTGTTCCCCGAGCCACAAGCGCTTTTGAGTAAGGCGCCTCTTATATTGGGGCTCGATGGCTCCCAGAAGATGAGTAAAAGTCGCGGCAATACGATTATGCTTAGTGCGACTGAAGATGAGACGGTTAGCATAATCAAAAAGGCTAAAACTGATAGTGAGCGGCATATAACGTATGATCCTGTTAATCGCCCAGAGGTTGCTAACTTGCTGTTGCTTATATCCTTATGTACAGGAGAGGACGCAAGCCTTATTGCCCAAAAGATAGGGGAGTCGGGGGCAGGCACTCTTAAGAATATGCTGTGTGAATCATTGAATGAGTTTTTGCGCCCTCATCGGACGCGCAGGGCTCAGCTTGAAAAAGATCGATCCTACATTCAATCGGTGTTACGAGAAGGCATTACACAGGCACGCAGCGTTGCACAAGATACCCTTTCACAGGTGCGAAGCGTTATGAATATGGATATTTAGAGCTCTACTACGGGGCAACCATCTGTTCACCCATGTGCTTAGCAGTATTAGCACCTGCTAGAAAATATTTATAGCACTTGCTAAGCAGTATTTATAGCACTTGCTAAGCAGTATTTATAGCACTTGCTAAGCAGTATTTATAGTGGTGTGTGATCGATAGTAATGCACTTGAAAAAAAAATGAATTACGCGTATAATCAACAGTACATCAAGCTTTGCTGTCATTCTAATTTTTAAAGAGGTGTTTTATGAAGACAAATACTATAGTTCCCGCTTTTTTACTTAAGCATAACTTTCCTGTAAAAGGGCCAGATATTAATGCAGTAATTGATGCATTGCTTTTTGATATGCAGGCAGGGCTTGATTCTGAGGTAAATGCTACTGCTACTAACATTAATGCTATGAGTGCTTCTGAGCCTATGATTCCTACGTGGGGCTTACCACCACAAGAAGAGCCTAAAAATAAGTCAGTGATTGTAATTGATGCAGGGGGGACTAACTTTCGATCTTGCATAGTTAATTTTGATAAGGATGGCACTCCTACGATTGCTCACTTGGAAAAATGTGCAATGCCTGCCAGTGAGCGAGAATATACAAGGGAAGAGTTTTACTCAAAGATTGCACAAAACCTTGATCACTTAAAAGAGGTAGCTTCTGCATTGCCTGAAATCCGTATTGGGTTTTGTTTCTCGTATGCAATTAAAATTACAAGCGATGGGGATGGAGAAGTCATTTCTTTTTCTAAGGAAATTAAGGCTAAAGAAGTGGTTGGCTCGTTGGTAGGTAAGTCTTTAAGCGAAGCCTTAGTAAAGCGTGGCTGGAAAAAGCCTGCGAAGATTATGCTGTTAAACGATACGGCGGCCGCTCTCCTCGCTGGTGCTTCAACGGCACAAAATGGACGTAAGTATTCATCATATATTGGTTTAATTCTTGGTACGGGAATGAACTCTGCGTATATTGAACCAAATCCTATAAAGAAGATTACTGATGCAAAGCAGGCATGCCCACAAAGTCAGATTGTAGTGTGCGAGTCGGGTATGTTTAATAAGATTGGACGATCTGATTTTGATCTGATTTTAGATAGACAAACTAACTATCCTGACATGTATACCCTTGAAAAAATGTGTTCGGGTGCATATCTTGGGCCTTTAGCGAAGATAGTTTTACAGACGGCAGCACAAGAAGGGCTCTTTAGTTCTCCTGTGGCTGAAGCCTTATTGTCTTTGAAAGCCTTAGAGTTACGTGATATGGATCAGCTTTTATATACCCCGCATAATACAACAACGGTTCTTGGCAGTATTGCAAGTAAAGGCTCTCATGCTGATTGTGAAACTATGTGTTTATTGCTTGATAACGTGATTGAACGATCTGCTCGATTAACCAGTGCGGTAATTTGTGCAAGTGCAATAAGAAGTGGTGCTGGCAAGAATGCTAGTTTGCCTATTTCTATTTTGTGTGAGGGAACGTCCTTTTATAAAACACATAACTTACAAGATCGTATCCGCTGGCATTTAAATGAACAATTAATCACCAACAGAGGCATTTACTATGAATTAATTACGCTTGATAATGCCATTACTCTTGGTGCTGCAATCGCAGGATTGTAATCACACGATTGTAGTTTTATATAAAAGACTAGTGAAGTAATGAATGAGCTTGGTATGAGTTAAGAAACATCATACCAAGCTTAGAATAAAGAATTATTTTTTAATTATTTTCTTGAGATCGTCAAGATATTTTTTAGCATTTTCCTTTGTTACTAATAGGGCTGGAACAGGGATATATTTATCGACTTTTTCACCGTTAGCAGCAAGCACTGCTTTTTGAACGGCGGTGTATCCCATTTGAAAAGGTTGTTGTGCAACAGTTCCTTCAAGATTTCCTGTCAAAATTAAATCAATTGCTGATGCATTTCCATCAAACCCAATAATTTTTATTCCTTTAGCACCTGAATCTTTTATTGCATTCATTGCCCCAATTGCAGTGTCATCATTGTGTGATAAAACAGCAGTAATTTGGTTTGGAAAACGATTCAATAAATCTTCCATTGTTGTTTTTGCACCATCAGTGGTGTTATTGCCTGATTGTTCTGCAAGTATTTTAATTCCCGCTGCTTGGAGAGCTTTTTTATATCCGTTTCGACGGGCATTTGATGTTGCATCTCCTTCTTGACCATAAATAATAACAGCCTTTGCATTTGGATCTTTGCTTGCAATATAATTTCCTCCCAATGAAGCTGCATCCTCGTTTCCTGTTCCGACAAATGCTGTTTTTGTTGGAAGCGATCCATCTGTATCAACAAAAAGGACGGGAACTTTTGCTTTTGAAAGAGCTGCAGATGCCGCATCTCCATCATTAGGGGCACACACAATGGCAATAATATCTTGAGCAAGTTGCTCTTCAATCATTGTTACTTGACCTGCAATTTCACTTTCTGCACCAGGGCCGACAACTACAACACGGATACCTAAATCCTTTGCAGCCTGTTCGCAACCTGCTTTTACATAATTCCAGTATTCACTTGAAAGTGTTTTTAGGACAACAGCAACGGTTGGTTTTTCATCACCTGCACCAAGCCCAAACAATAATACTCCTGTTAAAAGGAGTACACTCAAGATCATGACAATTTTTTTCATAAATCCTCCATGTTTACAATTTTATTAAGATTTTATAATTATCACATGAGTTTTTAAATCTGTCAAGTTTTTCTTTGTGCTGTTTTGTATGCACTTGTTCCGATGGGGGATCATCAAGGACAAGGAGAATTTTAAAAAACTGTTATTCTTAGAAAAGAATAGCAACAATAAGGCTACATCTATTAAAAGTTTTTAGTCTTTTGTGTACCAAGCTTTTAAAATAGTACGAGCTTTTTGGCATTGTTCAGCATTATCAAAAGTGAGAAAAAAAGAGCCTTGCTTTTTTGAAAGTCCCTTTATTGTATTTGAAGGAATAGTTGCGTCCTCATCATCAAAAGAAATTACTTGTGATTTTTGTACTTTTTTTCCGTGTAGTAAAATAAAGTCTGCATAAATTCCACTGTACTTCCAATAAATAGCGTCTTTCACTGCAGTATACGACGCAAAAATACTCACAATCATTAATGTTGATGCGTTCAAAATTGAAAATTCCTTAATAAAAAGAGAAAAGTTAATACAATATGCAATGATTATAATAATACTTGTCGTATGCGTTTTTTTTGTGGGGAATGCTAAAAGACAATTTGTATATGAGAGAGCAATTTTTGACCTGTTGCTTGCATAAAAAATAAGAATCGCAGTAATCATCAATAATCCCAGCAATGGAATAATCATATTTTCTCCTGTCTTTTTTCCTTTTAATTTGCTTTTAGAATTATGATGATTTTACTCTTTTTGACCTGTTACACTGAGGCAAGAAACTTTTAATTAAAAAATAAAGTTTACACGCCGACAGTAGCAACAATTTCTTTATCGATTTGTTTTTTGCTTTGCTTTTTCAGGTTCACCGTCAGCGTCTCATTTTTATAGTCAACAATAACTTTATAGGGACAATCATCTAAGCCTTCAAGCAATTTTTTTGACAAGGGATCTTCAATTTCACGCTGAATAACGCGGCGTAAAGGCCGTGCCCCAAAATGAGGATCGTACCCCTTTTTTATCAGATATTGTTTTGCTTCAGGTTTTATGTGTAAAAAAAGATTTTGTTCGCATAATCGTTGTGCAAAGTCGAGTATTTGAATTTCTAAAACGTCTGCTATTTCTTTGTCAGTGAGTGCATTAAAGATAATTATGTCATCAATTCGGTTAATTAATTCAGGATTCATAATTCGCTTTAATTCAGTAAGAGCATTCGATTTTATTTCCTTATAATTCATTAAGCCTTCAGAGTTTAGCGTAAAACCAAGTCGATTTTCATTTGAAATTTCACGTGCTCCGGCATTGCTCGTCATAATAATTACCGTATTTCGAAAATTAACGACGTGCCCAAGACTATCGCGTAATTCGCCTTCCTCAAGCACTTGCAATAACAAATTAAAAACATCACGGTGAGCTTTTTCAATTTCATCAAGCAAAATGACTGAATACGGATTTTTTCGCACACGCTCGGTAAGGAGGCCGCCTTCTTCATACCCAACATACCCCGGTGGCGCTCCAATGAGCCGACTGGAATTGTGTTTTTCCATATAATCGCTCATATCAATGCGAATGAGTGCGTCGTTTGTGCCAAATAAAAAATTGCTGAGTGTTTTTGCAAGGAGCGTTTTTCCAACTCCTGTTGGCCCTAAAAAAATAAATGAGCCAAGTGGTCTATGTTTTGATGAAACTCCTGAGCGAGAACGACGGATTGCCGACGCAATTAATTCAATAGCTTCATTTTGACCAACAATCGATTTGTGAAATTCTTTTTCCATTGAAAGTAACTTTTTTGTTTCATTTTCATCAATATTATTAAGTGGAATTCCAGTGATCGCTGATACAACTTCATAAATATCTTTTGTATTAACAATGAGATACTGATTTTCCTCTTCGGTACCAAACGTTTTTTTTAATTGTTCTGCCTCTGCTTGCAAACGAGCAACTTCATCACGAACTTTTGCCGCTTGTTCATAGTCCTGCTCGGTTACCAAGCGAGTTTTTCGTTCACTGAGCTGGTTAATTTTCTTTTCAAGAATATGCAAATCAGGAGAAAAAGTGTTTGCAGCGATTTTTTTTATTGCTCCCGCTTCGTCCATAATATCGATTGCCTTATCAGGAAACATTCTCTCGGTAATATAGCGTTTTGTCAGTTTTACAATTAAATCAAGAGCGTTATCATCGTATATTACGCGGTGATAATCTTGATAATGCCTTTTTAATCCGTGCAAAATTGCAAGCGTATCTGATTCACTCGGCTCTTTTATTTGCACGACTTGAAAACGCCTTTCTAAAGCGGCATCGCGTTCAAAATATTTGCGATACTCGGCGTTCGTTGTTGCCCCAATGCATTGCAACTCTCCACGACTCAAAGCAGGTTTTAAAATATTTGAGGCATCCATTGAACCTTCTGCCCCTCCAGCCCCAATGAGCGTATGCAATTCGTCAATAAACAGAATAATATTTTTTTGCTCGATTATTTCTTTCATGATTCGCTTAATACGATCTTCAAATTCGCCACGATATTTTGTGCCTGCAATTACTGATGCAAGATCGAGCGTTAAAACTCTCATGTTATACAGATTTTTTGGCACATTTCCATTGATAATCTTTTGTGCCAACCCTTCAATGATCGCCGTTTTTCCGACACCGGGCTCGCCAACCAAAACAGGATTATTTTTTGTTCGCCGTGATAAAATCTGAACCACACGATTTACTTCCGTTTCTCGTCCTACAACAGGATCAAGTTTTCCTTTTTGTGCAAAAAGCGTTAAATCGCGACTATATTCTTGTAAAAATGAACGATTTTGATTTTGTTGGGTAGAGCGGTGTGAATTTGGTCGCTGCATGCCAACGAGCTGATTTTCTATTTGCACATCTCGATTTTGATTTTTAGGAGTAGCCGGCGGTGCCGATGTTTGCTCGTTTTGTTGAATAAAATTTGTTGCATTGCGCAGTTCTGCAAAAGGAATATTGGTTTCTTTTAGGAAAATATAGGCAACGCTGCCTTGTTCATGAAACGCAGAAAGAACAAGATGCTCGGTACCAATGTAATGCTGATTTAACGATCGCGATTCAATAGCTGAAAGATCGATCAATGTTTTAAGACGACGAGAAGGAGGCAAATCACTGGCAAAAGATGCTTCTGAAGAAACGGGCAAGGATTGCTCCAGCTTGAGCTGCAAAGCATGTAAGTCAAGGTCAAGATGCTTAAGCACGGAATAGCCAAGCCCTTCAGTGGATTTTAAAAGGGCAAGCAAAACATGCTCTGGCAGAAGATATTCATTACCATGATTTTTTGCCTCAGCTTGCACATACAATGTCAATAATTTTTGTGCACGCACAGATAACTCTTTAAACATACCAAAAATATATCACTTTTTTATGCAACAAGCAACTAGGTATCTATTCACGATAAATAAATGATTTGATCTTGCTTATAAAAACCATTAGAAATATTATTGATTAATATTATGAAGTCTTTATTTGCATTTATTGGCAATAATTGATTGCAAATGCATATACTTAATAACTCATGATCTTTTACTTTACTCAAAAAATAGCGTAAGATTTTTCTTCGTATGTATGACTATTTAATCGTCGGCAAAACTCACTCTAGTGAGTGGCTTTTTGGGTCTGTCTTTGCCCACGAAGCGACAAAAAAAGGAAAAAAATGCCTCGTTATTGAAAGGCGATATTTTGATAGGATGAATATTTTATGAAAGTTGTTATTTTAGCGGGTGGATTAGGTACTCGTTTGAGTGAAGAAACAGATTTGAGGCCGAAGCCAATGGTTGAAATTGGTGAGTATCCTATATTATGGCACATAATGAAAATATATTCCCACTATGGGTTTAATGATTTTATTATTTGTTGTGGTTATAAAGCTTATTCCGTAAAGGACTATTTTTATCATTATTATATGCATTCTGCAGATATGACAATAGATTTATCACAAAATAATATTGAATATCACAAATGGCATTCAGAAAATTGGAAAGTTACGCTTGTCGACACGGGTCTTAATACAATGACAGGCGGGCGAATTAAACGCATTCAAAATTATGTTGGGAATGAACCCTTTATGCTAACCTACGGTGATGGTGTTTCTAATGTTAATATAAAAGATTTAGTCGCATATCATCAAAATCACAAAAAACTTGCAACTATGATCGCTGTTTTACCTTCAGGTAAATTTGTGGCACTTAGCATTAATCTGGAAGGAAGCATTGATTCCTTTCAAGAAAAGCCACAGGGTG
>JBOFTD010000178.1:0-1205 GCA_051651885.1 Treponemataceae bacterium
CAATGTGAGTAAAATTTATAGCACAAGGAATTTTTTTATTCATTTATTGTGTAAACTATTTCCAATTTTTTTATGTGAAAATTGTTATAATCAAAATATTTAATAAAAAGGAGGATTGAATGGATAAAGTTCAATCAACATGTAATTACTGCTCTTTAGCATGTAATATGGATTTTTATGTGGAAAATAATAAGATTAAAAAAGTTATGCCCACTGAAAAATATCCAGTCAACAAGGGTTTTAGCTGCATCAAGGGGCTTAATTTAGACAAACAGCAAACCGCTGATGATTTTCCGAAAAATCCTATCTTAAAAACAGCAGAAGGCAAAAAAGAAATTTCATGGGACAATGCATATTCTTTTTTTAATGAAAAACTAAAAAGTATTATTGAAAAACATGGTAAAGAAAGCGTTGCGTGTATTAGTACGGGTCAGCTTGCACTTGAAGAAATGGCTTTGCTCGGCCATGTTATGCGAAATTATGTCGGTGGTCAGCTTGATGGAAATACGCGTCTTTGCATGGCAACGTCTGTTGTTGCGCACAAGCAAAGTTTTGGCTTTGATGCTCCTCCTTATACGCTTAATGATTTTGAGCTTTCCGATACTATTATTTTTACTGGAGCAAATCCTGTTGTTGCACATCCTGTTGTGTGGGATCGAGTTCGCAAAAATAAAAAAGCAAAGGTTATTGTTATTGATGTGCGAAGAAGTGAAACGGCAGAAAATGCTGACTATTTTTTTTGTATCAAGCCTAAAACAGATATTATTCTTAATTATACGTTGGCTCATTATTTTATCCAAAATAACTGGATTGATGCGTCGTATATTGAAAAATCCACAGAAAATTTTGACGCTTTTAAAGAACATGTTTCAAAATTCTCCGTTGATTCTATTGAAAAAGATGTTGGAATCACCAAAGACGAGTTTTTAACATTGGCAAAACTTATTCATGAAGGAAAAGCTGTTTCTTATTGGTGGACAATGGGAATTAATCAAAACTACCAAGCGGTAAGAACGGCACAAAGCATTATAAATATAATGCTTATGACGGGAAATATGGGAAGGGCCGGAACAGGAGCAAACTCTCTTACTGGTCAATGTAATGCGATGGGCTCTCGCCTTTTTAGCAATACGACAGGACTTTATGGAGGAGGGGATTATGCTGATGAGGCAAAACGAGAAATTGTTGGAAAAGCGGTCGGCTTA
>JBOFTD010000179.1:0-5954 GCA_051651885.1 Treponemataceae bacterium
TTGCGCGGCGATTTTGAAGAGCGAATTGCAACATTGATTACAGAAATCAATAAAAAGAAAAAAATTATTCTTTATATAGATGAAATTCATTTGCTTGTAGGGGCAGGGGGCAATGGCGGGTCAAACTCTCTTGATGCGGCAAATCTTTTGCAACCAATTTTTGATTCACGAAAAATTCGCTGTATTGGGGCGACAACTTTTGAAGATTATACGAGAACGATTGAAAAACAAAGTGCACTTGCGCGACGTTTTCAAAAAATTGATATTCTTGAGCCAACAGAGGATGAGTCAATCATTATTTTGAAAGGGCTTCAACAAAAATATGAGCAATTTCATATAGTTACATACAGTGAGCAAGCAATTATTTCTGCGGTAAAACTTTCAAAACAGTTTATTAGTAACCGGTATTTGCCAGATAAAGCGATAGATGTTATCGATGAGGCTGGTGCTTATGTACAGTTGCACCCTACAGAGTGTTATGAAAAAAATGATCAAACTCACCCCGTTGTTTCTCATAATTTAATTGAAAAAATAGTTTCAAAAATAGCACGCATTCCAGAAATTACGATTGAAACATCGGAAAAAGAAGCTCTAAAAAAATTAGAATCTAATCTTTTAACCGTTATTTTTGGGCAAGATGAGGCGATTCGCCTTGTATCACAAGCGGTAAAGCGATCTCGCTCAGGTTTTCGTTCCACAGAGAAAACGGTTGCAAATTTTCTTTTTGCAGGGCCAACTGGTGTTGGAAAAACAGAACTTGCCAAAAAATTGGGCGAAACGCTGGGCATTCCATTGCTTCGCTTTGATATGAGTGAATATCAAGAAAAACATACGGTTAGTCGCTTGATAGGATCGCCTCCCGGTTATGTTGGCTTTGAGGGCGGCGGACTTTTAACGGATGCCGTGCTTAAAGATCCACATGCGGTAGTTCTTTTTGACGAAATCGAAAAAGCTCATCAAGATATTTATAATATTCTTTTGCAAGTAATGGATTATGCGTCTCTTACGGACAGTAAAGGAAAAAAAGCCGATTTTAAAAATTGTATTATTATTATGACGAGTAATGCGGGTGCACGAGACGTAAATAAATCACTTATTGGTTTTACTGACGCGGTGCATGGACAGAATGCTGTCATTGAAGCGGTAGAAAAAATTTTTACGCCTGAGTTTAGAAATCGTCTTGATGCGGTGGTGCCGTTTACACATTTGATTTTTGAAATCATGAAAGATATTACGCAAAAAGAGCTCAAAAAACTTTCTGCTTTGCTGATAAAAAAAGGTGTAACGCTCGATTTTTCTGTGGCTTTGGTCGATTATCTTACCGAAATTGGCTATTCTCAAGAGTTTGGAGCTCGAAATATTGCTCGTACCATTGACACAGAAATTGCAAGCTGTCTTGTTGATGAGATTCTTTTTGGAAAGCTTGAGCATGGCGGAAAAGCTTTTTTTGATCTTAAGCTTGATGATGCAAATAAAAAAACTATTAGCGTAACGTATGAGCCTCTTACGAAGTGATGAGGATTTTCCTTTTTTAGCAATAGATGATTTTTATGAGTTTCCTTCATTGAAGGATGATACTGATAGCATAGTTGCGATTGGGGGAAATCTTTCGCCGGGAATGCTTTTCTCTGCCTATATGCAAGGAGTTTTTCCGTGGTTTAATAAAGACGATCCACTATATTGGTGGTCGCCAAATCCTCGTTTTGTTATTTTGCCGTGTGATTTTCATGTGCCGTGTCGCTTGCAACGTTTTATTAAAAATACGCCGTATACATATTCTTGTGATAAGGCATTCGAGCAGGTCATTGTGGCTTGTGCCAGTGCAAAACGAAAGGAAGAAGACGGGACATGGATACAAGATGATATGATACAAGCGTACTGCCTGTTTCACTCACTTGGTTTTGTGCATTCTGTTGAAACATGGCTTGAGGGCAAATTAGTTGGTGGTTTTTATGGCGTTGCACTAGGGGATATATTTTTTGGAGAATCAATGTTTGCCACAAAAAAAGAAGCCTCTAAATCTGCTTTTGCCCTTTTTGCACGCTTGTTTTTTTCAAGTGGAGGCAAACTCATCGACTCGCAAATCTATACCGATCATATCGCCCGATTTGGGGGCAAAAATATTAGTCGTAGCGATTTTTTGAATCTTGAATCGCATTATCTTGCAAATCCTTATCAAAGTCCTTTTGACTGGAAAAAAGGTTTGTAAAACTTTCGCGACTATCGAAAAAAAAACTATTAAATCCGCGTGTTGTCGTAAAATATAAACACAGAGAGCTTGACCTCTTTGGGTTTTCATTTTATGCTATGAATACTTTATGGTGCGTTCAAAAAAGCTTTATGGATGTTTTCTCTTTTTTTGTTTTTTCTCTTTTGTATTATTTGCGAATGAATCAACACGGATTTTTAAGAATTTTGAAAAAGCGGGGCTAAAACCGACAATTCAAGTTCTTAGTAGCGACTCAAAACTCTTTCCATATAATATTTTTTTAAATTTTGGCGAGCAAAGCGAACAAGATTTGTATGTGGTCATTTTACAAGAAGAAGCCGATTATTTTTTTGATACTATTGTGCGCCTTGCAAATACCTTTAAGAAAAATCCTCCATCTTTTGGAGTGCATATTGTTTTGATTGCAAATGCATCACCTATTTTACCCGATACCGTTGAGATTTATACCATTTCTGGCATACAAAAATTTATTTCTTCTATTAATAGAGCAAATGTACATGCTGTTTTACTCCTTAATCAGTCTGAGCATGAAAAAATTGAAATTATTCCAGCAAGTTTTACCAAATTTACGCCCTTGTGGCTCTTAGAATCAGTCGAAAAATCTACCTTTGATGATTATCTTATCCCTACTTATTCTCTTTTGTTATATCGACTAGGTATTCTTGGTAAAGATCTTTTGTATAATAAATTTTTACAAGATGAGATTCCAACACTTTTAATTAATACTCAAAATACCTTAATTGAAAATCTTTTATTGGGGAGTGTGCAAAAATTTGAGAAGGGAATGTCGAGAGATTGGGATAATCATTATTCATTTTTTTACTTTGGTGAGTATTTGTATATTCCAGAATCAGCGACTTTGCTTGTTATCTTAATTTCGATTGCGGTTTTGCTTTTTTTTCTTTTTATGTTTTCGTTTTTGTTTGGGGATTCAAAGTATCAGCGTATACAAGACTTAAAGCAAACATGGTACATCATTCCTCTTATGATTTTTGGTATAGGCTTTTTATTATTTTTGAGTCAATCGCTCGGAAAAATTATTTTTCCCTTGTGGGAAAACCAAGTGATTTTTGCCGGCATATTAAAAATTGCTATTACTATTATTTTTTTTGCAAGCCTCACTTTTTTGCAGCGATGGGTAAAATTTCCTGAAGGAGAATATATTTATGGATATTTACTTATTTTAATTGCGCTTTTGAATATTATTATTTTTTCATCTTTTTCATTGTCATTTTTTTATAACTTTTTGCTTGTTTTTGCTGTTAGTTATTTTATTATGATTACAAAACCGTTTCTTCTTAAACTTATTTTATCAGTTATAATGACTTTGCCTCTTGCGTATTTTTTATTTTATGCTGATAGTCAAACGATTCGATCAACGATTTTGTTTTTTATAACATTGCCTTTTTGGGGTAATATTTTATTTGCGTGCATGATTTTGCCGTATGAAATTGTGTGGATTATGGTTTTAGTTCGGTTTAAATTATTTGGTAAAAAAGAAATTATTGGATTTCCCTATATTATTACCAGTGCATGTTTTATTTCTTTTATTGTAACGATAAGCATTTTTTTTTACCAATTTACACTTAATCGTAGTAGCTTAAAAGAGACAACTGTAATCAACCGATCTTTGGAGTCATCGTTGACTGTTAAAATACATGAATCAACTTCATATGATAAATCGCATATTAGCTTTGAAATTGCCTCGAAAATACCAGCACTTCGCTATATTATTGTTGCTACAACAACAGATGGCGTTTCCATTTATGATGCAAATTTTCCGTATGAAATTTCAACTGACTATTTAGAAGGAATTTTTTTACTTGATGATAATCCGCCGCAAATATTAGGCGTCAATTATTCCAGTGATTTAGAAGGCGATAAGGACTTGAAAATTACTGCGTATTATGGCGATGCACAAACACAGCATTTTTATTATGAAACAAAAAGCTTTTTTATAAAAGGGCAGAATGTGCAGTTTGAATAACACGGCAAAAAAACTGATTTTACATGTTGATCTTGACGCCTTTTATGCCTCTGTTGAACAGTTAGATAATCCTTCTTATCGGGGCAAACCTGTGATTGTCGGGGGACTTCCAAGTGACAAACGCAGTGTTGTTTCTACTTGTTCCTATGAGGCACGTGCCTTTGGCATTCATTCGGCTATGCCGACTTTTAAAGCGTACAAACTATGTCCTCAAGGAATTTATCTTCGTGGTCGCAGGGAACGATATCTTGAAAAATCGCAAGAAATAATAAATCTTTTTTATGACTTTTCACCTGATGTGCAACAAATGTCGATTGATGAAGCTTTTATTGATATTAGTGGTACCGAAAAACTTTTTGGCACGCCAGAAAAAACAGCAGAGCATCTAAAACAAACCATCAAAGAAAAAACAGGCTTGAGTATTTCGGTGGGGCTTGCTGCTAATAAATATATTGCAAAAATCGCCTCTGGAATGTCAAAACCGAATGGTTTTTATTGCGTTCCTGCAGGACGCGAGCAGGATTTTATGCATTCACTGCCCGTGCATAAAATTTGGGGAGCTGGTGAAAAAACGATAAATCGTCTTAAAAGTGCAGGACTTTTTTCTGTTGTTGATATTTTTGGAGTTTCGCTTGCAACGCTCAAACGAATTTTGGGCAACGCGGGCGGGGAATTTATCTATCGAGCGGTACGTGGCGAAGAAGCTGAAAATTTTTCAAATCCAGCAAAATCTCATTCTATTAGTAGTGAACAAACATATATCAATGACTTATGCGATTCTTACATTATAGAAAGTGCCTTAATGGAGCTTTCAAATCAGGTGATGTTTCGTCTTTTGCGAGAAAATTCTATTACAAAAACGATACAA
Source organism: Treponemataceae bacterium (assembly GCA_051651885.1). Lineage (GTDB taxonomy): Bacteria > Spirochaetota > Spirochaetia > Treponematales > Treponemataceae > JBOFSR01. Next base: position 5,086 of record JBOFTD010000179.1, read on the forward strand.
ATAAAAATTCGCTACAGTGATTTTACGTGCGTTACTATGCAGGAAACTTTTTCTCGTCCTCTTTTTACGAGTGAGGATTTTTTTAAACAGGTAAAAAATCTTTTCTATAAAAAGTGGAATCGAAATGGAATTCGTTTGCTCGGTGTCAGTGCACAGCAAGTAAAAAGCGACACTACTTTTGTTGAAGCTGAACTTTTTGATTTTGATAATGAAAAAGTAAAAAAACTTGAAAAAACTGTACTCGAGCTGCAACAAAAAAATCCGCAGCTTACGCTTACAAAAGCACGCCTTCTAAAAAATAGTAAAATTCACAAACATATTTATAGCATTATTGTTTTTTTTTCACTTTTTTTTCAACCTCTTTTTAGTCAAAGCGTTGAAAAAATTATTTTGCCCCCGTTGATGATGCTTCCCACCGAAGCCCCTCCAACTATTTTTAGTTACTCAAAAAATAGCACCGATGTTGATTTTTTTGCCAGTGGATTTTGGGATGCCGAGCTTTCTTATTCTGCGACTATGCATATTGATAAAGAGGGCAAGGTGAGTTTTGAGTCGGGAATGCCTATTTTTGCTCAAAAAGCTGATTTTATGCTTTCAATTTTGCTTAATAAATCGTGGTATTTTGAAACTGCTATCGCGGATGATTTTGATAAAAGTGCCCTTGCTGTTGGTTATTTGGGGCAGGGAGTTTTAAAACACATTCGATTAGGTAATAATGGGATTTTTTTTCCAGAATATTATTCAAACACGAGATATGTGCAATCGAGTACACAAAAAAATAATTATGATAATATTTCTCCCGGAATTTTGGGGCAATTAGGCGGTGAAAAATGGAATGCTGATTTTATGCTTCGCTATGATAATGCACA
>JBOFTD010000180.1:0-4968 GCA_051651885.1 Treponemataceae bacterium
TTAAAAGTATTTACAGTTATGGTAATTTTCTTATTTAAGTACTAGATATGGGAAGGGATATCTCCATCAGGCAACCGGGACAGTTTTTTTTGTTCCGGTTTTTTATTTAGAGGATCGAATGAATACAAAATTATGGACAACAAATCCTTATGATATTACAAGTGCTGCTGTGTATCTTAAAAAAGGAGAAGTTGTTGCCTTTCCAACTGAAACGGTGTATGGATTAGGCGCAAATGCACTTGATTCTAGTGCCGTAAAAAAAATTTTTATTGCAAAAGGACGACCTCAGGATAATCCACTCATTGTGCATATTAGCTCTTTTTCAATGTTACAAGATCTTGTTGCAGAAATTCCTTGCCATGCACAAAAATTAATGGATGCATTTTGGCCTGGTGCATTGACACTTATTTTTCAAAAAAAAGCTTCGCTTATCTCGCCAGTCAGTGCTGGTTTATCAACAATTGCTATTCGTATGCCGAATCATCCTATTGCGCAAAGCCTCATTTCAGAAGCAACTATTCCTATTGCAGCGCCGAGTGCGAATGTGTCGGGAAAGCCTTCTTGCACAAAGGCATCGCATGTTTTTGATGATATGAATGGAAAAATTGCGGGGATTATTGATGGGGGCAGTACTGCTATTGGGCTTGAATCTACGGTTGTTGACTGCACGGTTTACCCGGTAATAATTTTGAGACCCGGTGGAATTACGAAAAAGGAAATCGAACAAGTTGTTGATGTACAAAGTGATAGCTCTTTTGAAAATGAAATAAAAATTCCAAAAGCGCCGGGAATGAAATATCGCCATTATGCACCACAAGCCCCTTTTATTATTATACCGCATGATAAAAATCTTTTGCAAAAACGAATTGATTTTGAACAACAGCAGGGAAAAAAAGTTGCATTAATGGTTACAAATGATTTTTCTTGCATTACAGCTAACTTTGTTATTTTATTGGGGAATCGAGACGATCCTGAAACTGTCGCACACAGGATTTTTTTTGCCTTGCGTGAATTTGATGAAAAAAGTGTTGATATTATTTTTACGACAGAATTTCCGAAAAATGGTATTGGTGAAGCCATTATGAATCGTCTTGAAAAAGCAAGTTTAAAAAAGTAACAATGGATGGACAAAATTTACTCAAGTAATCGTAGTTCTTTTTGTGGAATCGGCAGAGATATGGTAAAAATAGTGCCATCGTTTGCAAATGAGTTGACGCTTACATCGCCTGAAAATTCTTTAATAATTTTGTAGACCATAGTAAGTCCAAGCCCATTACCGCTTGCCTTTGTAGTAAAATAAGGTTCAAATATGCGTGAAAGAGTCGCTTGATCCATTCCTTTTCCATTATCAGCTATATTAAAAATGTATTGCCCATTTTTAATTTGTGAAGAAATCCAAATAATACCATTATTACCTTCGATAGCAGAACGTGCATTTTGAAAAAGATTTATCAGAGCCTGTTTGAAAAGTTTTGGATCAATGAGCAAAAGGGGAGAGTTTTCAAGTAGTTTAAGCTCAAAACGAATATTTTGTAGGGAAAGCTCTGGCTTAAAAAAATCTACAATACTTGTAATCAATTCATTAGGATTTAAAAGCTCCAAGCGAGCATTGATAGGGCGAACCGCAAACAAAAAATCAACTACAATTTGATTAAGTCGCTCAATTTCTTCATTTATAATAGATAAATAGCGCTCGGCATATTTTTCATCAGGGAGTTTTTGTTCACGGCGGGATTTTGCAAGCGATTTTTGAATTAACTGAATATGAATACTTATACTTCCAAGAGGATTTTTAATTTCGTGGGCAACGTTGGCTGCAAGATTTGTTAAGCTTGCAAGGTTTTCCATACGGCGAAGCAAGGTTTCTTGAGCCCGCTTTTCAGTTACATCATCAATTTTAATTATACTGCCCATTAGTTTTTTTTCTTTTACCAAAGACATGGTGGTTAAAACAAGAATAACCTCGCTTCCCATCGATGTTTGGATCGGAAAATCCTGAGATGTGCTATTTTTTTGCATTTTTTGTGCTCTTTTAAGAAATTCAGCAATATCATTATTTTCTACGAGCTCCCATACGGGGAGTTTTTCAAAAGTGTGACGTGAAAGCGGAATAAAACGATCGGCAACGCGGTTACTAAAAAGAAGTTTTCCATTTTTGTCACAGACAATCAGTCCAACACTTAAAGATTCAATGACGGCGTTAAATGTTTCATTTTCATTTGTTAGCGAATTAAACAACCGTTGCAGCTGGTCAGTTGAAAGTTTTGAAACCTTTGTTGAAAGACGGCGAATAAACTTTCTCATTACAACGCAGCTCTTCCTTGCTGATTTTGCTGTAAATTAAATATAAAAAGATCGAGTGCAGAAAGTGGACTAAGATTAAAAATCATAATTTGTTCATATAAAACATTGATGTGTTTGTTAATTGCATACATATTATATTTGACTTTAGATGGAATTTGGTTACTTTGCATAAGATTTTTTGCTTCCATTAATAATGCTTGTAAAAAATATTTAAGGGTCGTTTTTTGCTCAAATTTATTAAAAATAGTATAAATGGCTGAAACAACATACTGTTTTTGATTGATATAGATTGCATTTAACAGCTTTTTTGCTTCTGTTATAAAAATCTCAGGAGAAATAGATAAAAAGGATGAAAAAAAAGTTTCAAAATTTGTTGCAGTCTCCACATGGAAAAGTCTTGAAAGTATATTTTTTTGTTGTTCAATAGTGCGCTCGCAAAAAGCATAATTTCGCATTCGAGATACGATTGTCGGCATAATTGCAGCTTTATTTGTAGTGATAAAAATAAAAATTGTATCAACTGGAGGCTCTTCGAGTATTTTTAAAAGTGCATTTCGACTGCCTTCTTGCATTTTTTCAGCATTTTCAAAAATAATAATTTTTTTTGATGTCATTGATTTTAAATGGCACCACGCAGTGATTTTTCTAATATGATCAATCGGAAAATTACTTGTTAAAAAGTTATTTTCAAGTTTTTGAGTAAGAGCAATCAGAGTATTAATTTTTTTTTCAACTTTATTTGAAAAATCCAAATTTTTAGAAGAATCAGATAAAAAAATATCGAGCTCCTCTAAAATTTCAGTAATATCTGATAAAAGACTTGCAATTTTACTTGCTTTTTCATCTCCTTCAAGCACGGTTGTATTAAAACGACAGGTGAGTTTTCTGATTGAACGAATAAAAAGATAGAGCGTTGCTTTTGTGTAAGGCTTTTTATTTTCAAGTGCTTTTAAAAAAGTTTTTGATGAGGCTGCAATTTCAAGGGAACATTCTCTTCGGCCTAATATAAGTATGCTCGGGTGTAATAATAGCTTATGCTGATGACATGAGTGGCACTGGCATTCCCAAAGAGCCTTTTGTGGATGTGCCGCTTCACATGATAAAATGCGTGCAAGCTCTAGTGCTGTTGTCAATTTACCTGAATAAATTTTTCCAGAAAATAAGAGTGATTGTGGTAAGCGATTATGAATTACATCTTCTTTAAGTAATGAAGTGATATGTTGATGTAATATATTATCAAACATTTTTAGTTTCAATCACCTTAAAAAAATAAGTTTGGGCTTCTCCAATAAATGGCGAAAGTATTTTTACAAAAAAACTGTCTTTGAGAAGTGCCTCTGCATTAAAAAATTGTTGCGAATATAAAATAAATAAAATAATGCCAACGAGTAAAAATCCTTCAACTGCACCAAGTAAAATTCCTAGTGATTTATCTAATCCTTTGAGTATTTCTCCACGAAACGCAAGGCCGACGATTTTTTGAATTAATCGAACGATGATATAGACAATGATAAAAACGGAGAGAAATGATAAAGTATTGCGAATAATTAAAACAGAAACATATTTTTCATACAGTGTGATAAATGAGGAATAAAATAAAAAACTTGCAATAAGGGCAATAATAAAAGCAAGTTTTGAAAAAAACTCATCAACAAAGCCACGTATAGATCCATGAATCATAAAAATAAACACAATCAAACAAAAAAAAATATCAATAATTGCATACGTCATAGTTAAGAAGTATATCAAAATGAGTGATTTTATGGAAGCATGAGTAATCGTAATTACAATGTTTTATTTTAAAGTAATTTACAATAAATTATTATTGTGATAGGATTTTATATGTATAAAGAAGGAAGAAAATTTTAGAAAATAGAGGAGTTTTTGGATGCAAGAGTTACAAGAAAAAATAAAAAAAGACGGTGTTGTGCTTGGAGGAAATATCCTTAAAGTAGATAGTTTTCTTAATCATCAAATTGATATTGATTTACTAAATAAAATTGGGCAAGAATTCAAAAATCGATTTACGAATAAGCATATTACGAAAATTCTTACGGTAGAAGCGTCAGGTATTGCCGTTGCTGCCATTAGTGCACAGCATTTTAATAATATTCCTATTTTATTTGCAAAAAAAAATAAAACAAAAAATATTGACCAAAATTCTGTTTATTCTTCTCAAGCACAGTCATTTACGCATGGTACTACCTATGAAATTATTGTTTCAAAAGCATTTTTATCAAAGGATGATACGGTTTTATTAATTGATGACTTTTTAGCAAACGGTTGTGCTTTGGAAGCTTTGGTTGATATTTGCCATAAAGCACAAGCAAATATTGCAGGGGCAGGCATCGTCATTGAAAAAGGCTTTCAAGAAGGTGGAAAACGAATTCGAAGCAAAAATATTCAACTTGAGTCGCTTGCTATTATTGAAAAAATGGATGCAAATGGAATTATTTTTAGATGATTGCTGATAATTTACTTACAAATATTGCGGGTAAGCACCTCCATTTTGTTGGTATAAAAGGAACGGGCATGACTGCCCTTGTAGAAATTTGCAATGCGAGAAATGCAATTATCACGGGAAGTGATGTTGATGATGTCTTTTATACAGATGAAATCTTAAAAAAATATAATATTGTAACGCTTCCTTTTCAAAAAGAAAAT
>JBOFTD010000181.1:0-1076 GCA_051651885.1 Treponemataceae bacterium
CTTATGGATTTTATACAAAGGCAAAAAGTGGCACGGTGAGTATTTTGTGCGTGGCAGGCTCTTTTGATGCACTACAAGTCATGCCAATTGAAAATACTGAAAATGCCCCTTCTTTAGAGGAGGGAGATGTTGCCATTTATACCGACGGCGGTAGCACCGTAATTTGTCGTAATGATGGCACGGTAGAAATAAACGGTAAGCAAAAAGGTGGCGTGGTCATTGCACAAGAGCTAAAAACAAACCTTGATAAAATGACTGCTCGCATTGACGGCATAATAAATGCTCTTAAAACCAGCCCCACCGTTCCTCAAGATGGTGGGGCTGCGTACAAGGCTGCAATACGGATTTGCTCATTCAAAACCTTGCCCATACTATTTGAGTTTGAGGAGCCGAGTTTTTCTACATAGAGGTCTGCAACGGATCGAGCTTGATTTGATTTTTCAATAAATTTATCCATTTTAAGCTTGTAACGATTGACGCCACTTTTTGAAATAACAATATGCCCTGCCTGTTCATTAATGGCATCAGCAATTTGAGCCTGTGTTATGTTTTTGTCTTTGAGTAATTTTAAGAGCTTTTTTCGTAATTCCTCGTCAAGGCGATCAATGTTTGATTTTTGAGGCATGATTAATCCTCTACAGGCAAGTCAATGCCTTGTTCACGTACAAGCCCAAGTGCAATATCACGTCCTTTGCGAGTAAGTTCAATTGTCCAAATATCCTCATCAAGCTGACGGAGTTTTACAAGGTTTCGCTCTTGCAAAAAAATAAAAAGAGCATTGACCTCTTCGATTGCGAGGCTATGCCCATAGGTGCGTAAAAGTTTTTGTGCCATCACATTACTCATTGTGATCAGTTTTTCTGTGCATTGTAAAATGATGATACGTTTATGACCTGCAAAAATATCTTTCATATTTAACTATCCTTGCCACTCGTTGGGGTGTTGTGAATGAACCATTCTTGTATTTTTAAAACAATGTTTTGTGTCGCTTTGACTGTCTGCTCTATTCCTGACAGCCGTTTTTGATAATCCTCACTCATAACTTTGCGGATGTCCTTAACTTCATCTTTAAGATC
>JBOFTD010000182.1:0-11715 GCA_051651885.1 Treponemataceae bacterium
CTTTCCTTTGGATGAAGACATTTTGCCGGGGGTGCCTTTGATGCCGATAAAATCGTACTGAAACGTTACGGGTGCTGGCCAGTCATAGATTTCTTGCGAAACACGACGAGCTGTGTCAAACGAGCCGCCTTGACTGTGATGATCTTTTCCTGCGGGCTCAAAAATATTTTTCTCGTACGCCCAACGCATTGGCCAATCAACACGCCAGCCAAGTTTAATTCCCTTTGCGGTGCGTAAATCAGCGTTTTCAGAAAAATTACATGACGAGCAATGATAGGCAACGCCGTATTCGCCATCATAAGATTGTATTTCGGTGGTGTCACGATTACAATTTGAACAAAACGCTGCAACAGGCCAATATTCCCCTGTCATTTGGTGTTTTTCATCGCGCACACTATTTAAAATCTCTTTAAGTTTGTCCCGCTTTTGCAAAGCAACTTTCATGCCTTCAGCATACATGCACTTGCGATATCGCTTTGATTGATACAAAAACTCAGGATTAATCCCCACTTGTGGCAAAACACGCTCCACATCAAGTTCGTGATGCCGTGCATACGACTCATCTCGCTCAAAAGGATCTGGCACAAGGGTGATGGGAAAACGAAGATATTGTTCCAGCTGCTCAGCATTTGGCATATTTGCAGGAACTTTTCGAAACACATCGTAATCATCCCACGAGTAAATAAAACGAACATTTTTTCCCCGAGCCTTCAAAGCACGAACAATCAGATCGACCGAAATAATTTCTCGAAAATTGCCAATATGCACCGTCCCAGAAGGCGTTATGCCTGACGCACACGTATATAAATCTAAATCACCACGTTCTCGGATGATTTTTTCTGCCGTTTGATCCGCCCAATGTACGAGCTTCTTATTTTTTTCATTCATAGCCTACTGTATACCACATTAAGGGATTTTTTTCAAGCTATCTTTTTTTCAACAAGAATACTTTTTCTGGGCGTTCCAAAAAGTCAAAACATGTTTTGACTTTTTGGCGGGCTTTACGCTTGTATCTTTTTGTTTGTTCCTCGCAAAAAGTATACCGCTACAATCCCTAACGCAACATTTTTCTTAGTATTAAAAATATCTCCTAAAAAATAACTATAAAAATTAAATTTTTAAAAACTTTTTTTCTACAAAATTTCAAACATAACTGAAACAGTAACGCGAATATCACTCGATCCTGGGTTAATTGGTGTAGCTGAATCATAAGCGACTTCTTGATTCGAAAAAAACTTTGCATTCGCAAATCGTGGTTGTTGCATTGGACTTGTTTCTTGAATACTCAAAACTTTCCCTAATTTTCCGCCTGCAGCTTCCACAAGCGTTCTTGCATTTTCTTCTGCTTGCTTGATAGCTTCAATGCGAGCAAGTTTGATAGCTTCACTTGTGTCGCTTGCAGAAAAAACAAGGCTCGAAAGCTGATTTGCCCCCGCATTAACAGCCGCATCAATAATATCACCGACGGTCGCAATATTTTTTATAACAATCATTAAATCATTTGAAACACGGTACAACCCTGGTTCTGATTTACCATTTTGATAATCCATTTCTTGAAAAAGATTAAAATTACCTGTTGAAAAAGAATCCTTCCCAATGCCCATTTGTTGAATAACTTTTTGTACCTTCGTCATTTTTTCTGCATTTTCAGAAGTTGCTTTTGTTACCGAATCGCTTCTGGTAATAACGGCAAGATTAATAGTAGCTCGATCTGGATCCACTTTAACTGCCCCAATTCCCGCAACACTAATAGTTTTTGCATCAGTTTTGCTAAAAGAAAATGCAACCATAATGCTACACGTAAAAAGCACATAAAAAATAATTTTTTTCATTTTTGTTCCTTATTATAAGAGATTTGCTTCTTTAAGAATATCGCTTTATTAAAAAAAAGTCTACTATGGAATGTCTTTATAAAAATCGTATTCATAGTCGCCTAAAGCATCAAAATCAATATCGCTTTCTAAATGGCCAAACATTCTTTTAAGCAATTCTTCCTCATCTTGATCAATTGACTGAATACGCTCTTGCAAGTCAAAAGCTCGTCGTGCAGCAACTAAGCCTTTTTTTGCAGGGTCAAAACTTTTATCTATTTCAAGAGCTTGCTCCCAAAGTTTAATAGAGTTTTCAAGGTTTCCTTGTGAATAATGATATAATCCGGCATTATAAAGATTGTCTACTCGAATTTGATTATTTTTTCGATTCATATCGCCTAAATTTACCTTTGCTGAAAGACTAAAACGATTAAAAGGATTGAGAGATGAAGAAAGGTCGAGGGTGTAACACGCATTAACTTTAATCTTTAAAAAACTTGTTTCTAGCCCCAATGAAACGCGTGGATTTGCCCCTTTTAGACCAAAACCTGCTTGCATCGAAATAAATTCTGCAAACATCACAGAAAATCCGAGCGATACATACGGATATTCATATTCGCTAAAACTTAAAAGATTTATAGGTTGTTGAAATTCCATCGCAATAACAAAAGGACGCCACGGCTGATAAGAAACACCGAATGCAATTTTTGTTGGCACTGGATCGTCAAGAATAATGGATCGACCAAAACCGGTAATTCCTGCACCAATATTTAAAATTGAAAAACCAATGCTTAAATTAGGATCACGCGAGAGAAAAAATTTTCCAAAAGAAAATCGTGTTTGAATTCCTATATCCAGTAAAAACGCTAATCCCGATTGGGTAAGCCCCGAGCCAACATCAACAATATCAGTTTCCTTGTCTGCATAATCGGGCATTCCACGATAAGCAAATTTTAGGCTGCTCCCAACGGAAATTCCTTTAAAATCATAGCCTGCAAGAAAGTTATAGGCAGCGTTGAGCGTTACGACTGACTCGGTGTAGTATCCACTCGCATTTCGCCATCCAACAATATTATATTCAGTAAAAGGCACATAAAAAACTCGCAAACCAACACCATAGCCAAAGTTTCCAAATCGTTGAGAAAAGGCTATTGAATCGAGGGCAGAATCTGCAATCCACGAATTATGAAAGGCCGCAAATTCGGTATTTTCCAATATTGCCGCCCCTGCAGGATTGTGCTCCAAATAACTGATATCGTTTGCAAGTCCTGTAAACGCGCCACCCATCGCCTCCGATCGTCCACCAGATGGAATATTAAGAGAGCGAAAAGAAGTTCGCCCTTCATTCGGCGAAATCATTGATTCTAAAAATGAGCTAAAATCATCATAAAAATCATTATAATCAAGTGAATTTATCTGAAGGAGTAATAGGGTGAGAAATATATTTATTAATATATTTTTTTTCATGTTTTAGATCCACTGATATTATCGTATCTTTTTGCATTGTAGTTTATAGTTATTTTACTTTAAGACAATAATTTAGCGTTCATTTTTACGCTTGCAGTATTTTCACAAAAAAGATTATTTTCATACATTATATTTTTTTAATAAATTTGTATAAAAATGATTTGAATTACAAAAATCAGCAAAAAAGCAGACTTTTTACAAAAGATACCGATATTTTTATAATTTATCAAGATGAAATTTCTAAGATTCAAAAAAAATTAGATACAAAAATATTCTGATGAGTACTCGTGGATTTTATCTTTTATTCTTAAAATTCGCCCTCTCTATTTTTATTTTTTACGACATTATATCTTGTGATTTTTTTGTATGCATATTATATTAATAAGTATGCACGAAAATTCTGAAAATCTAAATATACAAGCAATCGAATTAGCTTCATGTGGAGAGTACGAAGAAGCTGTTGCTTGTTTAAAAAAAGCCTTATCTCTTGATAAATCAAATTATCTTTTGTGGTTCAATCTCGGAATCATGCATCGAAGTTATGGCGACCTTGAATCCGCAAAATCAAATCTTTTGCAAGCCTTAAACCTTTTTAGCGACGATGATGAGCTTTATGATTCTTTGGGACTTGTGTGCTTTTCTTTACAAGATTATGACTCTGCACTAGATTTTTACATACGCGGACTTGAAGTTAGAGATACCAACGCAAGTTTATGGAATAACATGGGTGTTGCTTTATTCACAATCGAAAAATATGAGGATGCCTGTGCCTCTTTTGAACAAGCACTCACAATCGACCCACATTTTTATGATGCTTTATTTAATTTACGCGATACGTACGAACAGCAAGGCGATGCAAAAGCTGCTGAAATTTGTAATCAAACACTTTTAACTCTTTTCCCAAATTAAACAGTGCACTCGATTATTAAAAAACGCGCCCTCCATTCAGTTTTATTTTTGAACAATATGACGTTTACAAATGAAGATAAATTTTCTTTACCTCTTGACAAAAAAGCCTTTGCAAACGAAAATACAAAAGATGAATCGAACAATAAATTCCCAATTTAATCTTCTCTTTACAAATCCCATTTTTTTATCAGCCCTTTTTAGCTGGTTTTCAGCACAGTTTATAAAAACTCTCATTAAATTATTGACGGCACGAATCGATTCTGTCCGTGAATTAATTGATCTTTCCTTTTGGCGCACCGGTGGAATGCCTTCAAGTCATAGTGCATTAGTAATATCTCTTTGCACCTCAATTGCATACCAATCAGGCTTAAACTCTGATATTTTTATTTTATCATTCTGCTTTGCCCTTGTAGTCATTCGTGATGCAGTGGGCGTTCGCCGTTCAAGTGGGCAACAAGCAAAAACACTTAATGAAATCGGCAGAGCTCTTGAAAAAAAATCTATTATAGAATTTAAATCCCTTAAAGAAATTCATGGCCATAAACCATTTGAAGTCATTGTTGGTTCATTACTTGGATTTTTTATCGGAACAGCGTTTTCTATTCTATAATCATGCATAAAATATTTTTTTTTGCCTTTATTCCACTAATTATGATACTCAGTTTATTCCTTTTTTTTTCAAAAAAAAATCAAGATTCAACGTGGAAAAATGTTCGTGTTCTTGCTGTAGAATCTTCAATCGACGAAGAAAAAGTTCTAACACTTTTGGCAAGTAAAAAAATTGAGCACGTGATTTCATTTTCAACGACTCGGTATAATCCTTTTGATAGACAAAATCCCTTTTCAAAAGAAATTTTGTATGCTCCTGTTCAGCCATTATATTTTGAATATCAAAAAAAACTTGATTCATACTTTTTTGATCAAACAGGTAATTTTCGTCTCTACTATATAAAAAATGAAAGGCTTCTTGAAAAAAAAATTACAGCAGCCTTTACAGACTTTAGCGGAAAATATTTTTTTGAAAACTCAACTACGTCTCGTTTTTTTGAAAAAATTCTTTTTGTCATATTCTTGCTTTTTTATTTGTTTCAAGCAAAACATAAACTTTTTTTTATTTTTGCAAGCATTCCCTTTGTTTTTACATTTATTTTTTTTCCTGAATTTATGCTTTGCATAGCAAGCATCTTTTTTATCAATTCTTTTATTATTTTTTTACAATACATAAATAAATATCATTATATAGCAGCACTCAAAAAAGATAAACAAATTATGCTTTTTTTGCTTTTTTCCCTATTAACGGCTCTTGCGGGAGGAGTAACAATTTTTTTGATTTTTCTGTGTTGCATCATCATTTTACTTAGTGGACTGTTTTTATATACGCTTTTAAAAAAACAAAATCAAAAAAAATATTTTTTTATTCCCCTTTCGATAACAGGAGTCCAAACCGTACACTTAGCAAAAAACTTTTATCTAAAATATTCAAGATATACACTTTTTTTTGTCATTTTTTTTTCCATTCTGTTTGCCCTCAATACAAGTACAATTGACAACGCACACTCAATTACACAAGTTGCTATCCCTAAACCATCATTCCATGAAAAAATAAATGATTTTAGTCGTTTTTCAGAGCTTTATGAACAATCACAACCGAGCATGATAAATTCTATTTTGATCATCAGTACGTATTGGCAGATGAATGTGTTTCCGTTTGTTTCAATACACAATCCAAACAAAAATATTTCATTTGGAGAGCAAATTTTTTATACGCAATATCAAAAAGAGGACAACTCAACTATCACAAAAACAGAAAATCTTGTATTAACTTTTGATGAAATATTCATTCAAACGCTTTTCAAAAAAATTAAGAATTTTCCATTATCAATTGAAAAAATGATCCTCAGCAATGAATCTTTTTTTACGGTTTCATACGCAGTATCGCAAAGAAAAACAAGAAATTTATCTTTTAGTAATATACATTTATATAATTTTTTGCTATCATTAAGCTTGGGTTTAATCGCCTTTTTGGTAAACTCAACACACCTTACGAGCTTTTTTTTGAAAAATAAATTTCGTAAATAATTATACTAAATAAAAATAAATTTTATAAATCTTTGATTTACAAAACTTAAAAATAAACGAGCGAATAATTATCATTTGCTAGTTGATTAAGGATATTTGTGGTTGCAGTAAAAAATATTATAAAAAAAAAGGATACTCAGTACACGCAACTTAAAAATGCACTTTTGCCTGTTGAATCCCTTATTTCATTTGATCAAGACATTGATGAGTACACGATTTTAATCAAACAAGAACAAATCGTTTCTGAAGGAGAGGTCATTGCGACAGGCAAAAATAGTGGCTGCAATTTGCATGCACCAATTCCGGGTAAAGTCACTGAAATAATTTCTGATAGTATGCCTAATGGAAGAAAGTCTTTGTGTGCAAAAATTAAACTCAATGGCCGCTTTTCGTACACAGGAAAAATAAATAAGCAATTATCATGGAATTTTTTGTCTTCTGATCAAATCATTCGCTATTTTGCAGAAAAAGGAATTACAAATACGTTTGAAAGTCCAATTCCACTTTCGCAACAATTAGAAGAAACAAAAAATCTGCCCGAAAAAAATTTAATTATTCGATTATATGATGATGATCCGAGTTGTTGTATTGATGCTTTTTTGGCAAAAAACTTTTTTGATCAAATTTTACAGGGGGCTTTTATTGTTGCAAAGGCTATGCGAGCTAATGCCCTTTATTTTATGTATTCTCCCCAAATTCTGGGAGCTCATCCTGAAAAAAAACTAGAGCAACACAATGAAAAATATTCAACACCATTCTTTTTTTTACCCGTTGATATTAATTTTTATCCCTGTGGCGGAAACCTTGAGCTTCTTGAAATGTTACAAAACAAAAAAGACTATCCTGCTCGTATTACTGATATTTTTATTGACAGCACTACCCTTCTTTCTGTGCACGAGGCAGTGTGTTTTGACAAACCACTGATAGATCGATACATACAAGTGAGTGGAGATGCAATTCAAAAGCCTCAAATTCTGAAAACAAAAATTGGCACACCAATTAGCAGTTTACTCATTGAGGCTGGCGGGATTATTAACAAAAAAGCAAAAATTATTATTAATGGTTTAATAACGGGCACCGTTATAAGTAACTTTAATTCACCGATTACAAAATATGTAAAATCGATTACAATTAATAAATTGACTTTTCACAATCATCATACAACCTCTTGTATTGACTGTGGACAGTGCCATCAAATTTGTCCTGCCGGATTGCACCCAGATAAATTGTATTCTCTGTTTTTATTAGAACAAAAAGAAGATACCGCTTATTATAAATCCGTGCACTTATGTTATAAATGCCGATTGTGCAATACCGTTTGCCCTTCTCGCCTTCCTTTATTTCAGGCAATTAATCAAATGATACAAGGAGAAAAAATTGCAACAACGCCGTAATCCTCTAACTTTTTCACCTTTTCGTTTTATTAAACCATCACTTAAAACAACGTGTTATGTATTAATTTTGGTACTTTCGCCACAATTTTTTATGCTCGGAATAACAAAGTCCTATTCAGCTCTTATACTTTTGCTGTGTAGTGTTTGTGCAACATTTCTTGCACAGTCACTCTTTTCACTCTTATCGAAAAAAAAATTGCTCATCCACTTTGAATGTGCTCTTGTTGAAGGTCTTTTAATTGGCATGTGTATTCCGTCAAATTACTCATATCTTTCAGCTTTTTTTATTATTTTTTTTGGAATGCTCATTAGCAAACATTTATTTGGCGAGTTTGCAAACGCATGGGTAAATCCGATTAGCATCGTGATTATATTTCTCTTTTTACTGGGTAAGCCTTTTTTTGATGAAATTATCACAAAGAATAATTTTTTAGTTCCCCATAATTTACTTGCACAACTCATTGTCAGCAATGCATTTGAACTATTCCCCATAGAAACCAATTTTTTTAATGAGTTTTTTCTTACCTATTTTGACACAGAATTTCCTGAAGGATATATTTCACTTTTGTGGGATTCACAGTCACTTATCCCCGCATATCGATTTAATTTACTGACAATTATTGCATCACTTTTTTTATTTTCGTTCGATATTATTGACTGGGTTATTCCCGTTTGTTTTCTATCAATGTATGGATTTTTAATTTATTTTTTTGGCTCAATTTTCGCATCAGGAACCTATGAGCAAGGAGATATTTTATTTGCCTTACTTACGAGTGGCACGTTATTTATTTGCTTTTTTCTTTTGCAATGGTATGGTACAACGCCCAAAAGTTTTATCGGAAAAATTATTTTTGGAGTTTTTGCAGGTCTTTTAACGTTTTTTATTAATGGAACAGGACTTTCTGCCATTGGATCTTTTTTTATAATACTACTGATTAATATTATTTCCCCCGCAATATTATTTAGTGAGAATTTCTTATTTTTATATTTTAACAAAAAGTTAATGGAGATGAAACTTTCATGAAAATTGAACATAAAATCATCATTCGAGACACGCTTATTTTTTGTGGCAGCTTATTAATTTTACTTATTATTGTGTTTTATACCACACTTTTTACAAGAAATACTTGGAAGGCTGGCTTAAAAAAACAAACGCAAACGGTTCTTGATGCAGCACAAAAAGGAAATTATATTGTAGGAGATTTTGTTCAATTGAAACTACCTATTTCATCTGCAAGTGCAATTTATTCATTAACAATAAATGATGAGTTTCCATCCCCCTCTTTTGCCATCATTGTCCGCGTTACTGGCTTCTCAGGCCCCGTACCAATGGTCTTTATTTCTAACTCAAAAGGAACTTTCTTTAAAGGCATTGCAGGAATTGCAAATCCGCATGAAGATATTTTTAATTATGGAATCACCGACTCGATGATAGTTTTTTGGCGAAAAAAAATTTCAAAGCTTTTGTATTTAAAGGAAATTATTGAATGAAAAAATCAGCTTTTTCTATTTTTTTGCTTGGAGTATTATCCATTCTCATTCCTTTTCCGGGAAGATTTGCTTATGGAATAATCGTCGTATTGCAATTAAACCTTTTATGTTTTTTTAGTTTGCTTGTCGAATTTTTAATAAAAAAGTTGAAAAATCAATCACTTACATCAAGTATGCTTTTAATTTTTTTAGTAGTTTTTTCGGCACTCCTTTATCAAATAATGGTACTTTTCTCACCAATCATTGCACTAACAATTAGTTTTACATATTATTTAGTATGTTTTTCTTCGTTTTTGTTTGGAATTATTTTTACAAATTACGAAATTCCATTTAAGAAAAAAACTGTCGAAATCTTAAAAAGAATGATTACATTTACTCTTTTTGCGTTACTCTTTTTTATATTTCGAGATATTGCAGGCTATGGAACGATAACACTACCTGTACACGATGGCTTAAAAGAAATTGTTTTATTCGAACGCTCCCAAAATAAAACAACATTCTTAGCAAGCATTCCTGCAGGAATAATTTTTTTAGCGAGTATCACTGCTTGTTATTTATTTTTAAAACATCTCTATATACTAATAAAAAGGAGTAAAGATGCTCATTCTTAATCCTTTCTTTTATTATATTTTTTGCTCGTCAGCTCTTCTCATCTATGGCATAGGGATAAAGCAAGGAATCGATTTTTCAAAAAATATGTCACTATCATTTTGGTTTTATTGCTTAAAAATTTTTGTAACATCGCTTATAACAATAAGTTTACTGTGGGTTATATCAACCAATCTTTTAGCTCCTTTTGGCTTTGCAGATTTAGTACCTATTTTTATTTTTTTCGTTGTTCTCTTTATTTCAAAAATGATCGATATTGCAACAACGCTATTATTTTCCCAGTCATACCCTGAAACTTTTACATCTCTTTTAATAACTTTTTTTGCCTTATCCGAAAGCACGACCCTACCTGAAGGCTTTTTGCTTATTGGAGCTGCATGTTTTTCACTCGCACTTTTTGTTCCGCTGCTTTATACAATTATACAAAAAATTAACAAGGCAAAAACACCGTATTATTTAAAAACATCAACGCTCATTCTGATTAGCATTGCATTTATTTTAATCGCTATGTATGCATGGAATCTCTCGTGGCTCAATTTTGAGGTAGTGAATTGATAGTAGTATTTTTATTATATTTATTATTTTGCATCCTCTTTATTGGATTTTCATTTTTTCTTTTTCGACTTGTGCAGCAATTTCAGTTAAGTTTTTTACCAAAAACAACTTTCCAATTTCACAATGAATTTGAAATCGATTACAATGATGCCGAAATAATTCCATCAGCACCTGTCAACAAAAAAGCGTTTATTTATTGTAATGCAAAACGTGTTGTTAAAAAAACAGTTCAGTATATCGGTATTACAGATTGCAGTCTTATTAAATCACAATACAATAATACAACGCAATGTATATGGGGATGCATAGGACTTGGAAACTGTGTGCGAGTATGCCCACAAAATGCAATTATCATCAAAAATGACACGGCTCTTGTTACGGATTTGTGTACTGGCTGCGGAAAATGCATTGCAGCGTGCCCAAATTCGCTTATTCAGCTTACACCGACTAAAATGCAAAATGCCATTGCCTGCTCAACGCAAGATGGCGAAGAAGCACTTGCTATTTGTTCAAAGGCCTGTACTGATTGTAGAAAATGCGTTGAAAAAAACAAACCCTATAAAACTATTAATTATAATTTTACACAGATTAACCCTGAAAATCCCGTTGCTCTGAGCGAAGAAGAACTCAAAATATGCCCTCAAAACTGCATTGTTAAAAATGACAGAGAAAAAACAAGCTTGATTTTATTTCTTGACGCGTATTACCAATTAATAAAGCAAATTCAAACAATTCTAAAAAAATGGACACCTCATCAACATGGAAAAAAGTAATATTTGTTTTGGTATTTACAATACATTTTCAGAATACAATGATCCCGCCACAGCAACTGAAGCATATAAAAATATTTATAAAAAATTAATGCCCTTTTTATACGAAAATCCACATATCGAGTGCATGTTTTTTTTTACGGGAGAGCAATTACAGTGGTTTGAAAAAAAACATCCAGAGTTTTTAAATCTGGTAGAAGAATTAGTTGCTCGAAAACAAATCGAAATATTAGGAGGAGGATTTTATAATCCACTTTTTCCTCTTTTGCCACCAATTGACCGCGTAGGGCAAATAGAACTTTTAACCACACAAATACGCAAATTATTTGGAAAGCGTCCACGCGGAATTGTATTGCATGAAAGTGCATGGGACTCGCTACTTATTCCAACATTAAAAACATGTGGATTTGATTATGTTTTATTGGACAGTAATTTATTTGATCCTGATAATGATCCATTAATTATTGAAAAACAGGGGAAATCAATTTTTGCTCTGCCCATCAATACCGAAAAACAATATATCCAAAATTTGCAAAGCAATATTCAACCTGAAAAAAAATATTCATTTGAGTTATATACAGAAAATGATTTTTTAAAATTTTTTGAACACGATGATTTTACCAAAATCAT
>JBOFTD010000183.1:0-2659 GCA_051651885.1 Treponemataceae bacterium
AACATCGTCCCCGTATAAATAGTCACGCACGCCTGCAAATTCAATACCGTGTCCGCGATAAAGAGAGCGAAAAATGCCATTTTTCATTCCTTCAGCTAAAGAAAATGCTGATAATCGCAAGCGAGAAGCTTTTTTTATAAGATTTTGATAATCAAGATTATGCGGCATTATTTGTTACGGTAAAGGTAGAACACTCAGTATCTTTTCAATAATAGTATCAGAGGTAAGACCATCGGCACTCGCCTCATACGAAAGCACGATACGATGTCGCAAAACCGAAGGAGCTACAAGTTTTACATCATCGGGCAAAACATAATGCCTACCAGCAAAGAACGCTGCAATTTTTGCACATTGCAATAAGGCAATCGTTGCACGCGGAGATGCACCAAACGACAAGTATTTTAACACATCATCACGATTTTTAGCACCGCTTAATTTGTTTAGTGATATTTTCTCTCCAGCATAATCAGGACGAGTAACAGCAACCAGCGACACTAAGTATTCGATAATTTTATCATCACAAACAATTGTTGAAATAAGCGTTCTAATTTTTGTAATTACCTCTAACGTAAAAACCTTTTCTACCGGAATTAAGGAAATATCGCCACTGTCCATTTTCTTTACAATTTCAATTTCTTCTGTGATTGACGGATAAGGCAAAATAAGCTTCATTAAAAAACGATCAAGCTCGGCCTCTGGCAAATTATACGTTCCTTCTTGCTCTATAGGATTTTGCGTTGCAAGTACAAAAAAAGGATTTGGGAGGCGAAGTGTTGTATCGCCAATCGTAACTTGACGCTCTGCCATCGCCTCGAGTAAAGCCGACTGAACCTTTGCAGGAGATCGATTTATTTCATCAGCAAGCACAAGATTAGTAAAAACAGGCCCTTGTCGAATAGAAAATTGAGCCTTTGCCTGCTCATAAAAAAGCGTACCAATTAAATCGGCAGGCAATAAATCAGGAGTAAACTGAATACGTTTAAAATCAAAGCCAGAAATATCAGAAAAAGTTTTAACTAAAAGCGTTTTAGCTAAACCGGGGACGCCCTCAAGAAGTACATGGCCACCAGCTATCAAAGCAATCATAATGCCAGAAACAATATCTTTTTGACCGACAATTCTTTTTTCTATTTCCTCATGACAGCGACTTATATAAGCTGTACATTCTTCAAACAATGCGTCATCGTGCACTAAATCCATAAAACCTCCGCCTCCATAATATACCGAATATAAAAAAAAATCCAGTAGTTTTTAAGTAAAATGATAACAGATGCAATGGTAGCAAAAAAAAGCATTCCTTAATCAAGTTTTTTTTAGTTTTGTTAAAATAAAAGTAAATTGTACTAGTTTGTTTAAAAACGCACTAGCCTAGAGGTTTTTTTGAATTTTAATCATTATCAAATAAAGATATCAATTATTATTCCTATTTACAACGCACAAAAATATTTAGTTGAATGTTTAAACTCTTGTGTAAATCAGAAATATGATAACTTTTTGATTTACGCACAAGTACGTTAGGATAAGAGACACTTACGTAAAAATAAGTTTTTTAATTTAACTAGTATGGCCCAAACTCTTTATAGGCAAGATAATCTCCTAAAACTAAGCCTGACACTAGTCAAAATATTCTTTTTAATGTACTATATTTCTATGATTGATGCATTTTTGTCGAATTTTATGCAATCGCTACCAGCTGGCGGTCTTGGTTTTTTTTATTTATTTATAATCATTGCCTTATCATTACTTATTTTAGGAAAAGGTGCGGATATATTAGTCGACAAGGCAGTTGTTTTGTCGATTCGATGGGGAATTCCAAAAATGATTATTGGGGCAACAATAGTAAGCTTGGGAACAACATTACCCGAGGTTACTGTTTCGGTAATGTCTGCCTTGAAGGGTGCTCCCGGTTTGGCATTGGGCAATGCTGTTGGATCGGTAATTTGTGACACTGGTTTAATTTTAGGTCTTGCAACATTAGTTAGTCCCCTCCCCTTTAAAAAAGAAATAGTTAATACTCAAGGATGGATTCAATTCAATGCAGGCTTACTTTTAGTAATCGTTAGCTTAATTTTTTCAGGCGGAAAAAATGTTTTTTTATTTGGAGGAAAAATTCCACAATTTATAGGATTTGTATTTTTAGCCCTCCTTGTTATATACTTAGTTCATACAATCAAAAGCTCTCAAAATATGGCGATACAAGATACTGATGAGCAAAGTGATAACATGGCATTATGGTTGATTATATTACAAATGTTTGGCGGAATTATTTTAGTAATAAGCTCTTCAAAAATTCTTTTGCCTGCAGTAGAGCAAACAGCAATTCGATTGAACATTCCCCAAACAATTATCGCCGCAACATTAGTTGCTTTTGGCACTTCGCTTCCAGAATTAATAACGGCATTGACCTCTGCAAAAAAAGGACACGGGGACTTAGCCATTGGCAATATTATTGGTGCAGACATCTTAAATATTTTATTTGTAATTGGACTTTCTACTGCAGTTACACGACAAGGACTCTTTGTTGACATAAATTTCTTTACGGTGTTGTTTCCTGCAATGCTTTTTGTACTCGTAGTATTTCGATCAGCAATTATATTTTCTAAAGAATCAATTAAGTGGCCATTTGGAATCGTATTATTACTTTCCTATGTTGCTGTCA
>JBOFTD010000184.1:0-2619 GCA_051651885.1 Treponemataceae bacterium
ATTGAATTTTCTAAAAAGCTTTTTTGCTTGCTTTTTTTTATTTTTTAGTCTATTTTTTTAGCATGAAAACAATAAAACAGATACTTTCAAATAATGATATGGCAAATTTATTGCTTGATCGATTTATTCGCTATACAAAGATTTACTCAACAAGCAGCCCAGAAAATGCAGATAAGGGAATTATGCCTTCAACGGATCAACAAAAAGATTTTGCTATTCAATTACATGATGAATTAAAAAAAATTGGTGTTTCGCAGGTAGAAATTACTGAGTATGGTTATGTGTATGCACGAATTAATGCAACAAAGGGACTAGAAAATGCTATGACAATTGGATTTTGTGCACATCTTGATACGGCAAGCGAAGTTTCTGGTAAAAATGTGCAACCGCAAATTTTTGAAAATTATTCTGGGCAAAAAATAACTTTGAAAAACAACGTTGTTTTATCCCCAGATAGTGAAACTAATTTGCTAAACTGTCTTGATGATACAATTATAACTTCTGATGGCACAACACTTTTAGGGGCAGATGATAAAGCCGGCATTGCAGAAATTATTACAGCTGTTGAATTTATTATAAAAAATAATATTGCCCATGGTGGTATTGAGATTTTGTTTTCTCCTGACGAGGAAACAGGGCATGGCATGGATAAAGTTCCGCTTGATAAAATTAAATCAACAATTTTTTATACCCTTGATGGAGGGCAGGCGGGAGAAATCGAGTATGAGTGTTTTAATGCGTTTAAGGCAGAAATTACTTTTACGGGAAAATCAAAGCATACAGGAACTGCTCGCCCTGATTTTATCAATGCAATTACCATGGCTGCTCATTTTATTACATTGTTGCCGCAAAATGAAAGTCCTGAAGCCACTGATGCTTACTTAGGTTTTTATGCACCCATGAAAATAACTGGCGGGATTGAGCAATCTCAGGTTACGCTTTTTTTACGTGATTTTGATCGAGAGAATATGAATTATCGTATTGAGAGTGTTAAAGTTTTGTCGAAAGCAATCGAACAAAAAAACAAGGGAAGTGTTGTTACTGTTGATATTCAGCAGCAGTATTTAAATATGAAAGAAAAGATTCAAAAAAATCCTGCTGTTATGCAGAATCTTGTTAATGCAGTAGAAGAAGTGGGAATAACGCCTGTATTTAAACCAATTCGTGGAGGAACCGATGGAGCACGTCTTACCGAATTAGGAATTCCTTGCCCCAATATTTTTACTGGTGGGCATAATTTTCATTCCCGCACTGAATGGGCGTCATTAAGCCAAATGGTTTGTGCAACTGAAGTCATTATCAAATTGCTTCAGCAGTGGTGTAAATGATAGGCTTTTTATAATCATCTTATGACCATGAGAAAAAGAGAGTTTACTGAGCCTCTGTTGTAAGTCTTTTGATTTTTTGCTCAACTTCTTTATTCTTATGATAGATTTTTTCATCGAGTATTATATTTGCCACATTATCAATAAAAATGGAAGAATCATCATCAAATAAAATGTGTGCGTCACGCATTTTAATAGATGCGATTGATTTATTTTGCCAAAGTTTAAGCCACGTCCATCCACTCGTAGAATTTGCCATTAATGTATCTGGTGTGTGTACAAGAACATTGCTTCTGCCAACTGATGAGAAAACAATTTCTCCTTTTTCATTAATTGGGGTTAGGGTAAATTGAATGCTTGCTATATTTTTTTTCGATATATTTTTTACTTCAGTTAAAAAACTGACAAAACCTTCTTCATCTGGTCCTTGTAAATCAAATTTACTAATAATGATAGGGCTTTTTTTTCTTTCAGCTTTTTTAATTGTTGCTGCAAGATTTTGATCATATTCACGCACAAGAGCTGCAAGCAAAGCATTATTTTCGTCAATTGATAATAATTCCTCTGTAGATAGCTCTTCTGTCATAGATATCTCTGTAATTTGTGCAATTGAAACAATATCCAAAGAATTTTTTATAACCTCAAATTTTTCAAGAACAATTTCTTCTTCTTGGGTTATAGGATCTTCTTCTAAGAGGGGAGTTTGTGTTTTTTTGGGGTAAACAGTGCCGCCAATTCGGTAGCCAATGTAGGGCTTAAATGCGTTCGAGAAAATCCAGCTGTTCGTATCGCCATAGTGACGAGTTGCAAAATTAAACGTGACACCAAAAAAAGGGCCTGATTTTATAGTCGATGTTAGGTTGAAAAAAAAGTTTGCATCAAACCCAAACATGTGTTTAATCGTTTTTCTTCGCTCTGCGTCGTATTGTTTTTGCAGGTCAAGACTTACGGGAATAACAACGGCATTCAAATATGAAAAAGTATATTGCGCCCCTAGTCGAACAATCATCGACTTATTATTCTTAAAAAATGCTCTAAGCGACGTGCCAAGTGACGTATGAATTGAAAAATGGGGATATTTTTGAATTTGATTGCGGATAATGCTTTCTTGATACTGGGCTTTTTGATTTCCTCTAAAATAAAAGAGATTTGCCGCAGCTCCGAGCTCTGCTGAAAATCCTGTAATCGATCGCTCCTGTGAAAAATAATCGTATTGCAAGCTTGCACCCAGAGGAAAAGTAATATCATAATCTAAATTGAGCGTCTGATACGGCGGATACATTCCTGCAAAAAT
>JBOFTD010000185.1:0-9792 GCA_051651885.1 Treponemataceae bacterium
CGGTTGAGTTAGAGTAGCTGATTTTTCATTTATATGTTTGTCAAAAAAAGGATGAATCAAGTACGTTATAGCACCAACAAAAATTATTTTAATTGCATCGCTTATGAGGCGAGAGGAACCAAGTTCTTGATTAATCGCATCAAGAACCGTTTTGCTAGCTCCTTTTTGTATGTGATTTATGCCAAAAATATATAAAATAAGATTGGCAATGACGCTTACTTTGTATATTTTTAAAAGCGATAATTTTTTTTCATCAGTCTTTCGAATCATATAGCTTGCAACGATAACCGAAAAAAAATATCCCATAAGATAGCCTGCGTTTTTACCATAAAAAAGAGTGTAAACGCCTGAATTAAAATCAGGAAAAACGGGAAAACCTGCAATACCGATGAGAAAAAAGATACCAACGGCTGCACCACTTTGCGGAAATGATAATAAAAGTCCCGTAAAAAGTATACCAATTTGCTGCCCAAAAAAATGAAAGTTGCCGAGCGAGAAGTTTAAAAAATTGCTTGCACAAAGCACTAAGGCAAAAATAAATACAAAGCATGTTTTTTTTGTAGCACGTATACTTTGAGATTTTATCATTTTTTTCTTCTCAAGCAATTGCAATTTTTTAGATGGTCAAAAATAGCTAAAATCGATAAAAGAAGAATACTAAAAAATGGAACCCAGTCCCCAAAAATATAATAAAAGGTGTATATGCGTTCATAAATCGGTACGGGAACAAAGATGCTCTCTTGAACAAAAAGCGGTATATCGGCAAGAATTTTTCCAACAGGATCAATAACAACAGAATAGCCTGAGTTAGTGGCACGTATCATTGTTTTTCGAAGCTCAATACTTCTAAAGGACGCAATGACAAAATGTTGATATTCCGCAGAATTTGTTTTTGACCACGAATCATTTGTAATATTAACAAAAACTTGGCTGCCAGCAGCAAAAAGACGCTTGCACGTTTCTGGAAATGCATCCTCAAAACAAATAGGAGTAGAAATTGCAACATTTTTTCCCGAATGAAGCGGTACTGAAAAGTTTTTATATTCAGTACCAGGTGTCCAGCCGCGCGAAAAACCCACAAGCGTTTTAAGCAATGTTTGCACAATTTTATTATCAGCAAACGGAATTCCTTCTGCAAAAGGTACTAATTGAATTTTAGCATAATAATCAAGCCAATCGCCATTTTTATCAAAATAATTTGCCGCATTATGAATATGCCGTTTCTCTGGATTGCTAACGACAGGCCCGCCAATGATAAAGGGAACATTTATTTTTTTTATAAAAGGAAACAAAGGATTTTCAAGAGGCAAGACATCGTATGATTCTAGCGCATACGGAAATGCCGCTGATAAGACCGTCTCGCTCCACACAACTAAATCTGGTTGCATGGTAGTTTGCGAAAGAGCTTTTTGAGTTAAATTTTGCGAGACTAAAATACTTTGCGTGTCTCCCTCTGAAGACCATGAATCGCCATTGTGTTGAACAATAACAGTATTCATTACATCGATGGGAGTGCGATTTTTTGTGTACTGAAAAACTCCATATAAAATAGTTACGGTAAATAATAAAAAGCAAAAAGTTGCAATTCTTGTATACATAGTTAGCAGAGAGTTACGATTTTGCAAAAATTGTTGAGCAAATAAATACAATCCTTCGCCAACAATTGCTGAAAAAAGTGCAAATAAAAAGCTAATTCCCCATGTTCCTGTGATATCAACAATTTGCGTGATAAGTGGCCACTGATATGAAGTCATTAACACAGTTCCCCACGGATAACCCAAAAAACCTATGGACTTGCTAAATTCCCAAATAGTCCATAATGCACAAAAAGCAAAAATTCTCTTGGTAACGTACCCGCCTCCACAAACACCTGCAAATTCTTCCATGCGAGTAATTTTTAGCCCGCAAGAATTTCTAAAAAATAAATGAAGCCATTGACCAATAAAATATGCCCATAGTCCATACGCAAAAGCAGAGGCCCACAAGGTAAAAATAGCAAAATTTCGAAAATATCCTAGCCAAAAACTCGAGCAAATATGTATAATCATAGCTTGCACGCCAACAATAATCCCAGACTCATTAAAAGAACGTGCATTACGAAGTGCATAATAGAGCGGAACGAGTGCAAAAAGTCCTATAAAAGGAGAGCCTAAAGGCAATATTTCGTTGGCAATACCCGCTGAAATCATTATGCCAGAAAAAAAAGCATAAAAAACTTGTAATTTTTTTGTCATTAAGATAATATTATAATAAATTTTATGACAATAATCAAGCAAGCTTGTTTAACTTAAAGAGATACTATGAAAAAAATTTTATTAACAAATGATGATGGTTTGGATTGTGAAGGCATTCAGGTTTTAGCAAAAGAACTTTCATCTATTGCCGATGTGTGGGTCGTTGCCCCCGATAGAAATAGATCAGCCGTTTCACACGGGATAACTATGTTTAATCCGCTTACCATAAAAAAAACTGATTCACAACGATTTACATGCTCAGGCCTTCCCGCAGACTGCATTATGGTTGCATTAAAATCCGTCATGCCAACGTTACCCGATATGATAATTTCTGGTATTAATGAAGGCTGGAATATTGGCACGGACATACTTTTTTCAGGTACCGCAGCAGGAGCTCGACAGGGTTGCTTATATGATATTCCCTCTATTGCAGCAAGCTTGTCTCCCGTTCACAATGAATGGAATTATACAAACTTAGCACAATTCATAAAAAATAATCTTAATAATTTTTATTCGCTGCATCAAAAAGATATTTTTTTTAATGTAAATGCTCAATCAGGAAAGATCAACGGATTTAAATTTACCAATCTTTCACATCGCACCTATACGGACACTTTGCATTCTTATGAAGCCCCCAATAAAAATATGTACACCTTTTTTGAAGGTGGCAATGTCCATACTCATGGAGATGAATATTCGGATTTTAACACAATAAAGGAAGGTTTTGTTTCAATAACTCCTATTTGTGCACAGCCGAGATCGTTAGATCACCGAGAATTTGACCATATTTCTTTAAAATTTTAGCATTAACGGAGGGCTTATGACTGATAAATTAAAAGAGGGCATTCGATTATACAAAATTCGCAGTTATCATGATGCATTAAAAACACTTTTAGCTCTCCATTCTGATTCACCGCAAGCAGGAGCTGAAATTGCATATTATTCCGCTTTATGTTTTACTCAACTTGAAAAATTTGAAGATGCACTCACTTATTACGAGCAAGTCGTTACTCTATGCGAGGATATTCAACGCGTACATCAATGCCGACTTATTCTTGCTGTTCTTTATACACAAACAGGGCGAATTCGCCTTGCCGATTTTGAATTGCGAAAGTTATTAGAGACCGGCTGTCAAACGGCAAATGTTTTTTGCACAATGGCATATTCTGCGTGGATACAAAAAGATTTAGACAATGCTATAAAACTTTACGAAAGAGCGCTCAGTATTGAAAGCAATCATGCAACGGCTTTAAATGGTTTAGGCTATGTGCTTATTTCTACAGGGCAAGATCTTACCAAAGCTTTCTCGCTTATAAAAAGAGCGGTAGAACAGCACCCTAACTCCCCCGCCTACCTTGATTCATTGGGTTGGGCTTATCATAAACTGGGCCTAAACAAGGAGGCTCACCAATTTGTAAAGCGAGCAAAAAAATTATTGCCCAAAAACAAAGAAATTGAAGAACATTTTTCTCAAATTAACAAACAACTTTCACAAGATCGAGAAGAAAAATCACTTTCAAGGCAGGATAATTAATAATGAAAAAAACGGCTTCAATCCTTTTTTTAATCATCATGTTTTTCTCTTCAATCTTATCTGTCTCTTCACAAATACAGACATCAACAGCTGAAGGCGGTTTTTCGCAAGAAGAATTTCGTCGCGGTATTCAAGCCTATTATCGTGGATCCTTTAACGATGCTATCGTTCTTTTAGAGCGTGCATTATCGTATATGCCAAATGAAAGTCTTATTCTTGATTGGTTGGGAAATGCATACTTTCGTTCGGGAATTGAAGGAACCGCATTGCAATACTGGGACTTAGCCTTACAAAATGGTTACGGCGGAACATTTTTACAAAGCAAAATAGATTTATTGCGGGATCGCCGCATACCGTCATCGAATCTTTTAACAGATATTCGTTTTGTTGAGGCAGGATCTTTTCAAGGAAAAATTGAGCAACAATTTTATTTTAGCCAACCAATTGCAAGCCTTCCTTTACAAAATGGGCATTATTGGGTGCTTGCATACGGATCAAATGAATTATTGCAATTTGATATTAATGGAAATATTCTCTTTCGTTCACGCGGTCCAATCAATGGTTTTGATCGCCCCCTTGACATTTTAGAGCAATCAAATGGACAGCTCATTATTTCTGAGTTTGCAGGCGATCGACTTTCATTGCTCACACCAGAGGGTGCTTTTATTCGCTATATTGGAAGTCGAGGAATTAACGACGGAGAATTACTCGGCCCTCAGTTTTTAGCTAAAGATTCTTCAGACAATATTTTCGTTACTGATTTTGGCAATGCACGTGTTGTCATTTTTGATAATCAAGGAGAGCCCCTTTTTTCTTTTGGTAACAAAACAGCATTTTTTAACGGTTTTATTGCCCCTACCGGCATTGCGATAATTGACGACATTGTTTACGTTGGAGACGCAGTATACGGTACTATTTTTATGTTTGATACGGCAGGAAATTATATTGACAACCTTTTACCCGAAAAGTCTTTTCAGCGTCCAGAATCGATGAAAGTTTGGAATGATTATTTACTCGTTGCCGATTCAAATCGAGTTTTTGCCACGAATATTAGCGAGGGAACAATAACTGAAATTTCAAATACTGGAAATGGACTTTCGCGTATAACAAGCGCTAATGCCGACATTAATGGAAATCTTGTGGTAACTGACTTTAAGTCAAATGAAGTGTATATTATGTCAAAAGTTTCAGAATTGATTAGCGGTTTTTTTGTACAAGTAGACAAAATTATCTCCGATTCTTTTCCACAAGTGACAATCGAGTTGCGTGTTGAAAGCAAAGATGGCACACCAATTGTGGGTCTTCAAAATGATAATTTTTTACTTACCGAAAAGCGACAAAACGTTACAAATCAACAATTATCCGCCTCTGCCTTTTATAATGAAGTATGCGATATAACTATTTTAGTTGACCGATCTCTCACTATGGATCGTTACACTACGCAAATTCAATCGACAATACAAGAGATTGCATCCCTTATGAAAGGACGTGGCACTATCCGAGTTGTTTCTGCAGGAAGTATTCCTGCCGTTGAAATTGCTGGGAGTCCTCAGCAGCTTTTAAGTTTTAATACAAGCCAACTTAAAACGCAATATGCAGAAGTTGTCGCTCTTGATGATGCAATTAGGCTTGCGGGCAATGTTTTAATGCAGGGAGAAAAAAAGCGCTCTATCATTTTTTTGACCAATAACGAAGTTTCGCCATTTTCTTTTAGCAAATATGGATTAGTTGATATTAGCTCTTTTTTGTATAATAATAATATTGGATTTATTACGATTAGTCTAAATTATGATCAATTTTCGGCAGAAGTTGAATACTTAACCAAAAATACCGTAGGAAAACAGTATTTTATTTATCGCCCCGAAGGAATAAAATCCATTATAAACGATATTATTGCTACACCAATTGGCGTATATCAACTGAGCTACACGTCAAACCTTCCAACAGATTTTGGTAGGGCTTTTTTGCCCGTAGAAATAGAACTTTATTTACATAATCGATCGGGACGAGCAGAAACAGCTTATTTTCCCCCTTTAGAATAAATGATACGACAAATACCATTAAAAATATGCTACAATAAAAAAATTGTTAATTATGAAAACAGAGTTTTTAGTTTTTGTTAGATATAAGCTGTTTTTCTATATTATGAGGAGTGAATTATGAAAATTATAAGTCAAAAAAATCTTGCTACTCTTTTTTTTATCTATGCGTGTAGCTTACTTTTGTTTTATTATGTAGGATTTGCCTCAGATTATTCAGATGAAGATAGTGCATCAGAACTACTTTTAGCAAAAGAACTTGCAACTGAAAATAAATTTATGTCAACAAATTGGAATTATTCAACTGAAATTCGAATACTAAATACACAAGTTGTTTCCATGCTTTTATTTAAACTCACTGATAATTGGAAAATTGTAAAAATATTTACTAGTGTTATTTTATGTATATTACTTTGCTTTTCTTATCATTTTTTATTTAAAAGATTACATATACAAAACAAAGCTATTTTTTTCTTTACGGCATCTTTACTATTACTACCTTTTTCTAAAATTATTTTTGATTATGTACAAGGAAATAATTACTACATTCCTCATATAATTTTTTCCTATATTTACTTAGGATTATTTTTTATATTATGTGATTTTAAACAAAAAAATTACACTCTGATTTTATATTTTATTACTTATCTTTTTGTATCTTTTTTTGCAGGGCTTGCAGGCTTACGATATCTAGTTGTTTTTCAAATTCCTCTTTTTTTAGCAAGCCTTTTAGTTATTCCCTTTGATAAAAATGATTTGGAGAAAGATTTTTTGTCAATCATAAAAAAAATATACAGCCAAACTATTTTTAAATATAGCACAATAGGATTACTCTTTGGTGGAATTGGCTATATTATCAACGAAAAAGTGCTTAACAAATTGTTTAGTTTTGCTGATTTTAATAAAACATCCTTTATTCAGATAGGTTCTCAATCTTTTGGAAAAATTATCGATGCTTTTTTTCAAATGCTTGGATATCGTTATGAAAATGTATCATTATTTTCGCCCATAGCAGTTTTAAACCTTATTGCTATTAGTTTTACGGGAGCAAGTTTATTCATGCTTTACAGACTTTTTCGTATAAAAAAAAGTCTTTCTTTATACGAAAATATTATAATATATACAGCAAGTATTTCTTTTTTTGTTATAACTATAACATTTTTATTAACAAACCTATCTATTACTCATCGATACTTTATTCCGTCTTTTTATTTGTTTCTACCAACTATTGCTATTTTTTTCAAATATGAAAATAAAAAACTTTTTAAAGAAATCTTACTTATAATTATAGTAACATCTTTTACCTTAGGAAGTGCTTCGGTCTTTTTGTGGGTTCAACATCGAGAAACTGAAACTCAGTTAAAACGTGAGGTTGTTCAATTTTTGCAAGCTAATAATTACACATTAGGTTATACTTCTGCAAAAGCAAATATATTTACTGAATTAAGCAATGGCAGTATTGAAGGAATTATTTTATATAGCCGCAATAGTCAAGGAAATATTTCAAAAGATGAATTATTTTATTTTAGAAATAGTGGGTTAACGCACAAAAGAATATATCAAGCTCATTATAAAGACAATGAGAAGGTTTTTTTGCTTTTATTCAAACAGGATTTTGCGGATTTAAAAGAAAATCCCGTTATACAAGCAGGAGAATTAATTTTTGAAAATGAAGACTACAGTGTTTTATCTTATCAGAGTAATAGGTTTTTTAAAGATACTGTGATTAATTTTCTTTTAGAAACAGGTGGAGATGCAGAACAGTGGACACATCCAGATCCCTTAAAATAAATTTTCTCTCCGTTGCTTTTTTTTTAATTATTTTTGCTCTTCTTGTGGGAACTCTCATAAAACGAGAGCCGACACAGACGGATTCAGATATCGCTTCCGAGCTTGTTCTATCAAAGCAACTAGCGAGTGAAAATAAAATTTTATCGACAGAATGGTATTACTCAACAGAAATTCGTGTTATTAATACACAAATTATTTCCACAATTCTGTTTAAATTAACTGATAACTGGAAATCGGTACGCTTTTTTACCAGCCTCATTTGCTGTGTCCTCCTCGTGCTTTCTTTTCTGTTTTTGCTGTGGCAGCTTGATCTAAAAAATTTTTCTCAAAACCTTTTTGCTTCAAGTTTTTTTCTCTTGCCCATCTCGGGAAGTATTTTTGTTATGGTGCTCCAAGAAAATTATTACTTAACGCACATTGTTTTTGTTTTTATTTTACTCGGATTATATCTTTTTTTGTGCAAGCAAAAAAAATCTTTTACCATCGCTCTCATTTTTTTTATAATTGTTGCATTTTTTGCAGGATTTGCTGGCCCTCGCTATCTGCTTATTTTAATTTTTCCCCTTTTTGTCGCAAGTTTTTTAAGTGCCTTTTCAAAATTAATTGATTTTTCCTCTTTTTCTTTGATTTTAAAAACAGTACAATCATCAAAAGAAATAAAAATTGCCACAATGGGCTTTATCAGTGGTGTAAGTGGCTATCTCGGAAATAGTATATATCTTGCAAAAAAATACAACTTCCAAAACTGGAATGAAAAATTATTCACAGAAGGAAGTGATTTTTTTGCAATTTTTTTGCGACTCATTGCAAATTTCTTTGGATTTGTTGATGGCCGATTCTCTTTTTCAATAAAAGTTTTTTTCGGCTATATGTTTTTTATTAGTCTTGTAGGGTTGCTTTTTGTTTTTACTCATTTGATTAACAGTAAAAAATTAAGCCTTTTGAGCAAGGTAAGTGTGCATAGTTTTTTATCCCTTCCTTTTATTGCCGTTAGCCTGTTACTTTCAGTTGCAGGGAGAATTGGCATTCAGGACTTGATTCTTTCAATTTTAGAGATTTTAGGATTTTCAACGAAACTTACTTTTTATACAATATTTGTGAATGTTTTTGTATTATTCTCGCTGAGTCTACTCATTTTTTTGAACATTAAATTTTATAATCGAGCAAATCAAAATGAAAAAAACTTTGTGTTTTTTGTAATTTCATCTTTTGTAATTAATTCTTTTGTATTTTTAATTACTCAAAAACCTGTGGTAAACCGTTTTTATTTGCCAATCGTTTTTTTACTCTTTCCCTTAGCCGCTTTGGCCATTAGCTCTTTATCTGAAAATCTAAAAAAATATAAAAAACTTTTTATTCTTATTTTTTTAACCCCTTTGGTTTTATCTTCGCTTCCGTATTACAAAAGTGAATTATTGCAAAAGCCTGATTTACAAAGAGTAACGCTACTTAATTTTTTGCTCGACAATAATTTTTCCTTTGGATATGCAGCTTTTTGGGAAGCAAATGCATTAACTGAATATTCAAATGGTGCAATTGAGATGGTTGGGCTAAAAATGGGTTCAAATCGTGATATTACAGAAGCTTCTCCTTTTGAGCATCATGCATGGCTTACGCTCAAGCGATATTATCAGCCAACTTATAAAAAAGATGAGAAAGTTTTTTTGCTCCTTTCAAATAATGACTATATGAAATATAAAGCGCTACCATTTATTCAACAGGGAAAAATTGATTTTACCAATGAGCGATTTACGGTGATTTCTTATCCTACTAATCACGATTTCAAAAATGCTGTTAGAGACTATTTGCAGAAAATCGAGGGAAATACTGATTTTTGGTAAACTTGCTAGTATCTACAAACTATTGACATGAATTTTGCCATGCCAGAAAGAATCGATTATCAAAAATTGCACGCATAACCAGTACAGAGGGTTTGTATCCTAAAATTTTGCGAAAACTTAATTTTTATTTTTAGATATTATCGCTTAGTATTTGTAATTTCAATTTTTATCCTATTTTTACTAGACAAAATTTTATTCCTATAGTACAATAGAGGCAATCATAGTTTTCTTTGAGCTTATATTTTATGTGCGACCGGATAAAAAAGTTTTGTTACGTAGTTTTCAGGTTTTTGTATTTTTGTCGTGGCTGTAAAACTAACTGACAAGATGATTGTGAGATTCGCTTGTGCGGA
>JBOFTD010000186.1:0-1885 GCA_051651885.1 Treponemataceae bacterium
ACAGATCTTCGAAGTACAGAAGAAGTAGCTCAAGTTAAACAAGAGCTTGTATCTGAACTTAGCGGTATTACAGGAGAGCCAGAGACTGTTTATGAAATAAATCAAACAGATATCTCTCTTTTTAATACTTTTACAACGTCTCTTAATCCTGATGAATTATTTAAAAAAGTATTTGTTCCAAGTGTACAAGGGGCTTGCTTTGATTTAAAGGCTTCAATCAATATAAAAATTTCTGCTTTTAAGAGTGACAAAGTAAAAAATAAAAAGGCCGTTGAGGAACTGAGAAGCAGTCTTACAAAAATTGAAAATAAAAAAAAGAAACTTATAGAAAATGCAAAGGCAAATTCTTTTGTTGATGAAGCTGAAGCTGTCGCTAATGCTGTTGGAATGGAATTAAATTCTCAGCTTGATTCTTTAGCTTCAATTGCTGTATCAGGAGATAATGAAGCCGTAAAGGAAGAAATTAATAGTATTGTTAAACAAACAGTCATTGCAAAGGCAAATACTATTTTAACAAGTGTAACGACAAAATTTGCTAATGAGTTTTCAAAAGAAACTGAGAATTTAGCAAGCTTGCTTGAACAATATAACTCATCGGAGGTTATAACAAAGTTGCAAGATAATATGAAAAACTTTTTTGATTCAAGTGCGAATTCAATAAAAGAGTTTATTTCAGAAAAGCAAAAAAAATCATCAGGGGTTAGTACAAGTGTCCTAACTGCAGCTGCAGGAATTTTTTCAGTTGCAACAACATTAGTCGCCCCCATTATTGAAATCTTAATAATTGCATTACCAACCATTATTAACTTTTTGTTTGGCAAAGCATCTTCAAATGGTGAGTTAGAAAAAGCTAAGCAGGCAATTGTTGGACAAATTCCAAAAATCAAACGAGAAGTTCGCGAAAAAGTCAGTCAGGTTCTTATGGAAAACTCCTCAAATATTATAACATCCATTTGTGATCAATATGATGGAGAAATAAAACAAAAAGCGTTAGAAATTGAGGAAGCCTCCCAAGAAATGGATAAATCAAAAGATATTGAACAAAAAATTGCAGAATTTCAAAGTTGTTTGCTCAGAGTAGAAAAACTTCTTGAGCAAATTATAGTATAAAAAGGTGTATAAAATGGATAAATCAATAGTTGAAAATGTATGCGAAATGAGAAATCAATTTGATAAAATCATAGCAGCTCATAATGATGATGAAGGTTTTGTTGACAGTGTTTTAGCAACATTGGAAGAAAATGAAATGCTCGCCCAAGATAGGATCAAAGAAGATTACCGCAAAAATGCAGAATCAGAACGATTGCTTAAAGTTGGAATTGTTGGTGCGGTAAAAGCTGGAAAGTCATCCCTTTTAAATGCACTTTTTTTTAGTGGGAATGATATTTTACCAAAGGCTGCTACTCCTATGACGGCAGCTTTAACAGAGCTTACTTATGGTGAAAAATGTGAAATTTTAGTAGATTTTTTTACAGATAGTGATATTCAGACATTAAAAGCAAAGTCAGAGCAATATGAGAGAGAATATGAAAGATTAAAAAAAGAAACTCTTAAACAACGAATGGATAGCTGGCTTTCGGCTCAAAAACGAAAAAACCCTGAATTTAATAGCAGTGCAGATACGGAACAAAAATCTATATGGCAAAAAGATTCTGAAAATTCGGCTAAAAGAAAGCTCGATGAAAATGTCAGCCTCGCTGGAGCATATGAACAATATGAAAAAATTAAAACCTCTAAAACGCCACGAAAAAATGAAAGTGAAACGATAATTGTTTCATCAGTAAGTGAAATTGAAGGAAAACTAGAAGCTTATGTTGGCTCAAGTGGGATATATATGCCCTTCACAAGCAAAGTATCTATAAAATTACCTATTGATGCTCTTAAA
>JBOFTD010000187.1:0-1854 GCA_051651885.1 Treponemataceae bacterium
GATACACCAGGTTTTAACGATCCTGTTCCCTCGCGTGATGAGCGTGCTAGAAAATCTCTTCGCGAATGCGATGTTGTTCTTATTCTTAGCCCCGCAAGGCAGTTTCTTTCTGTAAATGATAAAGATGTTATGGCAAAAATCACAACAAAAAATGGAATACGAGAATTATATCTTATTCCAAGTCAGGTTGATAGTCAGCTTTTTAATATGGAAATAACTGATGATGCAGATGGGAATCTTGAACGAGCTATAGAAATTATAAAAAAAATACTTACCGATGTTACTAAAAAAAATCTTTCAACTATAAATATTGACAATGTTTTCAATGATTTGATACATGATACCGAAAATAGATTATTTCCTACTTCTGGAATTTGTGAATCTATGTTTAAAACTTTTAAGCAAAAAGACTCGTGGGATTCTGGTCGAAAAAAAGTATGGGAAAATTTAACAAAAAATTATCCTGATTATATTTCTGATTCAGATACTGAAACGAGTAAAAATTCTCTTTTGCAGCTTGGAAATATAAAACCTGTTGATAATTGTATTCAATCTGTAAAATCAAGAAAAAATGAAATATTCAGAGAAAAACTTGCTGTATTTGAAAACAAATACAAGGAGGCTGCAAAAGCATCAAAAACCGATATTTTTAAATATTTAGAAGATAGAGAAAGTGAACTTAAATCACAAGATATTGCAACATTAGAAAATGAAATCAACACAATACAAAAATCTTATAATATTTTAGAGCCTGAGTTAGAGGATGTTTTTATTGATACTGTTATGGAGTGGTATGACGAAGTAAAATCTGATTATGAATCACGGTTAAATTTTTCCAAAGCAGAGGCAAAAACAGGGGTTCAATCTTCAGAAGGTTCTCGTACGAAAACATGGACTACAGGATGGTGGCTCTGGAAAGAACATCACTCAAGAGATATTACAACAGCAAATGTTTCATCTATAAAAAATTCAATAGATGAATTTGTCGATGATTATAATGACAATCTTCCTCATTACCTTGAATCTGAGATTTATCGTCTTACAAAAAAAGTTATGCAAAAAGTACAAGGCGTTTGGGCGGAACGTTCTCTCTCAAACGAGGATTCTTTAGTTGAGTTACGAAATAAGGTACGATCTACTATTCGGGATCTCGATTTTTCTTATGAGCTAGAATATACAGGCTCTTCTTTTTCCTTTGATTCTTATGGTAGCAAGGCCGAAGGTTCAGCAGCAGAAGAGTGTTTGACAGAAGCAAGTAGTTTTGTTAATCAATTAAATAGAGATTTTAAAGGTATGTTAAAAACCGCAATTGATGATGTTCTTAAAAAATGCAAAAACTGCAATTTTTCTAAATTAATTCTTGATGGATGCATAAAAAGGTTAGATAAAAAAAAGTCTGATTTAGAAAAACCAAAGCTTGCATTAGAAAACTTAAAAAGAATTCGAAATGAAGTTGAGCAAATAAAATGTTAGTTTTTTTCGAAAATATAACGTATCTATTATGTGCTGCTAGCGGAGTTGCTTTACTTTTTCTATTTATGATAATACTACTATTTCAGCATAAAAAAAATAGTCCTGAAAATACAGCAGCAAAGCAAGAAAGTATAAAGGCTTTATTATCCACAAAAACTCTTATTGAGAACGATCTGAAAATAGCTCAAAAAGAACTTATTGAGGTTAAAGCAAGATTAGAAAGTAAGAAAGAAAAACAAAATTTTATTGCCGATGTGGTAAATGCCCAACCCGTAATAAATGAAGGGTATCAAAGCTACAAGAAGTTACTAACAGAAGACTATATTCAATATACAAATCAAAATAATAGTTTGATTTGCGAGGCGGCGGCTTTACTAAAGT
>JBOFTD010000188.1:0-3861 GCA_051651885.1 Treponemataceae bacterium
CGTTATGAGTTTAATAATACTTATAGACAGGCGTTTGAAAACTCAAGCTTATTGTTAAGCGGGGTAAATACCGAGCGTAACTTAGTAGAAATTGTTGAGCAAAAAGATCATCCGTGGATGGTGGGTGCTCAGTTTCATCCTGAGTTTAAGTCTCGTCCTAATAAGGTGCATCCCCTTTTTAAAGACTTTATCGGAGCCTCTAAGCAACATAAACGATAAACTAACACAAACGATTAACTAGCGCTTATGTTAATAAGTGTTACTTAATCGTTATTTATATTTCGATACCTAAAAAGTGTTTGACTGCTATGCCGATACAAAAAGAGATGGTTGCAACGGTAAGGCTTATGCCTGCCATTTCAAGGAAGTGCTTTTTAAAGCATAAGTCCTTTGCAACGGAAATGTAATAGGTAAAGCAAAAGATCATAACAACAACTACAGACAGCATAATCGCAAGGGACAGGGCAAAGGCGGTTGAGGGCAAAAGAATGTAGGGTAATACCAAAACAACAACTGTAAATAAATAAACACTGCCAGTGTAAAAGCATGATTTAAGGGGGCTATGATGACCCTCTGATCGTGCGGATAAGTATTCACTTGACGCCATCGAAAGGGTTGCAGAGATTCCCGTAATAAGACCAGAGAGGGCAACGAGTTTGTTGTTTTGTAAGGCAAAGGTAAGCCCTGCAAGTGTGCCGGTAAGCTCTACTAAGGCATCGCTTAGTCCTAACACAATCGATCCAACGTATTGTAATCGCTCTTCATCAAGCATATCTAAAAGCTTTTTTTCGTGGGCGTCTTCATCTTTTGCCAGTTGTGCCGCTTCGGGGATTTCTTGCAAAAAGTGGTAGTTCTTTGAGGCTTTGGCTTCTCGTTTTTCCATATACTTAAGCACAAAGGTAAAACCTAACACTCGAGCAAGCATTGTGTACCATGCCACTTTAAACTTTATGGGGCGTGACTTTACGCCTGTGTACTTTGCCCATAGACGTGCGTGATCTCTCTCTTCTTTTGCAATATTCAAAAGCACTTCTTTGTTTTTAGGATCCTTTACCAGCCTTGCAATGTTTGTGTAAATGTAGTGCTCGGTTATTTCGTTTGTTTGCATAGCAAGAATCATTGAGCGTGCTTGTGCACTTAACGAAACGAACGTTTCGTTCGATACGTTTGTGTCTTGTGTCATGGTAAACTCCTTATATATAGATTCTTATGAATAGATTCTTATGATACGCTTACTCATTGAGCAAGTGATTTCGTAGGCAATGGTGTTACATTTTTGTGCAATGTCGTTAGCGTCAAAGGGGGCGTCTCCTGCCATTATAAGGACGTCGTCAAAACATTCAATAGGGTTATCTTGTTTTATATCGATTAGGCATTGATCCATACATATTCGTCCTACAAGGGGGTAGGCTTTGCCACGAATGCTTACGCTAAAATTATTGGACAGTGCTCGTGGTAAGCCGTCTGCATAGCCAATGGGGATTGTTGCAATGCGTGTGTCAGCGGGGGCTTTCCATGTTGCACCATAGGAAACATACTCGCCTTTTTTAAGCTCTCGTATTGAAATGATCTTTGACTGTAATTGCATAACGGGCTTTAAGCTTATAGGGGAAGGGGAGCTGTCGAGTAGAGTCTTATCACTATAGCCATAAAGCATAAGCCCTGTTCTTACCATATCAAAGTGGGTTTGGGGGTGTAGTATGGTTGCCCCCGAATTTGCTGCGTGAACGATAAGGTCTGTAATGCCGGCTTGGCGAATGCTTTTTATGCTAGAGTTAAAGCGTTCTATTTGTTGTTGTGTATAGGCAATGTCTGTAGGATTTTTAGAGTCTGCACAGGCAAAGTGGGTTGCAACACCAGTAAGACGTAGGTTATGTTGTTGTGTAATAAAGAGTGCATATTCTGGCGCTTCGGTATAACTAAAGCCGCCTCGAGCCATGCCCGTATCTATTTTTAGA
This sequence comes from Treponemataceae bacterium, assembly GCA_051651885.1. Taxonomy (GTDB): domain Bacteria; phylum Spirochaetota; class Spirochaetia; order Treponematales; family Treponemataceae; genus JBOFSR01. The sequence continues at coordinate 1,959 of JBOFTD010000188.1, forward strand.
TGAATATCCAGCTGAGTATGATGAGCATGCCTAGCATGCTCATCATGTTTTACTAATAGGTTTAGGAAGTTTTTGTCCCCGACAAAGGGTGTTAGGTTGTACTCAAATAAAAGGGGAATCTCATCAGGCAAGGGGGGGATAAAGCATAAAATTGGTGCTGTTATGTGAGCGTTTCGTAGCTCAACGCCTTCATGAACAGTAGCAACGGCTAAAAAATCGGCTCCACACTGTATAGCCTTTTGTGCAATTTGTACCGAACCATGCCCATAGGCGTTTGCCTTTACGGGCACGCACACCTTTGTCTTTGCCGGTATAAGGGATTTTACTTGCTGTAGATTGTGTTCAAAATAGTCAAGGCGAATAATTGCACGTGTTGCATACATACAGATTATTGTACTTGATAAAGAGTGCTTAGGCAAGTCTTACTAATAAATAGCAATATTATTGCAGACACTTCTTTATTTTTTGCAAGGTAATGCCGAAAAGTATAGAAGACATGAAACGGATTCTTTTACTAAGCCTTATTTTCTGTATTACTCATACGCTCTTTTCTGTGCCGATGGACTCTTTTGAAAAGGATTATATTCTTTCAGGAATTCATAGTGTTCAGCCGCCTCTTATAAAGGATGACTACATTGTTTTTACGGCAACAACAAATGCTCGGCATGTAGGAATTGTTTTTGAAAATGAACGCTTCGAGAAGATTCATAGCTTTGAGCGATTAACCTTTTATGATGATGAGGGTGAGAAAAAAGATTCGGTGCTGTTTTATATTTATAAACTGCCGCCTAAAACCCAGTGGATTGATTATCGACTCGTTATTGATGGACTTTGGACGTTTGACCCGCTAAACAAAGAAAAAACCTATGACATTCAAAACAATTTGACACTTTCGAGAGTAAGGGTTGACCTGCCGTACGAAAAGAAAACAGAAGTGCTTGAAAATGGCGTTGTTCGCTTTGTTGCTAAAAGCCAACCAAATGAAACTATTCGTCTTAGTGGTAGCTTTAATAATTGGGATAGTTATATTTACGTTATGAAAGAAACAGAGCGAGGGATTTACACACTTGAACTGCCTTTACCAAAGGGCACCCACTACTATAACTTTTATAAAGGGATTTCAAGTTTTATTGACACAACTAATCCAAACAGAGGGTATACCCAAGATGGTGTTCACGTTTCTATTTTAGAGATGAAATAAACCCCTCTCTTTTCTGTGCGATGATCAGAATGGAAATTACCTTTTAATTGAAATCCATAGCGTTTAAGAGCTTCCATAGCCAAAAGTCAGGCTACGAGGAATACGAAACTTTTTGATTTTCTTGTTGTTGGGATTAGCGTACAGTGCATAGCTTATGTCTTCTTTGCGTGCAATCGTTACATCTGGGTTTTGCTCGTAGATAAAAACAGCATTTTCAATCCAGCGTGATTTTTTTGCGGTTGCTGTACCTTGCCAAATACTCGGCGTCCCTGAAAATCTCTTTATAAGAATATCTACAACGACCTCAAAGCCTGCTGTATCTTGACGGGAAAGAACTGCAATAAGTTTTCCATCGAGTAAGACAGAGCGGAAGTGATAAAGGGTATGTTTTTTATCAAAAAGGATAAGATTCTTTGACGCGTGGGGCGGAAAATCGGTTAGATCAATACGAAATTCAGACCCAATGAGGCGATTTTTAGGAACCCGCGTAAAATCAGCATTAGCAAGCGTATTAAGGGTAACGGTATTTTTAATTTTTCCATTATTAATATTGGAATTACTTCCATTATTGGGCTGCTCTGTAGAAGGTTTGACCTTTGTTCCTGAATCAGGGCTCTTTCGAGTAATAAAAGAGTACCCAATAAACAGTGAAATAAGAATACAAAGAAAAATAATAAAGACTATCGAATCATTTTTTTTACT
>JBOFTD010000189.1:0-4880 GCA_051651885.1 Treponemataceae bacterium
CTCAGGTGTAGGTGCTGGCGTTGGCTCAGGTGTAGGTGCTGGCGTTGGCTCAGGTGTAGGTGCTGGCGTTGGCTCAGGTGTAGGTGCTGGCGTTGGCACCGGAGGTGGCTCTAATGGAGGAGGTGCCGTTGGTTTAGGATCTGCAGGAGGCAAAGGAGATGGAACAGATGCAATAGTATCGCTCCCTCCCTTTCCTAGTGTAACATTATTATTTACACCACCGCTTAAGCCAAGCTCTTTCGCTGCTTCAGGAGATAGCGTAATTAAAACTCCAGGTACATTCGAGTTAGCGGAGATAACTACCGTAGTTTTTAATCCATTAGCAGTATTTGTTACTTCAATAACTTCACCCACTGGGAAAACCCGTGTAATTCCAAAATTGCCTTCTTGGGCAAATGACCTTCGATTACCAATCGCTGCACGACCTTCCCATGCAGCTGACTGTGTAAAAGTGAATTGAAAAAACATCACAAATACAATTAAAACAATAACTAATCGTTTCATCTTTCCTTCCTCTATTTTTGCTGATCCAAGCTATTAACTATTTGTTGCCCGAGCCCATATGCAAAAATGTTTATGTCATTTATTGCTTCTGACCTACTTTTTACCGTTCCAAAACTGGAAATAGGAGAATAATCACCTTTAATCAATACCGCATCAGTTACCGTATCAACTACTTCCCAGTCTATATTCTCAATATCGTCAACTAAAATTTTTTCTGAACCTTTTGATGCATTTTTTTTGTAATTTATTGTCATAGCAAGAACATAATTACAAAAACCATTTACTGCTGCATTATAAGAACTCTTTTTAGCTGCCTTTTTTTTCCACTGAGTAATAATTGGTTCATTTGAAATAATTACCCCATTATCAAAAAAAAAGTCCATGAGCGAATTTTCAAATACAAGCGTTGTTTTTCGTAATGCATCATTTTTTTCATCTTTTTGCGTAATAAGTAATGTTACAGAAGTTGCATTTATTTGAAAAATCGCACAAATTATTAAAATGAAAAGAAAAATACACGTCTTATAATTTTTATTCAGCTTCATTAGTACAATTCTCGGTTTTTATTTTCCTTTTATTAGAATTATTTTAAAAAATTTTACTTTTTCATTATAAAACTATTTTTACGCACGTAATTCCCATCAAAAAGATAATTAATAGTAAAAAAACTAAAAGTATCAAAATAAATAAAAAAATCACTCAACTCTTATTTTTAAGCAACTTAAAATCAAAATTATTTATATTATTTCAAAATTTTTAATATACTTACAGAAAAATATTTGACAAGTGCTCTATCTCATGTTACAATTTTTGAAAAGTACGGAGGGAATATGTCTGATATTATGAAACCCATCAGTTTTGAAAAGTTACTCAATTGGATTTTAGAAGAAAAATCGCATTATGGCACGGTTTTTGGCATTCACACGCCATATATCGCAAAAGAAAATTTTGGCACTCTGTTTGGACGAAATCTTGAAAACCCGCTCGGTCCTGCTGCGGGTCCTCATAGTCAATTAGCACAAAATATTGTGGCAGCGTATTATGCGGGAAGTCGTTTTTTTGAATTGAAAACGGTTCAAAAAATTGATGGCCATGACTTGCCTGTTTCTAAGCCGTGTATTTTAGCTGAGGATGAGGCATACAATTGCGAGTGGTCAACCGAGTTGTATGTTGAGCAGGCGATGGAAGAGTATATCAAGGCATGGTTTTTGCTGCATGTTTTGGCTAAGGAATTTGAGCTTGGCAGTATGGACGGATTTCAGTTTAATATGAGCGTTGGCTACGATCTTGAAGGAATTAAACTACCTAAAATCGATACTTATATTGAATCAATGAAAAATGCAAAAAATACAAAAATATTTGGCGAATGCACAGACGTTTTGTTAAAAAATATTTCAAGGTTCAAGCGATTTTCTGTCAAGGATGTGCAATTGATACCTGCGCATATTTGTAACTCGGTAACACTTTCGACGCTCCATGGTTGTCCTCCCGCTGAAATTGAGCGAATCGCTCTTTATTTAATAGAAGAAAAAAATCTTAATACCTTTGTAAAGTGTAATCCAACTCTTTTAGGATATGATTTTGCTCGAAAAACGATGAACGAAATGGGCTATGACTATGTGGCGTTTGGCGATTTTCATTTTAAGGATGATTTGCAATATTCTGATGCTGTTCCAATGCTTCAGCGACTGCTTGAAAAAGCTCAGCAAAAAAAATTGGTGTTTGGCGTAAAAATTACAAATACTTTTCCTGTTGATGTCAAAAATGGTGAGCTTCCGAGTGAAGAAATGTACATGTCTGGAAAATCCTTGTATCCGCTTTCAATGAATGTTGCAAAAATGCTTGCAAAAGATTTTAAAGGAGCGTTGCCAATTTCCTATTCAGGTGGTGCTGATTTTTATAATATTAAAAAAATTATTTCTACAGGAATTTATCCTATAACGGTGGCAACAACAATTTTGAAACCTGGTGGCTACCAACGTTTAACCCAGCTTGCACATGAAACGAATGTTAAACAGTTGTCGTTTGTTGATTTTGCTGCCGTTGAAAAGCTTGCAAAAGACGCCATTGTTGGGACTCAGTACAAAAAATCAATTAAAATGCCTGCAAAAATCAAGTTGACTAAAAAGCTTCCGCTTACCAATTGTTTTGTAGCACCGTGTAGCGAGGGCTGTCCTATAAATCAGGATATTACCACGTATATGAAACTTGCCGCTGAGGGCAAATTTGAAGATGCTTTGCTGGTGATTTTACAAAAAAATCCCTTGCCTTTTATGACTGGAACAATTTGTGCTCACAACTGTATGACTCAGTTTAATCGAAACTTCTATGAAAAACCGGTGCATATTCGGCAAATGAAATTGATTGCAGCAAAAAATGCCATTGATTCAATTTTGAAAACGATTAAACCTATTCCTCTTACGCGAAGTGAAAATGTTGCCATTATCGGTGGAGGGCCTGCGGGAATGTCTACGGCGTATTTTTTGGCACAAAACGGAGTAAAGGCAACAATTTTTGAGCAAAAAGATTCTCTAGGCGGTATTGTTCGCCATGTTATTCCCTCGTTTCGGATTTCACAGGAAGCGGTCGAAACTGACGCAAAAATTACTCAAGCCTTGGGCGTTGAAATTAAACTCAATACAAAAATCACTGACATTAATGCTCTTTTTAGCAAGGGTTTTACCCACGTGATTTGGGCAGTTGGAGCAACAAAGGCGGGACAGTTAAAACTTACAGAGGGAAGCTTTCTGAGCGCAATTGAGTTTTTAAGCGAGTTCAAAAAAAAGGACGGCAAGCTTAATCTTGGTGAAAACGTAATTGTTATTGGCGGGGGCAATACTGCAATGGATACAGTTCGGGCTGTAAAGCGAGTTACTGGCGTAAAAAATGCCTCTCTTGTTTATCGGCGCAGCAAGCGATATATGCCTGCGGATGAGGAAGAATTGATTTTAGCTATCAAAGATGGCGTTGCGTTTAATGAATTGCTTTCGCCGATTAGTTTTAACAATAAGATTCTAACTTGTGAAATAATGGAGCTTTCTTCCCGTGATGAAAGTGGACGAGCAAGCGTTACACCAACGGGAAAAACAGTTGAGCTTCCCTGTGATACCTTAATCGCTGCCGTTGGTGAAAAAGCGGATGTAATTCCAGAAAATACAATTCCTGTGGGGGATGTTTTGAATGGGCCTGCAACCATTGTTGAAGCAATCCGTGATGCACTCCACGCTGTTGAAAAAATATTGGGATTGCCCTCTTCAACAAAACTAAAAAATCCAACATCAAAAGATATTCTTCATAAAAATCGTGGAATTATTACCGATCAAATGCTAACAAAGGATGAATATAATCGTTGTCTGGGTTGCGACGTGGTTTGTGAAAACTGTGTTGAGGTTTGTCCAAACCGTGCAAATCTTTCAATTATTGTGCCAAAAATGGAGCAAAATCAGATAATTCATTATGATAGCATGTGTAATGAATGTGGAAATTGTGCAAGTTTTTGTCCGTATGATAGTGCCCCCTACCGCGATAAATTCACCCTTTTTGACACGGAAGAAGATATGGCTCAAAGTAAAAACGAGGGCTTTGTTGTGTTAGATAAAAAATCCCTTTTGTGTAAAATTCGCTATAATGGTGAAGACTTTACACAAAAACTATCTGAAACAAGCTCAATCCCTGCAGATTTACTCCAAATAGTAAAAACTATTATCACTGATTATGGCTTTTTGCTTTAAAAACATTTTTTGATTGAGAGTTTAAGTTATTTGCTTGCGGCAATGCTTTTTAGAAAGTTTTTTAGTCCAAATGCAATGAGTATAGTCGCAAGTATCATTATAAAAGATAAGGCATTAATTACAGGGGAGACACCAAAGCGTATCATTGTACGACTGAACGAGTTTTATAACGAAACTTGTTTCATATGTGCAACTCAATTACAAAATAAATCCCAATATATCCCGTCAAATCCCACAAAATCCCGCCTTTTCTCCGTTATTCTTAAATCTATTCTCTTGCTTTATCGTTTAGTTTACAAGATAAAAAAAATCATATACAATAACAATTCTTTTAAAACGTAAATAATGTTAGAAGAAAAATCTTTTGATCAATTTGTATAGGAGACTTTTATGTTTGTTGATACACACTGTCATTTAACCATGATGGAGCAACGAGACATTAATATTACAAAGCTTTTTAAGCAATTACAAGATAATTCATTTGTGCTATTAATTGATATTGGAACACTGCCCTCAGATATTTTACATCGCGAAAAATATAATGCTGATGCAAAGGCTCATAATATTGATTTGCTCTTTACAGTAGGAATTTGGCCATCAGAAGGGGCTATTAATAATAGATTTGATCAAGTAAAAGAATTAGAG
>JBOFTD010000190.1:0-7690 GCA_051651885.1 Treponemataceae bacterium
GGTAATGTTTTTAGGATCTGCAACGGTAGCCGGATTTCCGATTAGTTTTTTATTTGTTTTGTTAATTTTTGGAATTTTTCATATTTTCTTAAATAACTCAGCGTTAGGACGACAAATTTATTGTGTTGGTGGAAATTTCGAAGCGGCACGACTTTCTGGAATTAACTCTAAAAACGTATTAACTTTTGTTTACACCCTTTCAGGTTTTATGTGCGGACTTGCAGGAGTTGTTCTTGTTGGGCGTGTTGCCTCTGCAAATGCAACATCTGGCATGACGTATGATACTGATGCAATTGCTGCGTGTATTATTGGTGGTGCTTCTTTTCGTGGAGGAAAAGGAACAATTTGGGGCACCCTTATTGGAGCTTTGTTGATCGGTCTTATTAGAAATGGTCTAAATTTGCAAGGCGTTGGAAATGATATTCAATATATTGTTATTGGTGCGGTCATTATTGTTGCGGTAACTATCGATGTAACTCGATCAAAAGTAGAATTACGTGCAAGAAAACTTGCCATTGCGGGCGTTAAAAAATAAAAATGAGTTTTTAATAATCAATGTATAGAGGCAGACATGAAGATTGAATTAGGATTTGAAAAAACGGTACAATTTCTCACTGTAGAAGACACTTGTATTGAAAGTATTTTGTTGCCCAATGAAATTTCTTCGAGTAAAAAAACAGAGGAAGAAATTATAATAACAGCCCTTTTAGAGCCTATTGGAAGTCAACGAGTCGGAAATATTTGTAAAAAAGGTGAAAAAATAGTAATTATCACGAGTGATATTACTCGTCCTCTTCCTTCTTATAAACTTATTAAACCTCTTTTGAATGAGCTTGTCAGTGCCGGCATTGCATTAGAAGATATAACCATTGTTTTTGCACTTGGTTCTCATCGTAATCATACGGAACAAGAAATGCGAACATTGGTAGGCGACAGTGTTTTTGAGTCGGTAAAATGTGTTGATAGCAATGGCTCTTTTGTCAGACTTGGAGTAACAGAGGCGGGAATGCCGGTAGAAATTTTTGATATTGTTGCAAATGCAGATCGACGAATCTGTCTTGGTAATATTGAATATCATTATTTTGCAGGCTATTCTGGGGGTGCAAAAGCAATTATGCCGGGCGTTTCAACGCATAATGCAATCCAACATAATCATTCAAAAATGATTCTTGATAGTGCAAAGGCTGGTAGGTTGGAAGGAAATCCTATACGTGAGGATATTGATGAAGTAAATAATTTTTGTCCTATCGATTTTATTTTAAATGTCGTTTTAGATGAACATAAAAAAATTATTTTCGCCGTCGCTGGGCATTATTTGAAAGCACACCGTGAAGGCTGTAAGTTTTTAGATACGCTGTATGGTGTTCCTATCAAAGAAAAAGCTGACATTGTTGTTGTTTCTGCGGGAGGTTTTCCAAAAGATATTAATCTCTATCAGGCACAAAAAGCACTTGATAATGCAAAACATGCGGTTAAAGATGGTGGGATTATTATTTTGTGTGCGTCATGCAAAGAAGGTTTGGGCGAAAAAACATTTGAAAAATGGCTCCTCAATGCAAAATCTCCCGAAGATTGGGTAAATAAGATAAAGGTCAAATTTGAGTTGGGGGGACATAAGGCAACCGCGATTGGGCTTGTTATGCAAAAAGCTGAAATTTGTCTTGTGAGCGATTTGGATACCAATTTTGTTCGCTCAATATTTTTTACACCGTTTTCTTCGGTTCAGGCTGCATTTGATTATGCACAGGGAAAGAAAGGAAATGATGCAAAGGTTTTAATCATGCCGTATGGAAGTTCAACACTCCCATATCTAAAATAAAAGGAAGGATTCTATGGTAAAATTAGGTATTATTGGAGCAGGAAGAATTGGAAAAGTTCATGCTCAAAGTATTCAAAACTTGGTAAGTGATGCAACCGTTGTTGCAATTACTGATGTGGCAAAAGCTGCAGCCGAAGAGGCTTCTAAGCTTTTTGGTATTCCAAAAGTGTATGATACGTATCAAGAATTATTGGACGACAAGGAAATTGATGCAGTAATGGTGTGTTCATCGACAGATACTCATGCACAAATATCAATTGAGGCGGCACAAAAGGGAAAACATATTTTTTGTGAAAAGCCTATTGATCCGAATATTGATAGAATTATTGAAGTTCAAAAAGCCGTTGAAAAAGCGGGAGTGCAGTTTCAAACAGGGTTTAATCGTCGTTTTGATAAAAATTTTAAACGAGTTAAAGAGCTTTCAACTACAGGTGCATTAGGAAATATAGAAATTATTAAAATCACCTCGCGTGATCCGGCTCCTCCTCCAGTGAGTTATATTAAAGTCTCTGGTGGATTATTTATGGATATGATGATTCATGATTTTGATATGGCTTGTTTTCAGGCAGGAAGCCCAGTGACGGAAGTATATGCAAAAGGAGCGGTGCGAGTTGATCCAGAAATTGGAAAAGCTGGTGATATTGATACGGCTTTAGTAACGCTCTCTTTTGAAAATGGCATTATTTGTGTTATTGATAATAGTCGTCGTGCTTGCTATGGATATGATCAAAGGCTTGAAGTATTTGGCTCAAAAGGTGCAGGGTGTGCTGAAAATGAGAGAGAAACAAATGTTTCAATTTTAACTGAAAATGGTGTTATTTCTGATAAGCCCGTTTATTTTTTTCTTGAGCGATATATGCAAGCGTATGGCGATGAGGTAAAAAGCTTTGTTGAATCAATTATAAAAAATAAACCGGTGCAAGTTGGGCTTGATGCAGGATTATGGTCTATTGTTATTGCAAAAGCTGCAAAAAAATCACTTGAAGAAAATCGTCCAGTAAAAATAAGCGAAATTTATAAATAATATTACGAGAACCGTTGAAAGATAAATTTTTTCGGTTCTTTTATAAGAAAATATTTTTTGACTATGTGGTAAGCACAATTTCTTAATGGAGAGTATATGAATATTTTAAGATCAAAGGAGCATTCATTTGGCTATACACCATTGTGTGAAATGAATGGAAGAGAAAGTGATATGCTTATGGATTGTGGTATTTTACGACTACAATCTGGTGAGAGCTTTAGTGACGATAGTGCGTATGAAAAAGCATTTTTATTAGTATACGGCGAAGTAGAATTTTTGTGCGATGGCATAAAAAAAATTGTTTCACGCATAAATTGCTTTGATGGTATGCCCTCTGTTTTACATCTTTCAAAAAACGATAGTGCAAAAATTACAGGAATTGCAAAAGACAGTGAAATTTTTGTGTGTCGCACAGAGAATGAAAAAGATTTTCCTTCTAAACTCTATGAGCCGGGCTCTTATGCAGATGAGTATCGTGGAAAAGGATTGATGAATGAAACTTCAACGCGGATTGTTCGGGAGGTTTTTGGGCATAGTAGTGCTCCGTATTCTAACCTTGTATTAGGAGAAGTTATAGGTTTTCCCGGTAAATGGTCGAGCTATCCTCCCCATCATCATCCGCAACCTGAAGTGTATTACTATAAAAGTATGCCAGAAAATGGTTTTGCCTTTTGTGATTTGGGCGATGAAGTTTTAAAAATTAAGCATAATGATACTGTTTTTATTCATGATGGGCAGGTTCATCCTCATGTAACGGCTCCAGGGTATGCTTTGTGGTATTTATGGGTCATTAGACATTTAGATGGCAATCCTTATATAAAACCTATTTTTATTCCTGAACATACGTGGGTTACGGAAAAAGATGCTCAGTTTTATGATGGGCCAAAGGCCGAATAAAAGGAGATAAAATGAAAAGAATTCGATTAACGATGGCTCAAGCACTTGTTAAATTTTTGGATAATCAATATATAGAATGTGATGGAGTTGAATCAAAATTTGTGCATGGCGTTTTTGGTGTTTTTGGGCATGGTTGTGTTGTTGGTATTGGACAAGCTCTTGAACAAGGTGATCATAATCTAAAATTTTATCAAGGAAAAAATGAGCAAAATATGGCTTTAGCTGCGATGGGTTATGCAAAACAACTAGATAGAAAAGCAATTATTCCTTGTGTCTCTTCTATTGGGCCTGGAGCTATGAACATGGTAACGGCAGCAGGTTGTGCAACTGCAAATCGTATTCCCTTGTTGCTTTTAGCTGGTGATACGTTTGCGTGTCGCCAGCCCGATCCTGTATTGCAACAGGCTGAATTTTTTGACAATTATGGTAAAACTGTTAATGATGCTTTTGCAAGCGTATGTCACTATTTTGACAGAATTAATAGACCTGAACAATTAATGACTGCGGCAATTAATGCAATGCGTGTTCTTACTGATCCTGCTGATACGGGAGCGGTCTGTCTTGCAACGCCACAAGATACTGAAGGTGAAGCATTTGACTATCCTGAATATTTTTTGGAAAAGCGAGTTTGGCACATAGATCGTCGCCCTCTTTCAAAGGGACAATTAGATCGTGCGATAAGTGCGATAAAATCAGCAAAAAAGCCATTGGTGGTTTGTGGTGGTGGTGTTCGTTATAGTGGTGCAGAAAAAGAGCTACAACAGTTTTGTGAAGCATATAATATTCCAATTGCAGAAACGCAAGCAGGGAAAGGTCTTATTTCGTGGGATCATTCGCTTAACTTGGGAGGTATTGGTGTTACGGGCGGTAAGGCTGCCAATAGTATTGCAAAAGAGGCCGATCTTATTATAGGTGTCGGCACTCGCTTTACTGATTTTACTACTGCTTCAAAATGGCTTTATCCAAAGGCACAAGTTTTGGGAATTAATATTTGTCCTTTTGATGCGTATAAAATGGATGCACAGGCAATTATCGCTGATGCAAAAGAAGCTCTTTGTGCAATTACACAGAATCTTTCAGGCTATAAATCCTCTTATAATGATGAGGTAAGTCATGCAAAATCAGAGTGGAATTCTATTGTTGATGAACTGTATACAAAAAAATCACCTGCAGGTTTTGTGCAAACAGAAGCTTTGGGCGTTATTAATAATTTTATGGCAGAAAATGATATCGCTGTTGGCTCTTCCGGTTCTCTACCTGGTGATCTGCAACGTCTTTTTCGTCCAAAAAACCCACGTACCTACCACATGGAATATGGATTTTCTGCAATGGGTTATGAAGTAAATGCTGCGGTGGGTGTAAAACTTGCAAGTCCTAATGCTGATGTGTACAGCTTTTGCGGTGATGGCAGTTATATTATGGCACATAGCGAGTTATATACTGCTTTACAAGAGGGAATCAAAATTGTTGTATGCTTATTTGATAATATAGGGTGGGGCTGCATCGAAAATCTTCAAAATAATCAAGGAACTGATACTTTTGGTACTATTTTTGCAAGTCGAAACAAAAAAACTGGCCTTCTTGATGGTCAGCGTATGCCTGTTGATTTTGCTAAAAATGCAGAAAGTTATGGTTGCAAAGGGTATACGGTTACGAATAAACAAGAGCTCGAACAGGCTCTGAGCAACGCAAAAACACAAACAGTTCCTGTTTTGATTCATATTAAAGTTTTACCAAAAACTATGACTGGCGGATATGAGAGCTGGTGGCGTGTCGGCGTTGCTGAGGTTTCAAAAAGTGATCGTGTAGCAAAATGTTATAACGATTTAATTGAAAACGTAAAAAAAACACGTGATTATTAACGGAGGTTTGTATGTTAGATAAAAATAAAGTTAAACTAGCAATTGCTCCTATTGGTTGGACCAATGATGACTTACCTGATTTGGGTGCAGAAAATACTTTTGAGCAATGCATCTCAGAAATGGCTTTAGCAGGTTTTACAGGCAGTGAAATTGGAAATAAATATCCAAAAGATGTTGAAATTCTTAAACATAAACTTGCCATAAGAGGATTAACTATTTGTAATGCATGGTTTTCATCTCTTTTAACAAGTGAGCCGTATGAGCAAACAATTAAAAATTTTACTCTTCATTGTGATAAATTGTATGCTTTGGGGGCACGAGTGATTGGTGTTTCTGAGCAAGGAAATTCTATTCAAGGAAAATCTGTTTCTATTTTAGAAAATAAGCCTGCATATACCGATGATCAATGGGCTGTTGTCGCTAAAGGATTTAATGAAATGGGGCAAATTGCTAAAGACAAAGGAATGATTTTTACTTGTCATCATCACATGGGCACGGGGGTTCAAACGGTTGAAGAAATTGATAAATTGATGAGTTTAACAGATCCAGATTTAGTTTTTCTTCTTTTTGATTCAGGGCATTTATCTTTTGCGGGTATCGATCCTATTCCGGTATTAAAAAAATATGTAAAAAGAATACGCCATGTTCATTTAAAGGATATGCGAAAATCAGTGTATGAGCGAGTACAAAAAGAAAGCATGAGTTTTTTAGATGCAGTGAGAGCAGGAGTCTTTACCGTTCCAGGTGATGGGGATGTTAATTTCGAGCCGATTTTTGATATTCTATCTGAAGCTCATTATGAAGGCTGGGTTGTTGTTGAGGCAGAACAAGATCCTGCAAAGGCAAATCCTTTTGAATATGCAAAAAAAGCACGTTCATATATAAAAGAAAAAACAGGATTATAATTTTAATAAAATTAAGGAGTCTATTATGGCAAAAATTAAAGTAGGTGTTGCAGGTTATGGTGTTATTGGGCAAAGACTTGCAGGTGGAGTTGCCTTGCAAGGTGATATGGAACTTGTTGGTGTTGCTGATTTATCTCCCACACTATCTATTCGTGCAATGCATGAAAAAGGCATGCCTTATAATTTGTATTTAGTCGCAGGTGCTGACAAATCGCAGTTTGATGCACTGAAAATTCCTATTTCTGGTTCTTTTGAAGATTTAATTCAAAAAGTTGATATCATGCTTGATTCTTCACCTGGCGGAGTTGGAGTAAAAAACAAAGAACTCTACGAAAAATATGGTAAAAAAGCTGTTTTTCAAGGTGGAGAAAAAAATAGTGTTGCCGATGTATTTTTTCATGGTTATGCAAATTTTGAAAAAGGACTTAATCAAAACTACTTAAAACTTACGAGCTGTAATACAACGGGATTAATTCGGACTGTTGACTGCCTTGATCGTGCTTTTGGTATTGAAAAAGTTGCAATTACCATTATTCGCCGTGTTGCAGACCCCGGAGATTATCATCGTGGGCTAACAAATGCACTGCAAATGGATAAAGCTCCTAGTCATCAGGCATTGGATTTGATGACGATTATGCCACATATTGATGCAACAGGAATTTTAGTACACACACCGGTAACGCATGGGCATATTATTACTGTTGTGGCAACGGGAAAAAACAAAATCACAAAAGATACCGCCATTAACGAATTTAAAAAACATAATAGAATTCGAGTAGTTCGCCTTGAAGATGGCTTTTTAGGAAATGCAAGTTTTTTTCGTTATGCTCGTGATTTAGGTAACCCACGCGGTGATATGTATGAAGTTGGCTTATGGGAAGATAGCGTTGTAGAGACGGGAAATGATATCATGTATGCTATAAACATTCCGCAAGAAAGCGTAACGATTCCTGAAACAATGGATGCTGTTCGTGCTGCTATGGCCATGCAATCTTCTCGTGAAGAGGGAACAGCTCAAACAAATAAATACCTCAATTTAGGTAACTGGAAAAAATAAGCGTGCATATTTTATTATACGGATTGTTTTCATAAATATTTTTGACGATTCGTATAATTTTATAAGTCTTATTATTTGTTTTTATAAAAGCTCTTTTGCACGGGAGCTTTTTCATATTTTGCACAC
>JBOFTD010000191.1:0-31849 GCA_051651885.1 Treponemataceae bacterium
TTCACAATTTTTGCTGCAGCCGTTGCGGTAATATCCTCACTAAAACATAAAACTATTTTATTGACTTTATATGTACTTAATCTACTGAATTTCATTTATTTACACCTTATTTACTTTTTAGGTGCTAGTCAATAACCAAATTAATTCAGCCTCTAATCCTGTTTCCTGTAATTTTTTAAATCGAGATTTTATAATCGGCTTAACACTAAAACCTGATTCTTGGATACCAAAACCTGCCTCTTTTAAAAATAATTTTACGATAGCACTATATTCTTTTACATTTTCACTACCAAATAAGTTATCAATAGTGTGTTTTCTGTGAATATACACAGATCCCTTTTGCCACCAACCTTTTCGTCCATTACTAGGAAAAAAAGGATCAAATAAATCCATTCTATTTTTTACAACGCTTGCAGTTTTTACTAACCCTATATCAACAAAGTATTCATAAAAAGCCGTTTTAGTGGTAAATCCAAATTCCTTTATGAAATCGTTATCAAATTTAGATAATCCATAGCCTAATAAATTGAGAATCTCATAATTTTCATGTTTATTTCCTGTTACTGACATTTTATCGTAATCAGTCTAATCGTAAACTAAAAAAAATCAAGGTACTTGCTCAGTATTATTTATAGACAAATAGAGTAAAAAATTCTCTTAAAATTATTTAAAAAGGTCTAATAAAAATAGTTTTTTACAGAAAAATTATAAATAAGTCTCTCTTGTTTGATAGATCTATTTTATTCTGTCAAACTGTTCGCCCTTTTATAATCAATAAATAAAGGTGGTAAAACTCTTGCCCTTTTAAGAAAAAATATATACTTTTAATAGTATCAATTAATATTTTTAGGAAATTTTGCGGTATGCTTAATTTCCTTACAAGTTTGGTTTCAAGCTTGGTAGATACTTACTTTTTTATAAGAGGAAAAAATGGCTAAAGAATTATTATTCAATGAAGAAGCTCGCAAAAAATTATTAAGCGGCGTGGAGCAAATCTCACGAGCAGTAAAAGTTACGCTTGGGCCTAAAGGACGCAATGTTCTTTTAGACAAAAAATTCGGTGCTCCTACAGTAACAAAAGACGGTGTATCCGTTGCAAAAGAAATTGAGTTACAAGATGCATTTGAAAACATGGGAGCTCAATTATTAAAAGAAGTTGCAACAAAAACAAATGATATTGCAGGTGACGGAACTACAACGGCAACAGTACTTGCATATTCATTAGTGCGTGAAGGCTTAAAAGCCGTTGCTGCAGGAATGACTCCAATTGAGTTAAAACGCGGAATGGATAAAGCAACAATAATTGCTGTTGAAGAAATCAAAAAAAATTCAAAGAAAATTAACGGATCAGCGGAAGAAGTTTCTCACGTTGCATCAGTTTCTGCAAACAATGATGTAGAAATTGGTAAAATTCTTGCTGAAGCAATCGAAAAAGTTGGAAAAGACGGCGTTATCACCGTTGAAGAATCAAAAACAATGGATACAACAACTGATTTTGTTGAAGGTATGCAATTTGACCGCGGCTATATTTCTCCGTACTTTGTAACTGACCGCGAAAGAATGGAAACGGTTTTTAACGACTGCTTTATTTTAATTCATGATAAAAAGATTTCTAACATGAAGGACTTACTTCCTTTATTAGAAAAGATTGCTCAAACGGGAAAACAACTTTTAATCATTTGTGAAGACATGGACGGCGAGGCTCTTGCAACATTGATTGTAAACTCACTTCGCGGAACTTTGAAAACATGTGCCGTTAAAGCTCCAGGATTTGGTGATCGACGAAAAGCAATGCTTGAAGACATCGCAATCCTTACAGGTGGAACAGTTATTACTGAGGATTTAGGATTCAAGCTTGAAAATACTGAGCTTACACAATTAGGAACAGCAAAAAGTGTTATTATTGATAAAGACAATACAACAATTGTTGACGGAGCAGGAAAAGATAAAGAAATTAAAGATAGAATTTCTGAAATCCGTGCACAAATTGAAGCAAGTAGCAGCGACTATGACAAAGAAAAACTCAATGAAAGACTTGCAAAACTTGCAGGTGGCGTTGCTGTTATTAATATTGGTGCTGTAACTGAAGTTGAAATGAAAGAAAAGAAACACCGTGTTGAAGATGCTCTTTCTGCAACTCGTGCTGCTCTTGAAGAAGGAATTGTTGCAGGTGGTGGACTTGCCCTTATTCAAGCATCAAAGGCACTCGATAAAGGTCTTGAAGGATTAACCGATGATGAAAAAACAGGATTTAAAATTGTCAAACGTGCTTTAGAAGAGCCAATTCGACAAATTGCTGAAAATGCTGGAATTGACGGTGCAGTAATTGCTGATAAAGCAAAAAATGAGAAAAAAGGTATCGGATTTGACGCTGCAAAAATGGAATGGAAAGACATGTTTGCAGCAGGAATCATCGATCCTGCAAAAGTTACTCGCTCAGCATTACAAAATGCAGTTTCAGTTGCAAGCCTCTTGCTTACCACTGAGTGTGCAATAGCTGATGCACCAGAAAAAAATCCTGCAATGCCTGCAGCTCCTGATATGGGAGGAATGGGTGGCATGGGCGGCATGTATTAATAGAAAATTACATCTAACTAAATTATAACAAAAAGGCTTTCTTTTATTTAAAGAAAGCCTTTTTTATTGCATTTGACGATTCTTTGATTTTGTTTCAAAAAATTCTACGCAAGAAACAAAAAAATTACTGGTATCTTGTATTGAAGTAAAAATCTCTGTAGAATTACTTAAATGAAAAACACACTTTTAGAAGGTTTAGACGAGCATCAAAAAAGAGCGGTTTGTGTTGAAAAAAATGCAGTAATTTCAGCAGGAGCAGGGGCGGGCAAAACAAAAGTTTTAGCGACACGTTTTGTCTACTTAATTTTAGAAAAAAAATATACCGTTGATCAAATCCTCACGCTGACATTTACAAAAAAAGCTGCGAATGAAATGTATGATCGCATTTATAAAATGCTCAAAAACTATGCCGATCAGGGAAATAACGATGCAAAAAAAGCTATAAGTGACTTTTTTTCCGCCCGAATTATGACGCTCGATGCTTATTGCTCCTCTTTAGTTAGGCACTCCGTGTATTCTTATGGAGTGCAACCAAATTTTTTGATTGATAAAATAACACTCCAAGAATTGACGTATAAACTTGCGTTGCAATTTATTATTGATCACCGCGATAATAAAGGAATGCAGGTAATTTTGGCAAAAAATAGTGTTAGTCAAGCCGCTCAAAGTTTTTTTACGCAGATTTTTTTTACTCACTCCACTTTATCCAATCCAATTAATTTCGAAACTTTTTTTAATATTCAAAAATCTATTTTGAGTGAAAAGTGGAAGGAAAATTATCTTCTGTTTCTTGATGAAATTTCTGTACTTACACAAATTTGCACTTCTCGTACACGCAGTAAAACAGAGCAAGAACTTATTCTTTTTTTTGAAAAAAATGAAATTCCCAAAACAACCTTTACAGATGCAGCACTATTTTTTCCAGAAAATCAACTCGCTATAAAAAAAATTATTGATTTTTCAGCAAAAATGTCAAAATTTAAACTCACCCGAGCTACAAAAGATCCACTTGTTCAAATTTTTGAAATATTAAAAAACCTTCGATGCATTCACACGCAATTGGTAAGCATTGCTAACTATATTTTTTATCATGATGATCTAAAGGAACTTGTACCACTTTTAGAGAATTTTCAAAATCAATATACAAATATAAAACGATCTATGGGAATTTTAACTTTTAGTGATGTTGCAACGCTCGCCTTAGACATTCTTAAAAATAATATTTCTGTCAGAACGCGTGAAAAACAGTCGATTCAAAAAATTATGATTGATGAGTTTCAGGATAATAACAATTTACAAAAAGATATGCTTTTTTTGCTTGCTGAAAAACACGATCGCAACGAAAAAACGATTCCAGAAATCGAGGATTTACGAAACGATGTGCTTTTTTTTGTCGGAGATGAAAAACAATCAATTTACCTTTTTCGAGGTGCCGATGTTTCTGTTTTCAAAAATCTTAAAAGAGAACTTGGCGATGAAAATTCAATAAATTTAATTACCAATTATCGTTCAAATCCTTCATTAGTGGGATCTTTTAATTTTTTATTTGGCTCATATCTTTTTCCTTCGTGCGTTGAAGATTTTTTATCAGAACAAAAACGTCTCCTAACACCAACCTTTTTTTGTAAAAAAGAAGACTTCCCACTTGAGAAATTTCCTCTTTATGAATCTGAATATTCATGGGTTAAAGCATGCATTAAAGAGCAGCATACGCCAAAAAATATTTTATTTCCGCATGTTGAAACTAATTTTTATTTTGAAAAAACAATAACAGAACAGGAAGATGAAGAAAAACTATCGACATATGAAATTGAAGCTGAATTTGTTGCACAAAAAATAAAAACCCTTCATGAAGAGGATAAAATTCCTTTTGAAAATATTGCGATTCTTTTTCGAAAATTAACAAATCAGCATTTATTCGAAACACAACTTCGAAAAAAAAATATTCCTTATAAGACCGATCAACTAACAGGCTTTTTCAGTGACTCGCCAGTTAACGATATTTATGCATTGTTGCGCCTCGTTATTTATCCACATGATGTTCATACTTATGCAACCGTTTTAACAAGCCCTTTTGTGCAAATGAGTATCATTTCTGCAAGTGTCTGCCTTTCCCATATTACGGCTAAACTCATGTCAAAAGAGAATTTCACGGAAGAAGAATACTTGGTAAATAATTTTACCCCTTTCGACAGTCAATTTGAATTTTTTTTAGATGATGAAGATAAAATCAAATATCAGACGGGAAGAGCACTCTACGAAGAGCTGCAACAGCTGGTAACGCAAAAATCAAATACTGACTTAATCACGTATTTATGGTATGATAAAGGGTATTTTTATGAGACCCTTTGGAATGAAGAAGTTGACTCATTTTCTTCACTGTATGACTACTTATTTGAATTAGCACGACGCCATGATGAAAAAAATGAACCTTTGAGTGCTTTTATTGATTCTGTTGCACTTATGATAGAAAAATCTGCACGATTAGAGGATATGGATATTCCTATTGAGCAAAAAGAAGGCGTGCAATTAATGACTATTCACAAAAGTAAAGGACTTGAGTTTCACAGCGTTTTTTTAGTCTCCGTGCAACAAGAATCCCGTGATAGTCAATATAAAAATGCCGCATTTTTTTCTGATCACATAGGACTTGCCATCAATTTGCCGTCACACCTTTTACTTTCTGATAAAAAAGCACCTTCAAATTATTTTTACTCTATACAAAAAAATGAGGCAGAAAAGCGTTCTTGTGCCGAGCTACGTCGCCTTTTATATGTAGGCATGACGCGTGCCGAAGAAAATCTCTTTATTTCTGGCAGTATAAAAGTTTCTTCAAAGTGCGAATTCGAAGAGGCTATGACAATTTATCAAAAACTAAATTTATTGTGGGAAGTCGAGCAGCAAAAACGCGAAAAAAAAGAGTTTTATATCGAAAAATCTTTTTTAGATTTCTTTTTTCCTTTGCTTTCAATTGACTATAACACTTGTTCAATCAATAAAATACAACACGAAAATGCTAAAGATTCTTTTATGCCAGAAGATTATATTAAGCGAAATAAGTCCCTCAAACAGATTTTTGATCAGATGCATTCTTTGCCAGTTTTTCCGCTAAATCCTCCCTCAAAAGTAAGCTTTTCTGTTACAGAAATTGCAAAAAATAATTTATTAAAAGAAAATGCTTTGTCAAATTCTTCTATTATTGCAAATACAGATTACCACAATCTTGATATTTTGATAACCAAGTTTAAATCTTCATTCACTGCAGCTGATTTTGGAACACTTGTCCATCTTTGCATAGAAGAAGCCCTTATCATTGATGGAAAAACTCCCAACTTTGATTCTTTTTCGATGAAAACTGCATATAGGCTTGAAAAAATTAAACGAAAAATCGCCTCTGTAACATCAACTGAAAACATGAATCTGTTATTTTCTTATGCAAGGAAAATGACAGAAACTTTTCTGCAGTCATCTACATGCAAGGAAGCACTCACTGCAAACTGGCGAGAAAGCGAACTCGCCTTTAAATATCTTACAGAAAATGACTTTCTCGCTTTATACAAAAAAACGAACCCGCTTATCATAAATGGCACGATAGATCTCATTTATGAAAAAAATAATTTAATCACAATTGTTGACTTTAAAACTGACAAGGATGAAAACAAAGAACTGTACCAAGAACAACTGTTGATTTATAAGAGAGCTGCCGAAAATATGTATTGCAAGGAAGCAAAAATAGTATTATTTTACACTCGTTCAGGCAACATAAAATAAGAGTTCATATTGCATAAAATATTATGAAAAACTATTGCAAAAAAACAAAAAATAGTGTATAATCTCGTAAAGGATGTTACCAGGAGGTTCTTATGAAAAAGTTTTACTTTTTATTAACTGTGTTTTTTTTAGTGGCTTGTACACAAAAAGAAAGCCAAATAGAAGTTACATCGATTAAAATTAACAGTATCAATAATGGTGGAAATGGAAGTTCGCAAGGCTCAACATATCCAGATTTATATTTGCGCTTGGGACGTAGTGAAAGAATGAATTTCACAGTTGAACCACCAACAGCTTCAAATACTTCTTTAAGATGGGAATCAGATAATCCCGAAGTACTCCAAGCCCGTCCTGATGGAACATTGACTGCGGTATCTATTGGCGAAGCAATGGTTAGTGTTTATAATGCGGCAGGATCTTTGCTCGAACATTTTTCTGTAAAAGTTACTTCAGCTATTTCATTAGCAGTTAGTGATGTTTTTATCCAGCATAATAATATTACGATTGGCAACAACGGATTAACACTAGATCTTGATAGTAAAGGGATCTTATTTACTGCAAAAATAGAGCCTGAAAATGCTATTGATAATTCAGTTGTTTGGACAAGTAGCAACCCCTCTGTTATCAGTATTAATGATCTTGGTGTTTTAGATGTTCGTAGTATTGGAACGGCAATTATTAGTGCACAAACCAAGATAGAAGCAAAAAATACACAAGTTACTATTCGAGTTACAGAAGGCGGTAATATTACAGAGTTAAATATTTTTGCTGATGGTAAAGCCGTAGGGAACGACACACTCTTCACTCCTGTTGATGCGAATTTGCAACTAACCGCACAATTTTTGCCTGTAGGGCTAACAAGGGATGTTTACTGGTCAAGCTCTAATCCAAATACTATATCAGTAAGTCGATCTGGTATTGTAAAAGCTCTTATACCAAATGAATCTGTTGAAATTACGGCTATATGCGATGGTGTTGTTGCTAAAGCACAAATAACCTCCATTCCAGCTAATCATGTAAGTAAGATTTTATTAACTGTTAAAGATTCAATTACAAGCAGTTCCCTTGATTTATTTAAGGATGAAGACAGCTCTGGGCTATTTAATTTTAATGATTTTTTAAATGTGATAATTCTACCAGATACAGCTGAAAATAAAAATCTGGAATGGTATGCAATGGCTAATTGGGATACTTCGGAGAGTGCTCAGTCAATTCTTAAAATAGAAGACAAGGATACAGGATCTTTTTCTTTTGGAGATCAAATAGGGCGAGTTTATCTTCGTGTATATTCAGCTCAAAACCAAAATATTTATGCCGAAATAGCAGTTAATGTATTATTAGGATCTAAAGGTATAACTATTGTAACTCCTAATGGGAAACGTGAGTTTTATTTAGCTCCAGGTAAAAACCATAATATGACTGTTGCCTTTAATCCTCCTGATACAACAAATCAGTCAGTAAAATGGGGTGTTGAAGACGAGAAGTATGCTACTATTACTTTAGAGGGAAGGCTTATTGCATCATCAACCGTTACAGGTAAAACAAAAGTTCTTGCAAGATCTGTTGCCGATGAATCTCAAACTGATGAAGTGACAGTAATAGTTGCTCTTTTACCAACCGCTGTTATTTTTAATGGGAAAGAATTTGAAAACCCAATAAGGTTTGGAAGCGAACTTTCTAGAGAGATTTCTGTTACCGTTTTACCAGAAGCCGCTACTAATAAAATTGTCAATTGGAGAACCAGTGATGAGAGTATTGCCACTATAGCGAAAATTGCCGATACTGATTCAGGCGGTACAGCTCTACTCACACCTGTTTCTCCAGGCCCTGTTTCTATTATAGTTGAAACAGATGTAGGTGAGGTTGTATCATCTCGTGAAATTTCTATTATAAAAAGTGTTACAGAGCTAAAAGTTAACGGCGAAAAGCATTTCTTTAGACGACGAGTTGATTCTAGTAATAAAGACATACAACTGAGTGTCACTCCTATTCCTGACGATGTTTCAAACAACGGAGTAGATTGGAAATCTAGTAATACCGTTGTTGCCTCTGTTAATCCTATATCGGGAAAGGTGACACTTAAAGAAAGTCAAAGTGGGGAAGCTGTTATAACTGCAGTATCTAAAGATAACCCTAGTATTACCCAAGAATTTACAATTCTTGTTGGATCATATGCATTCGGTATTTTCGATGAAGCTGACGGAGTGGCCATTACCAATGATGACAACTCTTCTTCCGATAAGGCAAGAAGGACAGTTACAGGAAGTAAACAGTTTTTCGCAGGACTTTACCCTGATTCCTTACACTACCGTGGAAATGCAACATGGGAATCTGGTGATGAATCAATCATGACGGTTGATGCTGCAACAGGGCTTGTTACGGTAATAAAACCCGGTACAGCAGAGCTTAAAGTAAAATTAGATCTAACAGGTGATACGGGAATTATCAAAATTACATGTAAATAAAAAAAACTGCGTTATTTTTGAATGAAAAGTCCTCTATTTTAGAGGACTTTTCTATTTTAAATACTATAATCTCATTCTGTCAAATTTTTCCTCACCACTCCAATCAAAAAAATTTTTAAAATAAAATTTTACTTTTATAAAAACTTGTGGTATGATCTTATTTGACTTATAAAAAAACAGGGATACAAATGGAATGTTTAGAATATGATGCTCTTGTTATCGGTTCAGGGATAGCAGGTTTACTTGCAACACGCTTATTGCATGATAAAGGTTGCCGCACAATAATGGCTTGCTCGTCAAGTTTTGGTAGCGGTGCAAGTTTTTTTCCATTAAAAGGCACTCTCGGCATACAAGTTACAGGAGATGCCCAAAACAACTCGCTTTTTGAAGAAGATTTTTTACGCGTTGCCAACGGTAATATAGACAGAAAAAAAATGCAAACTTATATTGAAGAATCAAACGGAAAGCAAGAATTACTTCGCCTAATTGGCTTTGATCCTTTTTTGCGTGAAGACAAACGGCCCGCCTGTTTTGCAAATTATTCGCGACCAATTTATTTAATTAAAGACTGGACTCACGCTCGCAACACCGCAAAACAGATTTTCGACTCCCTTGCAATTCCTGTTTTGGAGGAAGCACGAGCAATCAAGCTTTTTAAAGATGGCAATGCAATTTGTGGTGCCTTACTCAAAAAAAAGGATTCCTACTGTCATGTTTCTGCAAAAGTCGTTGTTCTTGCAATGGGTGGAATTGCGGGACTTTTTGAGCATACACTCTACCCCAGCGATGTTGACGGCAGTGCTTGGTTCCTTGCAGCAGACGCAGGGGCATCCCTTATTAATAGCGAGTTTATCCAGTTTATACCCGCATTTACGAGCCCCAAGTACAATGTACTTTTTGGCGAGCATACCATAAAATATCTAAAAAATGTCTATAACCATGAGGGCGCAGATATTTTTGGCGATCTAACAAAAAATCAAAAGGAAGAATTGTTTTTTGAGCGATCCTCTTATGCTCCCTTTTCGGTTGATTACAAAAGTTGTCTTTTTGATATTCGAATGTTTCAAGCAGGCTCTCAGGGCGTTCGCCTCGAATACTCCCCAGAGCTCTATAATGACACCGAAGCCTTTTATCAAATTTATCTTAACTGGCTTACAAAGGAACAGGGAATCAATCTTGTCAATGATAACCCCGTTATTGCACCATTTGCCCATGCATCAAATGGCGGAATTGAAATTACTCACAATGCACAAACAAGCGTTGACGGACTCTATGCGGTCGGTGAAGCCTCGTGCGGAGTTGAGGGAGCAAATCGCATGGGTGGAAATTCTGTAGGCGGCATTGTTGTTTTTACACCTCGTATGGCAGAGCATGCGTACTCCTATATTTCAGGCAAATCAAATTCAAAAAATCAGAATCAGGCACAGGACTTTATAGGCGCTTTAAAAAAGAAAGAAAAAAAAGATTCGATTACGCCGCAGCACGTGCTAGAAAGAGTTGCGCATCTTTTACAAAAACATGCGTGCATTATTCGCACAAAAGAAGGGCTACAAACTCTTATTGATCAAATCCATCAACTGGAAAAATCATTTGCAATTTTTCCACATCATGATACGCAACAAGGATTTAAAGCTTTGCATGCTTTGTACTCCACTCACCTTATGGTAACCGCAATGCTCAATCGCAATCAGAGTATTGGATCCCATTATAGAGAGGATTATAATAAAATTTTTAGTATACAGTCTTAAAAGGAGGAATGTATGAATTGGCACTTAATAAACTGGGTGGTTATTATCGTTTATTTTATAGGAATGGCACTTGTTGGCTTGTATTTTTCCAAGCGACAAAAAAGTTCTGCAGATTATTTTACTGCAAAAGGGCGAGTTCCAACAATTGTGGCTGCATGCAGTATTTATGCAACAATGCTCTCATCATTGTCATATATTGCAATTCCTGCAACTATCTATCAAACAAACTGGCTTAATGGGCTTGCTCCCATTGGCATTGTTGGACTTGCAATTACCGTTGCATATCTTTTTGTTCCCTTTATCAGAAGGCTCAATTTAACAACAACGTATGAGTACCTTGAAGCTCGCTTTAGCCGAAAGCTACGCCTTGTAGGCTCAGTTGTTTTTATTTTATTCCACATCATTCGTATTGCCGTTGTCATATACTTGCCAACACTTGCATTAATGGCAGCACTTCCCGGCATTAACCCGAATATAATTGTCCTTACAACAGCAATTTTTTGCGTTTTGTACACCAGTGCAGGCGGAATTGAAGGCGTTGTATGGAGCGATTTTATCCAAACGATTGTTTTATTGCTTGGGGCAATTCTCGTTATTTTCTTTGGATTTGGATCCGTTCCCGAAGGACAAAATGCCTTTACCATTCTTCAAAATGATGGAAAAATCCTACCCGATGGAGCCTTAAACCTTGATTTTACCACAACAACTTTGTGGGTGGTTCTCATTGGCGGCTATATGAATTCAATGTACAACTACATTGGCTCGCAAGATGTTGTACAACGATATACAACCGTAAAAAACTTAAAAGAGGCTCAAAAAAGCCTTCTTATGAATGCACCGCTTCTCATGATGAGCGTTATTATTTTTATTGGCATGGGTTCGGCAATTTATCTTTTTTATAAATTTAATGGGCCTGCTCCTACCTTAGAGCGATCAGATGCAATCCTTCCCTTTATGGTTATCAATTCTATGCCGCCACTAGTATCGGGCTTAGTAATTGCAGGGCTTTTGGCTGCCTCTCAATCGAGCGTCTCATCATCACTTAACTCAAGTGCTACGTGTATCGTAACGGATTTGATCAGCCCCTACAAAAAAGATCTTGCTGACCAAACAAAACTCAAACTAAGCAGGTGGATTAGCGTAATTGTTGGAGCTTTGGGAACACTACTGGCCGTTCTCTTTTTAAACCGAGGCCAAAGCGACATGTTCTTCTACGTGCAGGTAATAACGGCAACCCTTGGCGGCCCCATTGTCAGCGTTTTCCTTACAGGAATTTTACTAAAAAGAGCAGGCGTTCTTTGTGCATGGATTGGCTTTGGAGTATCCACAGCGCTTTCAGTATTTCTCACCAACCCTGGAAAGCTTTTGAATATCATCTTCAAAGATTATGCAGCCCCAACACTATATGCTTTTTCACTGCCAATTATTATTATTGGAGGCGGACTTTTTGCAGCCTTTATTACAAGCCTTATTAAACCGCTTGAAAACAATGAATCAATAATCTCGCTTACGATTGCAGGACTAAAAGACACATCAGATATAGCATAAACAATTGCAAAAATGGCTCTTACGAGTAAAACCTTAACTCAAAAGAGCCATTTACATGCACTTATTTTTACGGAATAATCTTACGAGAGAAAACAAAAGTAAAAAATTTGCAAAACTCGTCGATATGAAAGATGATTTTTTAGAGAGCAAATTGGACTGGAATATTAAATAAAAAACTTGCAAAATGGCAAGAAGCGTGTTACTATTATCAGATAAAACTTTAAGAAAGGATACTTCATGTTAGACAAAATAAAAGGCAAGCTCATTGTTTCATGTCAAGCCCTTGAAGATGAGCCACTCCACAGTTCCTTTATCATGGGACGAATGGCACGAGCGGCAAAAGAAGGGGGAGCCTGTGCTATCCGTGCACAAGGGGTTGAGGACATTATTGAAATAAAAAAAATTACAAGCCTACCTGTCGTCGGAATAATCAAAAAAATATACAGCGACTCGCCTATTCACATAACCGCCTCAAAAAAAGAGGTAGAAGCCTTATTAACAACACAATGCGAAATGATTGCTATTGATGCAACACAACGCAATCGTCCGAATGGAGAAACGCTCAAAGATTTAATACAACTTATTCACTCCCACAGCGTTCTGGTTATGGCAGATATTTCAACCTATGAAGAGGCAATTGAGGCAGAAAAACTGGGCGTTGACTGCGTTTCAACAACGCTTTCTGGCTACACGCCCTACTCCCCACAATCAGCTGAGCCTGATTTACATCTGATTAAACGCCTCTCTCAGGACTTAACAATTCCTGTCATTGGCGAAGGTCGACTTAACACGCCAGAAGACTTAAAACGTGCCTTTGAAAACGGAGCGTATTCGTGCGTTGTAGGAGGAGCAATAACACGCCCGCAACAAATCACCAAACGATTTGTAAACGCCATTAGCTAAATCACTGATCTTTCGTTGATTGATCATCAAACTATTTTTTGCGTTATGATTATTCTATTGATAAAAAACGCTTTCTACTTTAAGGAGAACCACATGAAAGGAATTTATTCAGCACTGCTAACGTCATTTGACAAAGACGGCAAAATCAATGAAAAGGGATTGCGTCAAATAGTACGTCATAATATTGACAAGTGTAAAGTTGACGGACTGTACGTTGGAGGAAGCACGGGAGAAAACTTCATGCTTTCAATTGAAGAAAAAAAGAAAATTTTTTCAATCGCAAAGGATGAAGCAAAAGATGACGTAAAACTCATTGCTCAAGTCGGATCCCTCAATATACACGAGGCGGTGGAGCTTGCAAAATACACAACAGACCTTGGCTATGGAGCCTTATCTGCGGTAACTCCCTTTTACTACAAATTTGATTTTGAAGAAATAAAAGATTACTACAGCACGATCATCAAAGATGTTGACAACAAAATGATTGTCTATTCCATCCCTTTTTTGACGGGAGTCAACATGAGCTTAGAGCAATTTGCAGAGCTTTTTAGTAACGATAAAATAATCGGTGTAAAATTTACTGCGGCCGATTTATACTTACTCGAACGAATACGAAAAGCATTCCCCAACAAATTAATCTACTCAGGCTTTGATGAAATGCTTTTATCCGCAAGTGTTTTGGGCATAGACGGTGCCATTGGCTCAACATTTAATGTAAACGGCAAGCGATCAAAAGAGATTTTCGAGCTTGCACAAAGTGGAAAAGTTGACGAAGCTCTAAAAATCCAACATACAACCAATGATTTTATTAGCGATGTTCTTGCAAACGGTATTTATCAAACATTAAAATTACTCCTTGCAGAACAAGGCGTTGACGCAGGATATTGCAAAAAACCAATGAAAGAAGCAACCGCTAAAATGAAAGAAACGGCAAAAGCAATTTATAAAAAATATTTTTAATTCTGCAAGAGCACGTGAAAAATCATTTGCTCTGCCATTGACAAAAGGAGAAATCATGATATTTGCAAACATAAACGATGTACAAAGATATAGCTACCTAGAAAAAAAACTTTTGCAATGCCTTGCCTATGCAAAAGACAACAATCTGCAAAAAATGCACGAAGGCAAGCATCAAATTGATGGTGATGAAATATTTGTCAATATATCAGAGTACACAACCGTAACAAAAGAAGAAAGATTTTGGGAATCTCATCGCAAATACATCGATATACACCTCATGATTACGGGCTGCGAAAAAATTGCATTAAATCACCGAGACAATCTTACGCAAAAAGAATACGATGAGCAAAAAGATTACCTTGCCCTTGAAGGAGAGGATACGTCGATTGTAACGCTCCAAGAAGGGGACTTTTTAATTTGCTACCCAGAAGACGCCCATATAACTGCCATTAAGGTTGGTAAAGGCATCCCCATAAAAAAAGCAATCTTCAAAGTACGGATTTAGAGGATTATTGTGAGTGACTATATTTGTATCGATATTGGGGGAACAGCGATAAAGCACGCCGTCATTTGTGCCGAGGGGCAGATTATAACTCAAGGTGAAACAGAGACTCAAGCCCACAAAGGTGGAAAAGCAATACTCGCAAAAGCAAAAGACATCGCAGCAAAATATCTTGAGGAGCATAAAATACAAGGCATTTGCGTCTCAACGGCAGGAATGGTAGATCCTAAAAAGGGAACGATCATTCACTCGTCCTCCTTAATTCCAGAATATGCAGGCGTTCAAATTAAGGCAGAAATGGAAAGTCAGTTTAGCATTCCCTGCGAGGTCGAAAACGACGTAAATTGTGCAGGGCTTGGCGAATATTGGAAGGGAGTGGCAAAAGACGCTCACTCCTGCGTGTGTCTTACTATTGGAACAGGCATTGGCGGGTGCATAATTATCGAGGGAAAGCTTTTAAACGGATTTAGTAATAGTGCAGGCGAAATCGGGTACATGCTCATTGAAGGGGAAGAATTTCAAAACAAGGCGGCGACAAGCAAACTGGTAGAAAAAATTGCCAGCAAAAAAAATGTCCCCAGCAACGAACTTAATGGAAAAATCATCTTTGAGCAAGCAAAACAAGGCGATACAATTTGCATAAAGGCAATTGACGAGCTTGTCGAAACACTTTGCACAGGAATATCATACATTGCATACGCCATAAACCCCGAAGTTGTTGTTCTTGGTGGCGGAATCATGAAAGAAAAAATCTACCTTGAAGAAAAAATACAAAAATCCCTAAAGGCTAAACTCATACCACGAGTCTATGAAAGTCTTCGCGTTGAGTTTGCCCAAAATCAAAACAACGCGGGCATGATAGGTGCACTTTACAACTTTCAAGCAAAATATCAGCCAGAAAAAAAATGCTAACGGCGATTCCGCTCTTTTTCATACTCTTCCCAGTTTTTGCGGCTGGCTTTAAATTCAATTAAAATCGGGATTTTGTTATAGCCTAAATCTTCACGAATACGATTTTCCAAAAAAGTCATGTAGGTTTGCGGAATAACTTCAGGGCGAGTTGCAAATATCAAAAAACTTACAGGTTTTACACCACTTTGTACCGCATAGCGAACCTTGAACCGTCCATGCCGACTTGCAGGCGGAGGATAATTGGTCACCCAATCCTTTAAGCCCAAGTTCAAGGCAGAGGTGTCGACCTTTCTTGTCAATTGTTCATATAATTCAATCGCTTCATTTAAAAGTGATTTTATGCCCTTTCCCTCAAGTGCCGAAAGCGCCAAAATCGGTGCATAACTCATCTGGCCAAACATAATATTCATGTTTTCTGCAGCCTTACGGAAAGTCCGTTTCTCCTGATCCTGCGTATCCCACTTATTCAGCACAAAAATTACCCCAAGCCCACGTTCGTACGCAAGCGAAACAATTTTTTTATCCTGCTCGGCAAGCCCTTCTTGTGCATCAATCAAATGAAAAACAATATCCGCCTTGTCTAACGCACGAATCGCCCGATTAACCGAGTAATACTCCACGTTTTCTTTTACGCGAGCCTTACGCCGAATGCCGGCAGTGTCCAAAATATGGAATTTTCTTTCCTTATAAGTAAAATCGCTTTCAACAACATCACGCGTGGTGCCAGCATAATCACTGACAATTGAAGCATTGCTGTGCGTAAGTCGATTTGCAAGCGTTGATTTCCCTGTATTTGGCTTTCCAACAATCGCAATACGGATTGTCTCTTCTTCCTGCCCTTCAACAACTTGTGAAAAATCAAGCTTTTCGATAATCGTTTCATACAACTCAGGAATATTATCCCCATGCTCAGCGCTAATACACAAAAGCTCATTAAAACCATATTGATAAAAATTTTGTGCCTCGCCAGAAAGTCGTCCGCCTTCTGTTTTATTAACGGCTGCAAAAAGTTTTTTCCAGTACGGACGCAAAAGCTCAATAAATTCCTCGTCCTCACCCGTAACATTCCCCGCAGCAAGCAATAAAAGGATTAAATCAGCCTCTTTAAGCGACTCCACCGTTTTTTCAACGACGAGCTCATCCAAAACAGCTTCCATAGAGTTTGCTATGCGATCAAGTTTGAAACCGCCTGTATCCATCACGCGAATAGGATGACCATTGATAAAACACGGCTCCTCAATGGGATCACGGGTAACGCCTGGTGTGGGATCAGTGATAGCACGCCGCTGGTGCAAAAATCGATTAAAAAGCGTCGATTTTCCCACATTTGGCCGCCCCACAATCACCACAAGTGGAAGATTTTTATATATTTTTTGTTCGTCAAACGGACTTGCCTCAACAACATCATCCATATCTTCAGTATTTTTATATTTTCTCATTGGCTCGATTGTATCATGAAATGCATTGTTTGCATAGATAAAGAATCTTTCTGCAAGAATTTTTACTTTTTCGCCCGAGCAAAGGATTCAAGCATTGAATTCCAATCTTCTTCAGATATGATATTAAAATTTTCACCAACAGTGACGCCTTTTTTTTCGAGAGCTGATCGAGCTCCATTCCACCATTGTGAGCTCGTAATACTTCCGTCATCTTTTGCGTAGTAGCCTGCAGGTTCAAGGTTTTTTGTAGCATCAGTTGTATTAATTATTGTTTTTACCATGTTGCCAATTTTATTCCAATTTTCGCCATTTTTTGCAATTTCAATAGTTGGAATTGTATATTGATTTTCTCCATCTTCAATATGAAGATCGGTAATTCTAATTTTAAAAAGCGTATTAAGACTATTTACTTTAAAAGTAACCCCATCATGCATTAATATTCCATCAATTGGCCGTTTGAATTTTTTACTGGGAGCGAGTGCCTCATAATCTCCATCTTCCTCCCGAATCAAAACCCAATGCGAGCTATCATTTATAATTTCTTTTTCCCGCTGTGTCGTGAAGGCCTTATTTTCTGAACGCAGAGCAATCCCTTTTCGTTGTTCTTGAATAATTTCCTCTGACGTTGGTATTTTTTTTTCTGGAGGCTCTTCTACTGGTGCTAAAGGTTGTGTTGGGGGATCCTTTTTTGCAGGAAGGACAGGTTTTGGCGTTTCGACAGGGGGAGGAATTTCTAAAGAAGTATCTTCATTTTTTGGCACCCTTCTGTGTGCTCGTAGATCCTCTGGTCGGGATCCAGCCCTATTTGCACTTAAAAACACATTACTCGTTAAAATGAATATAAATAAAATGAGTATAATTTTTTTCATTTTAATTTCCTCATACCATATAAAATAGAAACTAATTTTTATTTATTTGCAAAAATATCAATCTTTTAATGAAAATGATTTTTAGCAGATAAATGTTGCACCGTTTTATGAAGCCCTTTTTTTTCTCTTTAGTAATCAACGACTTAACATTTTATAGGATTTTGAATATACTAGTCAAGTATTAAAAAAAATTACGTAAATGTTTTTATAACTTCAGCTAAACAGTGTAATAATTTTTGTATATTTTCTTGCTTTGTGGTGCTGCCAAAGGAAAAACGAACGGCATTTTGGCTGATTTCTCGGGGGGTTTTCATTGCATCGAGAATAGGGCGTTCCTTTTTATGCCCTGAGCAGGCAGATCCTGTCGAAATAAAAATTCCTTTTTCATTTAAGGCTCTCACCATAACCTCTCCCGGTATTTTCGGAAAACTTGCCTGTATAATCCACGGAGAAAATGCGTGACTCTCAGTTTTTCTACTTTGCGGAATAATAACAGCACCCATTGTTTCTATTTCTTCTAAAAAATTGTCCGTCATTTTTTTTTGATTTTCATACACCTCATTTGAAAAAGCATATTTTTCAAGGCATTCTGCAATAGCAATTGCTCCAAAAATATTTTCTGTGCCTGATCGTAAGCCCTGCTCTTGCCCACCACCGCGCAAAAATGGTTCTTGGCGATCTTTCATGTACAGAATACCGCAGCCACGAGGGCCTGCAATTTTATGTGCACTAATAGAAACCGTGTCAATTCCCTGATGATTCAATGAGAAAGGTATTTTTCCAACAGCTTGCACTCCGTCAACATGGAATTTAGGTTTTCTCATTGTTTTTGAAAGCACCATTAATCCGTCGGCAATTTCGCTTATGGGTTGAATTGCGCCTGTC
Organism: Treponemataceae bacterium; assembly: GCA_051651885.1. Classification (GTDB taxonomy): domain Bacteria; phylum Spirochaetota; class Spirochaetia; order Treponematales; family Treponemataceae; genus JBOFSR01. The sequence goes on from JBOFTD010000191.1 coordinate 18,580, forward strand.
TCATTGTTGACAGCGATGACACATACAAGCCGTGTGTCAGACTGAACTTTTTCAAGAAGCTTTTTTGCATTTATGATACCATTTTTTTCTGGTGGAATTTGGATAATATTAAAGCCGCAATTTTTCATCATTTTTACTTGCTCTTTTACAGAGGCGTGCTCAATAGCACTGACAACAATCGACCCTAAATTATTTGTATTGCAACGACTTATAGGCTTTTGGAGCAATGAGAGAATCGGAAGATAGTTACTTTCTGTACCACCGGAGGTAAATATAATTTGACTTTCTTTTACACCAAGATTTTTTGCGCATTTTTTTCTTGCATTGGTCAGCAATTCCTTCGCCTGATTTCCAAGCGTATGCAGACTTGAAGGATTTGCAAAACATTGCGACGTTTTTTGCAAAGCACGGTGACAAATTTCATAATCGAGCGGTGCCGTTGCAGCCCAATCAAAATAACACTCGGTGTTTGTGAGTTTATCCATAGCTCATAATACTCTATTTTGGAATACTGTTGCAACACAAAACCGTCCAAATAATATTTTTGAAATTTCATTTTATAAAATCTGATTGATTCTTATATTTTTCTACCTACAGCAGAAAAGTCTTTACCATTTACTATTAAATTTTGTCTGACGTCGCACTTAAAAATAATGTATTTAAGAAATTTTTAATGCTGCTATTACAAGAAAAAGGTACTAAAACTTGCTAAATTTTTATAAACCAACATAAAATCGTTGTCAAAATTTATAGAATCAAGTATACTTGTAAAGTGGGCTCACTAACACAATTTCAAATTAAAACAGGCAGACGCATCTATGATTTTTTTAATGCAACGAATTCTTTTTCATTTGCACTAATTACTGGAAACATTTTAACACTTTATGCCCTGTACTTGGGAGCGAGCTCTGCAACCATTGGATTAATTACAGCTTTTGGATCATTATCTTTTTTTGCCATCCCGCTTGGAAAATTTTTTTGCAAAAAATCTTCTATTATGGCGGTCTATGCAAATGCATGGATGGTTAGAACTTGCACTTTATGTTTAATGCTCCCTATTCCTTTTTTAGTTGCATCGGGGTATCCGCAACATGGACTTTTTTTGATCATTCTCAGTGCCCTGCTTTTCAATTTTACACGCGGAATTGGCATGGTCGCAAACAATCCCGTTCTACATGATTTGGCACCAGGAAAAGACCGCGGAAGCTATTTAGTAAAACTCTCCCTTATCAATAATACCTTTGCATTATTGGCAAATTTGCTAATGACAATTTTACTGATCAAATTGCCATCTGCACTTGCTTTTAATATTGGCGTTATCGGAGGAATTATTTTTGGTTTTTTTTCAACTTTTTCACTATACAAAATGCCAAGCCCTCAAAAAAAAGTAACGCCAGAATCAAAAAAAGAAAGCAGTTTTCTAAGAAATTTTTCAGTCGCAATACGAGATTTAAATTTTCGCCTTTTCATTGCCGCTTTTTCAATTATTGGATTTGCAGTCGGAATGGCTCGCCCCTTTATCGTTGTCTACTGCAGAGAAGTTTACAAACTCAATACGGGAATGATTTCTATTATTTCATTGTTTTCGGTGCTCGGAGCGTTATTCATGGGCTACGTTACCCGTGTTTTTATTGATCGAATTGGTGCAAAGCCAATGTACATGTTTTTTTCAATTTTGAGTTTTCTTAGTTTAGTCCCTGCAATTATTGCACCACAGTTTTCAATAACTTTTTTTCTTCCTGTTTTTTTATGCATTGTTGCATTACTAACTAATTTTGGCTTTGCAGGCGAAGAAAATGCCGCACAAACATACTTTTTTACCATTGTCCCGCCTCACGCTTTACTTGACTTAAGCATTGTCTATTATTTTATACTTGGTGCAACGGGAGCAATGGGATCACTTTTTGGTGGCGTTATTCTTGACTCATTTTCACAATCTAATTTTTCGCCAATCGTATCTTTTCGATTATTTTTTTCGCTACAGCTTTTTTTAATTGCTACAGGTCTTTATATTATCTTAAAGCTCAAGGCAATGGGAAGTTATTCTCTCAAAGATGCATTACCCTTATTTTTTTCCCCACGAGACATAAAAGCTCTCAGTCTTTTGTACAAACTCGATCATACCTCAGATGCAGAAGAGCAGGCAAATATTCTTGAGGAGTTGACCGAAACAAATTCAAAAACGGCAAGCGAAAATCTTTTAGAATTCTTAGATTCACCACAATTTTTTGTACGATTAAAAGCACTCTACACATTAGAAACAATGCCTTCCCTTACCGATGATATTATTTGCGTTTTACTGCGAGAGCTTGAAAAAGGATCGTTTACAACAGCTTTTCAAGCAGCAAAATTGCTCGGTAAATTCAAAATAAAACAAGCAATTCCCTGCCTTCGTACCTGTATTCAAAGTGAAGATTATTTTCTTTCAGGGGAATCAATGATTGCACTATCACGACTTAATGATCCCAAAGGGCAACTGATTATTTCTGACATCGCAGCGGAAACAAAAAATCCTCATTTGTTGCTATGGGCGATTCATGCTATGCAAATTTATGCGAACTCAACATCTATTTTGACATTGCAAAATATTTTACGCCTTGATTTCAATATAGACGATATTCACGCAGAGACAATTCTTGCCTTTGCAAAAATTATGGGAATACATAAATTATTTTATAAAATATACGCACTCTATAAAAAAGACAATCTGCTCGGCGAAGAACTTTTACGCGATTTTTTCGATGATCAAAAAGGAAAGAAAACTAATAAAAATGCAACAACCTGCTGTGATTTTATTAGTTTTTATGAAGATTCAAGTCATAGTGCATGCATACAACAACTTGTCGCACGAAAACCAAAATCGACGGGTATAAATAGTGCGTTAATGCTAAGCAGTATTTTTGATACAGATCTTACTCGACTGCAATCCTATCGATTTTTTCTCGTTTTTTGGTTCATTGCTATTCAAACAAATGCTAAATTATTAAACAACTAATTCCACAATACACGAGGATTAAGAGGTTTTCCATTTTTAAAGATGGTAAAATGCAAATGAGATCCTGTGCTCATTCCAGTGTTTCCTACTTCGCCAATTTTTGTTCCCGTTCCAACGTTGGCTCCATAACCTATAGAGATTCTGCTCATATGCCCATAAAGCGTTCTATACCCTGAATGGTGTGCGATAATAACATAGTTTCCAAAAACATTGTCCCACCCAGCCGCAACAACACGTCCAGAAAGAGCTGCATAAACTGTTGTTCCCTGAGGACAAGCGAGGTCAATTCCATTATGGTAGGTTCTGCTCCCCGTAAACGGATTACTTCGCCAGCCAAAATTTGATGTAATATGATAACGGTTTCGTATTGGTCTAATAAATAAATCGCCATTAATTTCTTGGCGTGTAACCCAATCAAGTTCTGCATCAGGTAAAAAAAGTGTTTGCCCCATAGGAAAAGTATCAGTCAAAGCAATCTTATTGACAAAAGCTACTTTTTCTGCTGAAATATCATATTTTTCCGCAATCGTTATCGGCGTCTCGGAGCTGGTCTTTGTTGTATATAAAATTCCTGTCATTGATGGAATGCGTAAGTATTGGCCTATTTGGATTGATCGAGTACTCTTGATATTATTAGTACTAATCAAACAATCCTGCGTTATATTAAATTGTTCTGCAAGATTACCTATCATATCGCCAGCTTTTACGCGATATACGCTATAATATAAATTCGGAATTATAGTTTCTTCAGGAATTTGGCGCGCAATCGATGAGTCAAATCCACCTTGACCTGCAAAATTAATATCTTCGAGAGGATCAATTTCTTTTTCCTGTAAAAGAATCGCCGTCACTATCACACCAGAAGAAATAATAAAAATCGAAAGAAGGAGAGCAAAAACCTTTACCCGATTAATGCTAAAAGTTTTTAGTTTTTTTTCCGCCATACGCACAAATTCAAAATCAAACAAAACACGACCTAGCTGAATATTTTTTTTCAACCTTCCAGCACACGATGTGCAAAAAGAACCGATTTGACCGCTGAGAATTTTTAGTTTTTTTTCCGCCGTACGCACAAATTTAAAATCAAACAAAACACGACTTAGCCGAATATTTTTTTTCAATTTTCCAGCACACGATGTGCAAAAAGAACCGATTTGTCCGCTGAGAATTTTTAGTTTTTTTTCCGCCGTACGCACAAATTCAAAATCAAACAAAACACGACCTAGCCGAATATTTTTTTTCAATTTTCCAGCACACGATGTGCAAAAAGAACCGATTTGTCCGCTGAAAGCTTTTAAGTGTGTAAAAATAATTTGCGATGAAAAATATTTTTTGCTTTGAGCAAAAGTTTTAACAAAATCTTCATTAAGAATTGAGCAAAATTTTAGTTTTTTTTTCATTGCAACCTCATTTACTTTTCCGTAATCCAACAATATATGTCTCAACAGATTCTGATCGACATGCTTGTGGCTTAAATATTTTTATCACAGAAAACAAAGCTCTCAGCTGTTTTAGAATATGCTGCTGATCAGATCCTTGAAAAATCTTTACAACAAAAGCACCATCTTGCTTAAGCATTGTTTGCGCATAGTAGATAGCAAGCTCAACCAAACCTGTCGATCGTGCCGTATCAACAATTTTATTGCCTGTTGTAGCAGGTGCCGCATCACAAATTACCACATCATACAAGCCATATTTTTTTGCCTCTTCTCTAACATTATCGGCATAAAGATCTCCTGTAATTATAGCTAAATTATCAGCTTTTATCGTTTTTTCCAAAGATTGCAAATCAATTGCAGTAACAAACCCAGTTTGTTCAAGAGTTCTTAAAACAAATAAAGTCCAACTACCCGGTGCCGCTCCTAAATCAAGCACTTTTTGATTTTTCTTAAAAAGTGAGAATTTTTTATCAATTTCTTGCAGTTTATACACTGATCGAGCGGGATAACCTTCCGAAAAAGCCTTTTGCGACCAAAAATCGGGCTTTCCGTATGAATTTACTGACATGGCAATCCTTGCAGAAATACTAAAAATATGTATACTTACCGTATGAATGATAATTATACACGAGAAATAGAAAAAATTGAAGTCATTTTAAATAAAAATTTGCCAAAAATTTATTCGTCGGAATGGAAAAATGCAGTATTTTCATCTCTTCCAGCAAGTATTTCAGCAAACTATCTCTCACTCCTTGTAAATCCATGCAGCGAATTGCTCGCACTTGGCGGAAAACGATGGCGTCCCATTCTTTTAGTCCTTGTTGCAAAAATGATTTTAGAAAATTCCTCTACTACAATAGAAGAAAAAATAAACCCTTATGATTTTGCACCGATTGTAGAATTTATTCACACTGCAAGTCTGATTCATGATGATATTGAAGATAATGCTGATATGAGGCGGGGTAAGCCTGCAACATACATCACACATGGCGTCGACACAGCACTGAATGCTGCAACGTGGCTCTATTTTCACTCGCTTTCTTTTGTAAATGAACTTCCTATTTCAGAAGCCTTAAAATCGACCGTCTATTCTATTGTAACAACAGAAATTCGTCGTTTGCATTTAGGACAAGCAATGGATATTGCGTGGCATCGTGAAAATGACTTTATTCCAAGTGAAAGTGAATACGAGGCAATGGTTCGTTTAAAAACGGGAACACTCGCGTGCCTTTCTGCAAAATTAGGGGCGCTAAGTAGCTTTGCACCATCTCAAGAAATTGAGGATTTAGGAACCATCGCAGCCGATATTGGATTTGGCTTCCAAGTTTTAGATGATGTATTAAATTTAACACACGGCAATATCGGAAAAAAGCGAGGCGATGACATTGTTGAAGGAAAAAAAAGTCTGCCTGTCATCTTGCATCTTAAAAAAAATCCATCAGATAGAAAAAAACTCGTAAATTATTTTTTATGCGCACAAAAAGAAGGAATAGAAAGTCCTGCCGTAGAGCACAGCATTGCCTTGCTTGAGTCATCAAATGCTATAAATGATGCAAAAAAAAGAGCGAAAAAAATAATACACGCGGCAACACAAAAAATCATAACACAGTATCCAAAAGGAACAAGTGCCACTCAAATTGAAAATTTATTTACAAAAATGCTCGAATAAAAAACTTTTGATAATCCAAAACTCATTACCTTGACATTCGCTCTAAAAATATTTTACACTAAGGCATTGCTTCAATGCTAAAAGACAAAAAAAGGAGTCCGCCGTGATTAATTTTGATACAATTATTAATCGAAGAAATACTTCCTGCTCACGCTGGGATGGCATGGATTTACAATTTGGACGGAAAGATTTAATTCATCTCGGCATTGCCGACTTAGATTTTCCATCACCAGATCCAATTATTGAGGCAATACAAAAATGTGTAAATACAAAAATTTTTAGCTATACAGAATTGGATCAAAACTTTTTTCTTGCGATCCAACATTGGTATAAAAAAAATCATACTATTCATATCGAAACAGATGAAATTCTTTTTAGCCCCCGCGTTATAACAACCGCAAGCCTTTGTGTTTCAACACTTACCAAAGAAAATGATGAGATTTTTATCTGTAGCCCTATTTACAATCCCCTTTATCAATCAATTGTGCAAAACAACCGCACACCACTTGAAATTCCTTTTATTGAGCAAAATAATCGCTACTATATTAATTTTGAATCGCTAGAAAAAAAAGTCTCTTCAAAAACAAAAATGTTTATTCTCTGTAGCCCGCATAACCCATCAGGTCGTGTATGGACAGAACAGGAGTTGACACAATTGAGTGATTTTTGCATTCGCCATAACTTATTTTTATTTGTCGATGAAATTCACTCTGATATAATTAGCAAAGGAGTAAAATTTACAACATCGCTTTCATTACAGGGCATACGAAATAAACTAATCATGGCATCTTCTCCTTCAAAAACGTTTAATGTTGCAGGCATTGCCACCTCTTTTGCAATCATTCCTAACGAAGAAATTCGCATTTCTATAAAAAATTCACTAGGACGTATTAGCTGTGCCTGTCCAACTGTTTTTTCAGGCTCCGTGTTACAAGCAGCTTTTACACAATGCTCGGATTGGCAAGTTGCTTTTTTACAATACATTGAAAAAAATGATACTTTTACCAGAACTTTTTTTTCAAAAAATCTTAAAGATTTTGTTGTTTGGCAAAGAGATGCAGGATTTTTGTTATGGGTTGATTATCGAGCATTAAACGTAAGCGAACAAGAATTAGAAAACTGGCTTATTAACACGGCAGGAGTTGCAATTTGTAAGGGGAGCATTTTTCAGCAAACAGGCAAAGGATTTATACGTATTAATATTGCAAGCTCACAAAAGCTCCTTGAAATAGCCTATAATAAACTCAAAGATGCGCTACCATATTTAAAAAAGTAGATTACTTTTCTATTTTTAATTTTCCATCCTCATCAATTGACAGTTCCCTCAAAAATTTTCCAGAGTGCAAATCATAAACAAAGCAAGTTCCGTTACTCGTGAGAGTTGCAATATCGGTGTTATTATATATCATCACTTTACGAGGAATACCATTTGATCGAGGTAGCAACGGACTTATGAATTTTGAGGATAAATTAAGTTTCGAAACATGCAATTTATCATACGTAGTGTAAATAGCTTGATCACTAAGACAGGTGCTAATATCAAAAGCGTCATCATCAAAAGAAAGAAAATATGAAATCTGTTTAGTTTGAGTCGAATATAAAAAAAACTGTGTGTTTTTTGTGTTTTCACCGAGTGTCGTAGAAAACCCACTAATAAAATCAAAATTTTGACATTGTGTAAGAGAAAAAGTAATATTTCCCTTTACAGGAATAAGAAGTGTTTCATTTGTTTCAATATTTATGGCAATTAAGCTCGAATTTGGTTGCGTTGCAGAAGACTTTGCAACATAAAGATTTACGCCAGAAAGAAAAATATCCTGAATTCCTGTTCCCTTGTAGCTAAAAATAATCTTTTGCTCACTCACACTGTAAATATGCACTATATTATGATCTTCAAGAAATGCAATATTAGTGTCATACACACTCAGCTGTTGAATATTTGCCTGTGGCGTATAAACTTCCTTTAAGAGCGAAGGCGATTTTACCTCGCTCACCAAAAGGGGATTTTTTTTTCCTTTATGATAAAATGCAAGCACGTTATCTGAGGCAACAAAATTACTATAATTGGTCAACTTAGTAAGGAAAGTAAGTTTATCTCGCTTATTATCAAACGAATATAAGCCTTTTTCACTCAGAGCAAAAACAGATTCTTCAACAAAAGCAAAATCACGAAGTTTCTCAATTGGTTTTACTACAACGGGTCGATCAAAAGGATTATTAGCAGCCAAAAGATTTCCATCTTCCTCAAAAAGGTCATCATATCTAAAAATATAAAAATTATTTTGCTGCGTGACGACCATAATTGCTGTATGATTTGAAAAGCCTCTTGCAATTACATCGTTATTTTTTAAATTAAACTGAAAAACCGATTCACTTTCGCCATTATTATCAAAAAAAAGCGTATAATTTTGTGGCGTTTTTTCAAAAAATGCAAAATCAGTGTCAGAAGGAAAAACGGACGCTATTTGATTTTTGTATGTTTGAATAGTTTTTCCACTTGTCGCCTGAATTTTATACAGAAAATCATTCTTTGTGCCAACAAGATACACACTGTCGCGATACAAAGAAATATTTTGCAAATCTTTTTCGGTAGAAAATTGTGCCCGTTTTTGTCCCGTTTGAAAATCGTAGTACGAAAGCACGCCTTGAGGCGAATATAAAATTAAATTTCGTTCACTTGCACTACTTTTTGCAAAGGTGATTGCTCCGGTGCTTTCTTTTAAAATCTGCTTTTCTGTACCATCCGACGCATTAAAAAAGAAAACACCCTTAACAGACTGCGTTCCAACGATGAGCGTGCTTCCCTGCTCTGAATACGAAAGTGTTAGTACGGCATCCGAAATTTTTTTACTAAAAAGTTTTTCTTTTGTTTTCCAATCCCACACGGTAATTTGATGAAAAAAATTACTGTCCGTTTCATAAATAGCAATTTCATTATTAAGAGGGTTAAGAGCAAAAAGTTTTATTGGCAACGCTGAAAACTGATAAAAAAGGTGAATTTCATTTGAAAGCTGAGTAATAAATCCATTTTTGTCGCTTATAAAAAATTCATCAGCCGTATCACGTGCCGTAATGTGTAAAATATCTTCATTTGTTGGAATATAGGCAAAAAGGGTTTTAAAAATACAAAAACTTACCAGAAGCAAAAAAGTTTTCTTTGCACACATCACTTTCTAAAAAAACTCCCTAAAATAAAACGAGCATCGCTAAAAAGAGCCAGTGAAAAAAGAATCGCAATAAAGCCCAATCCGACAAATTGAATTTTGTACAAAAGTTTTGGAGAAACGGCTTTTCTTCTAATAAATTCTAGGACAGCAAAAAGAATAAGTCCTCCATCAAGAATAGGAATCGGAAGAAGATTCATAATAAAAAGTGAAATGCTGATCAAGGCTAAAAAATTAAGGCTACTAACAATACCTGCACTCACGCCCTTGGAAAAACCGCTTTGCGCAATTTCTCCAATCATTAATGTAATTCTAATGGGGCCAGAAACAGCCTGAGTTACATCAACTCCCTTAAACAAAAGTGTTAAACTCTTAACCGTTAAAAAAAGCAGATTTAGCGTTTCTTTAATCCCGTGAGCAATCGAGGGAAAAAAAGAATAGGTTTTTGAATGCTCCTCGATTCCTTTGAAAAGCAATCCCGATTCAGCCCTGCCATTTTCTGAATAGGGCAACAAAATTTCAGTAGTAATTTCTTTCTCGTCACGCAACACCGTCAACAGAGCCTTCGTTTTATCTTTTAGGGCAAGAGATAATCCAACTGTATGAAAAATTGTATCTCCATCAACAGCAACGATTACATCATTTTTTTGTAGTCCTGCAAGATGTGCAGGCGATGCATCTTTTACAGAATCAATAAGCGGATCAATCCATCCGTATACGCCTATTTTGCCAGCTCCTGTCGCCGTATCAAGATCTGGTGTTAGCCTAAACGTCAAAGATTCTCCATCACGGTTCACGCCGATACGCAATTCTTTTTGGGGATTAACCGCAATATTAGAATAAATATCCATAAAATTATTTATAGGAACATCATCAACAAAAGTTATCAAATCTCCAGATCGTATTCCAGCCTCAAAAGCTCGCGAACGAAGAGATGAATCAATGTCATTGGTTACAATAATTTTATTTGATGTGGTCGAAAAAGAATATCCCACCATTGAGATTATAATAAAAGCAAAAACGGCAAATATAAAATTAAAAAGAGGGCCGCTAAAAGCAATAAGTGCACGCTTCAAAGGATGCACGCCATAAAAAGAACCTTTTTCTTTCGGAATTTGTGCCCAATTATGCTCGATAGCTTCTTGAAAACCCTTTTCACCTTTCATGCCACAATAACCTCCCATAGGAATGAGAGATAGCCGGTATTCAGTATTTTTATATTTTTTACGGAGCAAAACAGGCCCCATTCCAATAGAAAACGTTTCAACTTCAACGCCGCAAACTCGAGCCGCCACAAAATGTCCCAACTCATGAACAAAAACGATTATTCCTAAGCCCAAAAGGCCTAATATTACATTTATCATTTTTTTAGTATACAAAAAAAACTAAGAGAATGCAAGAATATCAATAAGAAATATCGGAGACTTGAATCTCCACACCAAAAAGAAAAAAATTTACAAGGAAAGAATGATCCAAAATTTTATAAAAAATGAAGATTGCTTGCTTTTAGATTTTTTTTCTTGTACAATCGCACATTATGGCAGATCTTTTTGAAAATGAAAGCAAAACACAGGAACCACTTGCAGCCCGAATGCGACCTCGAAACCTTGATGAATTTGTAGGACAGCAACATATTGTAGGATCTGGACGATTGCTTCGTCGAGCGATTGCAGCTGATCAATTAACGTCGATTATCTTTTATGGGCCACCGGGCACGGGAAAAACAACACTTGCACGAGTGATTGCAGCTCATACAAAAAGTAATTTTTTAACATTGAATGCAGTATTAACAGGCGTACAAAATATTAGAGAAGCGATTTCCCAAGCAACGACACAACGAAAAATGTATGACAGGCGTACGATTCTGTTTGTTGATGAGGTGCACCGATGGAATAAAAGCCAGCAAGACGCATTGCTTCCGTGGGTAGAAAATGGAACGATTATTTTAGTTGGAGCGACGACAGAAAATCCCTTTTTTGAAGTAAATAAAGCGTTAGTAAGCCGCAGTAGAATTTTTCAACTGGTGCCATTAACAAAAGAAGATTTGTATAACGTAGCAAAAATGGCAATTAATGATGTCGAAAGAGGCTATGGAAACTGGAATGTTTGCTTTGAAGAGAAGGCTTTGCAGCACTTAGTTGAAACGGCGAACGGAGATGCTCGCTGTCTTCTTAACGCACTAGAGCTTGCAATACAAACAACTCCGAAAACGTGGCCAGCACAACAAGGCGAAAAAATATTCATCGATATAAATACAGCGGAACAGAGCATTCAAAAAAAAGTCATATTATACGACCGTGATGGAGATTATCACTACGATGTCATTAGTGCATTTATCAAGAGCATCCGCGGTAGCGATCCAGATGCAGCTCTGTATTGGCTAGCACGAATGGTAAGAGCTGGAGAAGATCCGCATTTTATTTTTCGGCGTTTATTAATTTCAGCCTGCGAAGATACGGGATTAGCAGATCCAAATGCAATTACAATTGTTGAAAGTTGTGCTCGATCATTTGACCGCATAGGATTTCCAGAAGGGAAATTTCATCTTACACATGCCACACTTTATTTAGCAACGACTCCAAAATCAAATTCAACGCTTGCCTTTTTTGATGCCGCTGACGAGGTAGAAAAAGAAGGTGCAACGGTGCCAAATCACTTGCGAGATAGCAGTCGCGATACAGAAGGTTTTGGACATGGAAAAGGATATCTGTACCCGCATGCGTATCGAAATCACTGGGTAAGCCAGCAATATTTGCCCGACGCTTTAGTCGGAAAAGTTTTTTATATGCCCAGTAATCAAGGATATGAGCAAACAATCGCACAAGAAATATTATCACGCAGAGAACTGCAAGTCGCAAATATTTTAAACAAAGACAAAGAAGAATTTGAGCCCTTTTCTTCAAATTGTGTAACGCAGCACCATAAAAATAATTTCCTGACACAAGCGGAAAATTTAACTTTTTCGCCACAAAATGAAAATCTAGCAATGTGGCATAAGCGGACGGAAGAAAATCGTAGCGAAGTTTTACTCACAATACGCAATACCCTGCTGGATTTTGCTCAAATTTCGCGCCACGCAACAAATCTTGTTGTAAATGCTGATGACGGCCTTTTTGTGTGGGAATTATATCGCCGATCACCAGAAGGATTCACCGCTGGATTTTGTCGATCGACTGAAGCACAAAAAATTTTAGAAAAATATGCACAAACATTACCAGTTCTTGAGCAACCAGCTCTTTTTGTACCAAAACCTGCTCCACTTTTCAATCAACTAGAAGAATTTACAAGGATTGTTACAGGAATTGACAACAAAGTTTATTTTGACACGATTGTATATACAAACCCGATTCACAATCTTGAAGACGCAAAAATTTTAGCACACGAATGGAAAACGGTGCTAAAAAATAAATCGTTTACGAGCACAAGAATTGTTTTTTCGCAAAAGATTTTTTCCGAAACACAGTATTTAAGTTCAATTTTTTTTGACAAAGACGATCGTAAAAAATGTGGAAAAAATCAACATTTATTTGATGCATACAAAAACGCAGAAAAATTATTTTATGAAATGAGAAAACAAGAATTTAATGATTGGAACGAACAAGACTTGAAAAATATTTTTGAAGAATACTCGCTTTCTGTGCGGTCGATGACTAAAAATATTACAAAAACACAAATTATTACTGAAGAAAAACTGCTTGAATGGTTTAATGCAGAAAAATCTTCCTACGCACAATTTTTACAGAAACATCTTTCACTGGAAGAATTTAGTTTTATCAAAAAAGAATTTTTACAGATTGCTAAACAAATATCACTAGTAAATATCGATGTTAGCTACTATTTTTTTATTTTAAGTAAATAATTTTCAACAAAAGAAAGTTTAAAATAAAAAAGTCTGGCGACTACCTACTTTCCCGCGGTTAAGCAGTATCATCGGCGTAAGAGAGCTTGACTTCCGTGTTCGGTAAGGGAACGGGTATTGCCTCTCCACTATGGTCACCAGACA
>JBOFTD010000192.1:0-20677 GCA_051651885.1 Treponemataceae bacterium
AAGTATTGTTGAGTCATCTGATATTGTCTTTGGTGTCGGTGTTATTTTAGAGCCAAATGTATTTGATCGTTTTAATCAAGATCTTTCTGGTGCTAGTCAGTTTTTATCAAATAGTGGTAAATTTATGCCATATGGTTACATTGAAGATAATCAATTTAGTTTAAAAAAAAATTATGAAACAGATAAAGATTTTGAAAATTCGAATTTGTATGAAGTTATAAAAAAAAGTAAAAAACCCTATCTTTCTGAGCCTTTTGAATATATCACATCTAATACTAATAAAAAACAAGTGCTTCTTTCGTATGGGTATCCTCTTATTGAACAAGGCCTGTTTATTGGTGTGATTGTTTGTGATATCAAAATTGATACTTTTAATGATATTTTACAAGAATTTTCTATTTTTAATGGGTTTAATAATTTAATTTCACCGGAGGGATTAGAAGTTTACTGTAGAAACCCTGCCCATATTATGAGTCCCGTTACAGAGACAATTTCTGATCAAAATTTTGCAAAGAGTGTTTTTCAGGCAATTGAATCAAAAGTAACACAAAATTTATTTTGGTTTAGTAGCGTCTTGGGGCAAAAAGCTCAATCAGTTTTTGTTCCATTTGTCGCAAATGAACAAGATGGTAGGGTTTGGGTTGTTCAAGGGTCTTATAGCATAGAGGCTTCTCGTGCTACTGTTAAAACAACAATCTTAATTAGTATTGGAATTGCTTTGAGCGTTATAATTATTATAATTTTCTTTCTTTCATCAGTTATAAAAAAATATGCTATTAATCCTTTTATTGATATGGCAGATTTTTTTGAGATACTTGCGACAGGTAATTATACAATGTCAATACCAGCTGATCAGTTAAAACGAAATGATGAGATTGGTATTATTGCTCGATCTGTAGATACAATGATGCACTCAACAATTGCTGCTACCAGTAAAATCAAAAAACTGGTTCAAAAGCTTACAACGACAAATGAGAATCTTATTACTGATATAAGGTCTGTTTCAGGATATGTGAAAGATTGTTCTGAAAATATTTCTTCAATTGTGCAAGAAGCAGAAGAGCAAAGTATACGAGTTGGTAACAATAAAACCTCTGTTGAAACTATATATAGCAATATTCGTGAATTAGATACAGCTATTCATACTCAATCTTCTGCTATTACACAAAGCTCTGCTGCAATTGAACAAATGATTGGAAATATGAGCTCAATTGAAAAAAATATTACCAAAATTTCTTCTCGTTATGACGGATTAACTGACATCACTAAAAATGGGCAGGTAAAACAAGAACAGGTAGTAAACCTTGTACGAAATGTTGCAGGTTTTTCTGAAATGCTTTTGGAGACAAATAAAATTATTTCAAGTATTTCGAATCAAACAAACCTCCTTGCTATGAATGCAGCTATTGAGGCAGCTCATGCAGGTGAATCAGGAAAAGGTTTTGCTGTTGTTGCTGATGAAATTAGAAAACTTGCGGAGAATTCTTCTGAGCAGTCAAAACAAGTCGGAGTACAATTAAATCAAATTCGTGAGAAACTAGATGAAATCGTTACAGCTTCTTCAGATTCTCGAACTGCATTTGACTCAATTGTTGAACAAACAACTGATATTGCTGATTTTATCGTATCTTTAAAAAATGCAATTCAAGAGCAAGGTATTGCATCTACGCAAGTTCTTGATGGGTTAAAGCAAATTCATTATGTTACGGGGACTGTCTCTGATGCGGAAACTAAAATAAAACTACTTTCTGATGATATGCTAAAAGAAATTCTCGAACTCAATGAATTATCTATTGAAGTAAAACGACGTATAGAAAATATTTCTACAAGTATTCAAACAATCGAGCAAGTCACAGCAAATGCAACAGAGGGTGTAACAATTGTTAATAAAGATACGCTGAGTGTGTCTGATTCAATTAATAAATTTAACTTGCCAGAAGATGCAATATAGGAATTGTGGTTCTTGAGCTAGATTTACTGACTGCTCATGAGCTTTGTCGTACGAATTGACAAAAGTCTTTTTTTCGAGTATACTTCCTTTCTATGATTTTGCACTCGGCTTCTAGCTCTTATTTTACAAAAGGTCAATATAGAACAGACAAAGTTCCTCCAATCAATCGGTTGTCAAAAATTTATGAGGGATTTCCTCCTCAAAATATTATAGACGATACGCAGTCATCTGGCGTTGATATCGTTTTTGACATTCGTTTTCCTTCTAAAAATGAACAGTCCGTAAAAAGTCCTTCGCAAAATCAACCGTTGCATCAAAAAGAATTTAAGACAGCTGCGGGGCTTCCTAAAGAGCAAGCGTCTTTGCTCGAAAAAGCAAAGCAAGATTTACAAATTCAAAAAGTTGTGGCAGAATTAAAAGTGATTGATACTGAAGTGCGACAACATGAGCAGGCACATATGGCAGCGGGTGCAGGACTTATAACTCGTGGTGCGACCTATACGCATACGAAAGGTCCTGATGGAAAAGAATATGCTGTTGGAGGCGAGGTCGGAATTGATAGCTCTGCCGTTTCAGGAGATCCTGAGACGACTATTCAAAAAATGCAACAAGTAAAAGCTGCAGCGATGGCACCTGCTCGTCCTTCGGGGCAAGATTTAGCTGTAGCGGCGGCTGCAAGTGCACAAGAAGCACAGGCTCTCGCAGAATTAGCACAATCACGCCTTGAAGAGCAAACAAGTGAACCAAATAATTATTCTCCAGAAAAACTTGATTCTTTTGCACTGCAAAATCTTAACAAGAACGTTAATTCACCCTCTCAAAATAAATTTTCGCAAGAACATTTTAATTTAACTTTAAATGCTCAAGCAAATATTATCTCAAGAATTGCATAATTTTCGCTATTTATTCATAAACCTTTTAATCTTTTTGAAAAAATCTCCAGATTGTTTAATTTGATCTTTTTCTCCTATAGAAATATCTGTGTTCCTCTCCTCATTTACTGAAAAAGTTTTTTCATATTTTATATCAAAGCGATCAATTAATGTAACTGCCTACAAAAAACAGATAAAAATTCATAATTAATTACTATTTTGTTTACAAATCAGCACAATTGCTTTTTTTAATCACAAAAAAAATAAAGTGTGGTATTTTTCTTCTATTATATTGACTTTTTTCTTTTTTTATAGAATTATGAAGATATTCCATTTTTACAGGAGGCTTTGCATGGATTCGTATCCGAGTAGCACGTTAGCGACAAACAAAATAAAAGCCTTCAGCACAAAGTAAAAAAAATTGGCTGTCAGGCACATATTCTAACTTTTAAGGAATGGCTTATGATAACCTTTTGGCAGCAAGAAAATGGAAAACTAATCAAACAAGATGAAGTAAACATAAATAAAAAAGAGCGATTATGGGTTGATGCACGGGAAGTTACTCGTGAGGACATTCGTATTCTCGAAGATACGTATGCAATTCAAAGTCAGCATATTTTGGATATTTTAGATCAGGATGAGCTTTCACGCGTCGAAAAGGTTGACACGTACACGCTTATTATTTTGCGCCTGCCACTTTTTGTCTCGACGAATGATATAAGTTATTTGACGATTCCGCTTGGCATTATTTTTTTTCCAGACGTGATTGTAACTATTTGCTGGACGGATTGCGAAGTCTTGCACGATATGAGTTCAAATCGTTTTCGTAGCGTTACTTTAAATGACTTTACTTCTTTTACCATTCAAATCATGAGCCGAAGCGATTCGATTTTTTTGAAATATCTTAAAGAAATTAATCGCCGTTCAATTATTATTCAAAAAGAGTTGGAAGCTTCGGTCAAAAATAACGAGCTTATCCAGCTGCTCAATCTTGAAAAATCGCTTGTTTTTTTTACGCCATCATTAAAAAGCAATCAACTTTTGCTTGAAAAATTGATGAAATCCCGCGTTTTGGTTTTAGATGAAGAAGACAGAGAATGGCTTGAGGATGTTGAAGTTGACAATCGCCAAGCAATCGAAATGGCAGAGACTTATAGCGATATTCTTGCAGGAATGATGGACGCCTTTGCCTCTGTTATTTCAAACAATTTGAATATCATAATGAAAAAATTAACCGTTATTTCTCTTGTTTTAATGGTTCCAACTTTTATTGTAGGGCTTTTTGGTATGAATGTTCCGCTGCCGTTTGAAAATAGCAACATGGGGCTTTTTTTCATTTTGCTCATGTGCGGACTTTCTTCGTGCATAGCATTTTTCTTGCTAAAAGATAAGCCAGTCCGAGTAAAAAGAGAGCGTTCTAAACTATTTTTTTTCAAAAAGAAGTCAAAAGGAGATTCGTAAGCTATGAAAAATATTGTTTGCAAAGTTTTTTTTGCGATTTTCTTGTTTCCAAACCTTATCGCACAAATTTTGCCTCAAACTCCCATAAATGAAATTAACAATCTTAACCTTGAGTCAACAAGCGAGCAAAAACACGCCCTCGTATCTTTTCCGATGACAACAATGGTTTCAATTCGCATTCCTGTTGATTACGACGCTTTTGTTATTGGCGAGCATACGCAAACATTGACTGCACCACGATATATAAAATCTTTTAAAATTAATAAATTCGAAACAACATATCAGTTGTGGTACGAAGTCCGCATTTTGGCTGAAAAGCGAGGATATGTTTTTCAAAACCCTGGTCAAGAAGGGTCGGGCGGACGGCGAGGGAAGTTGCCGACTGAGGAAAATAAAAATCATCCCGTTACAACAATTAATTGGCGAGATGCAATTGTTTGGTGCAATGCGTTAAGCGAAATTCAAGGGCTAAAGCCTGTGTATACTTTTCAGGGACAGGTTTTGCGTAACTCAACTGATTCAGCAAAGTGTGATTTGGCAGAGGCTGATTTTACTTCCACAGGATATCGTTTGCCAACGGAAGCAGAATGGGAATATGCGGCACGAAAAAAACTTGATGGCACGTATCAACGAGGCGATTTTCCTAGTGGCGTTTTGACAATGGAGCAAAATGTGCAGTTTGGCGGAAAAGATGTTGCATGGTTTGATGAAAATACAAACGGTACGCAAAAGGTTGCCACTAACATAAAATCAAATGTTCTTGGGCTTTTTGATATGAGCGGAAATATTTTAGAGTTTTGCTGGGATTGGGAAACAGTCTATGCAAATGTTCAGGATGGAGAAATATATGCGGGGCCTCAATATGGATATGAGCGGGTTGCTCGTGGCGGAAGTTGGAGTCCGTATGCAAGTTTTATTCTTTCAGGCGATCGCTATAGTTATGACGCCGATGAAGCGTATAACTATCTCGGCTTTCGCTTTGTGCAAAGCGAAATAACTCCAGCAGAAAAAATAATTAGCGAAAGTATTCCAGATAATCTTGATTGATTTTCATACCGATAAAAATTTTTCGCAAGCTCGCTGTTTAAAATTTTTTAATTGTTTCTAAATATTGTTAAATACGTGAGAAAAGCGATTACTATAATTATTACGTTGAGTATTGCAAGCTTTAGGGTATTTTTATATAATGACTTTATGATTTTAACAACATTTTCAATTTTGGCAGCGTTTGTGTGCTACCTCATAATGATGATTATTGTGGGTTGGCGTTATGCTCGAAAAAATGAAACATCGCATGATTTTTTCCTTGGTGGCAGAAACACAGGCCCTTGGATGACGGCTCTTAGTGCTGAAGCTTCTGATATGTCTGCGTGGCTTTTAATGGGTTTACCCGGTATTGCGTACGTAAGCGGTGTCAAAGGAGCGTTTTGGGTTGCTATCGGTCTTTTGCTTGGAACGTATTTAAATTGGCTTTTTGTCGCAAAAAGATTACGAAAGTACTCAATTCATGCAAAGGATGCAATAACAATTCCAGAGTTTTTCAATAATCGATTTAATGATGAGAAAAAAATTATTGGACTTATTGCAACAATTTTTATTTTAGTTTTTTTTACCGTTTATGCAGCCTCTGGCTTTGTGGCGTGTGCAAAAGTTTTTAACTCTGTTTATGGCATGCCGTATTTTTCAGCTTTGGTGCTTGGCGTTGTCGTTATACTTCTTTACACACTGCTTGGTGGATATTTAGCGGTTGTTGCAACTGATTTTATTCAAGGCACAATTATGTTTGTCGCTCTTTTGCTGACAGCCATTGGCATGGTTATTTCTTTGGGCGGACTAAATGAAACGATTTTGAAAGTGAGTGAATTTGGCACTTCTTTTGTCAATCCCTTTGGTGGCAGAGGAGAATCATACTCGATTCTTAGTTTGATTGGCGATTTTGCGTGGGGCTTGGGCTATTTTGGAATGCCACACATTTTAATCCGCTTTATGGGCTTGCGATCTAATGCAGAGGTAAAAATCTCTCGTCGGATTGCAACGCTTTGGGTTACCATTGCACTTTTTGCAGCTGTATGTGTTGGCGTTATTGGCAAGGCCTATTTGCTTCCAGAAATTCTTGCACAAGGAACAACGGATACCGTTTTTATTGCTTCGATTATAAAAATGTTTCCTTCCTTTATTGCAGGAATTTTTTTATGTGGCATTATGGCTGCGGCAATGAGCACTGCGGATTCACAACTTTTGGTTGCCTCTTCTGCATTTTCTCGTGATGTGTATCGCGGATTTATGAGAAAAAATGCCAGCGAAAAAGAAACTTTGCTTATGAGTCGATTAACGGTTATATTTGTTGCACTCATTGCATTTGCGATTGCGTTAAATCCCACAAACTCAATTTTTTCTTTAGTTAGTTTTGCATGGGGCGGGTTTGGCTCTGCGTTTGCCCCCATTATTTTGCTCTCGCTTTTTTGGCGTAAAACTACGCGAAATGGAGCAATTGCTGGAATGCTTTCAGGTGGATTTATTGCGGTTCTTTGGTTTAATCTCTCGGGTGGAATTTTTGATGTGTATGAAATTCTACCGGGCTTTCTTGCAGGTTTAATCGTTGCCGTTATAGTAAGTGCACTCGATCCCAAAAAGGACGCATCTGTTTTTGCTGAATTTGATTATTTTCAAACGATTGATGATTGAAGATAAATTTTGTATTTTATACAAAACAACTCTTAAATTTTTATAGGATTTTACATGAAAAAAATATTGATTTTATTTATTGCTATAACGACTCTTTTTTTGTCGTGCGACTCCACTGGAACCTCAACGGACGATTTTGAAGGTGCGTGGAATTCGACGATGTATGCGTTTGTATTTTCAGCTTCAACCGTAACTATTAGCTATTCATATCCATCATCAACAGTAGATCGCTACAGTTATAGCGTTAGCGGGGATCAAATTACGCTTATGCCACAAAGTACTACAAGTGGTAGCAGTATGACTGGATCTTTTTATTTTGCTGACGATCGGAGACTTGAGTTAACGCTTTCTCGTTATAATGATGGTCAAAAAATGATACTAATAAAAATGTAATTTTTTATCCTTACATTGCCAATCTTTTTTTTATATGTTATGGTATTTTCATGAATATACAAAAAATAGAGCTCGATCCCTTACTCGTTAAAGATATATCGATAAAATATAATTGTGATCCGCTACTTGCCTCAATTTTAGTACGACGTGAAATTATTTCTGGCGAAGATATTTTTTTCTTTCTTGAAAACGATCCACGATATTTGCATAATCCGTTTTTATTTACTGAAATGGAAGACGCCGTAGATCGTATTTTTTCTGCTCTTGATGAAGGTGAAAAAGTTTTAATTTTTGGTGATCGGGATGCTGATGGAATTACGAGTACCGTCTTGCTGTATAAGCATTTAAAGCAGATGGGATTTGATGTTTCATGGCGACTCCCCAGAGAAAACGATTCGTATGGCCTAAGCTTAGATGCGATCAATGATTTTGCCAAAAATGATGGAACGCTTATCATTACTGTTGATTGCGGCATTTCAAACAATGTTGAAATTGCACATGCAAGTGATTTAGGCATTGATGTTATTATTGTTGATCATCACGATATGCCGCCTCATTTACCAGAACCGTCAATTATTATTAATCCGAAAATGGAAGATTGCGGATATCCGTTTAAATTTTTGTCAGGCTGCGGTGTTACATTTAAATTAGTTACTGCGTTGCATTTTGCAAAAAGTGATTGGTATAAACAGCAAGTTTGTCTTTTTAATGTTCACCCTTTGAACGATGCATTTTGCATTGATGTTATAAAAACAGTTAATTGTCGTGAGATTGCACGCATTAGCGAAACTTTTATTTTAGGCGAAACCGATATTCACGATACAAGACTTTTACCTTTTTTGCAGGGGCAACAAATTTTTGTATGGGATGGCGAAGTGCAACAAAGTATGCTCAAAAAAATGTTTGGGCAGAGTATTGAATTTAATTTTGTCGATATTCGAAATGAAATTGCAAAAATAATGCCCTCTCTTGCTTCGATGAGTTTATTGCGCCTTGCCCCACAGTCAAAAATGCTTCGCTATTTTGAAAAAGCTTCATCAGAAATTGACTGCTTTTTTAATCTTTTTATTACTTTTATGCAAAAAAAAATCATTCCTTTTGATAGTATTTTAAAAGAGGATTTACAGTTGGTTACGCTTTCAACGCTTGCCGATATTGTTCCGCTTAAAAATGAAAATCGCATTATGACAAAGCTTGGTTTGCAGTCGCTTAACACAAAACCGCGAGAAGGCCTGCAGGAATTACTTTTTAAGCAAAATCTTTTGGGTAAGCGAGCTACTTCAACGGATATTTCATGGAATATTATTCCGCTTTTGAATGCAACAGGACGACTTGGAAAACCAGAGCTTGCCGTACAACTTTTTATTGGCGAAGAAGCTGCTGAGCGAGAACAACTTGCCCTGCAAATAATTGATCTAAACAATGAACGGAAAAAAATGGGTATAGATGTATGGCCGATCGTTGAAAAACAAGCTTACGAAATGTTTGAAAAATTCGACAAAAAAATAATTTTTGTTTACGAGCCGCAAATTCATCGGGGATTGACGGGATTGGTGGCAGGCAAACTCATGCAGCAATTTAAATTACCCGCAATGGTCATGACTAAAATTTCTGACGAGCGAATGTCGGGCTCTGTTCGTTCAACTCGAGGCTTTGAAATTCACAATTTGCTTGCGTCTTGTGCGGATATATTTTTGAATCATGGTGGTCATGCGTATGCTGGCGGATTTAGCTTGCACCCCAAAAAATTAGGCGAACTTGAAAGCCGCGTTAAATCCTATATTCCTTTTATTGAATTTTCTGAAAGTGGCGAGCAAATTTATACTATTGACGCCGAAATTCCGCACGCTTATTTTACTCCTGAAATTGCAAACCTCGTTGATAAACTTGAACCTTATGGAGAGTCAAACAAACCTTTGGTTTTTTTAGTAAAAAAGGCTAAAATAATCTCCGCCGATATTATGGGGAAGGTTGAAGCAAAGCATTTAAAGCTTACGCTTAGCATTGGAAAATACAAATGGCCAGCCCTTTTTTGGAATGCGAGTGAGCGTTATAAACGCGATTTTGAAATAGGGGATTTTGTCGACATTGTTTTCCAACTGAGTAAAAATATTTTTAATGGAACAGAAACAAGTCAAATCATTATTAGCGATCTTGTTGTTTCTGATTAAAATTTATTTTATTTAGCGAGATATTTCGTATAGTAAAATTCCAGTAGCAACAGAGACATTCAGACTATCCAGTTTTCCTTGTGTCGGAATTGAAATTATTTCGTCGCATTTTTCCTTAAGAAGACGACTGACGCCATTTCCTTCACTTCCCATAATAAGTGCAATGCGGTTTGGAAAATTGATCTCGCATGCAATACTTCCTTTTGCGTCAGCTGCGTAAACCCAAAAATCTTTTTCTTTGAGCTTGCTAATAGCCCAGTTCAAGTTATGAACAATGGCTGTTTTTACCCATGCACTTGCTCCTGCACTTGAACGAGCAACCACTTCGCTATTTTTAGGGCTGTTTCTTTCGCTCATTATAACAAGGTCTACGCCAAATTGATCACACGAACGCAAAATTGCTCCTACATTATGCGGGTCTGTAATTTCATCCAAAACAACAATAAGAATTTTTTCATTTGTAGCAAAGTCGGTGTTTTGAATAAACTCATCAAGTGAAAGATAATTTGCATTTTGTTTTTGAGGATTTTCATCAAGGAGTAAAACGCCACGATGATCTTGTGCTTGAACTGACAAATCTTTGACTATACTATCAAGTTTTTTATCATCATGCTGCTCTATAGTGACTTGCATTGTTTTTGCAAGGGCAATGATTTTTTTTACTCGGGGGCCAATTTTTGCGTACAAAAGAGTCAGTTTTTTGTGAGCCTCATCATTATTTGCAAGAGAATATGTTCGTAGTGTTTCTTCAATGGCGTGAAAGCCGCTTATTATTTTCATGAAATTTACATTCTACTGATAAAAAAATATTTTTCAATAGCAAGAAAAAATTCAAAAGAATGTATTTTGTGTAAAAAATGAGGAAAATTATGCATTCCTTATATTTTTACCCCACTGAATAAAATAAAGTTTGCTTTTTTTCTCATTATGTGATATGATTTTTGTTCACAAAGTAGTAATGAGCGGTGATAAGGAGAAAAAGTATGATTGATGTTACGGCTATCGGTGAGGTTTTGATTGATTTTACTCCTTCGGGAAAAAATTCTGAGGGCGTTAATTTATATGCTCAAAATCCGGGAGGAGCGCCGGGAAATGTTCTTGCATTGCTTGCAAAGCTTGGAAAAAAGACGGCGATGATAAGTAAAGTTGGAAAAGATCAATTCGGCAACTATTTAATCGATATTTTTCAGAATGCGGGTGTTGATACGGCGGGCATTTTTCAATCTGATGAAGCAAATACAACGCTTGCCTTTGTGCATCTTGATAAAAAAGGCGACAGGAGTTTTAGTTTTTTTCGCAATAATAGTGCAGACACGCTGCTTTCAAAAAATGATATTCAAAGTATTCCGCTCTCGCAAAGTAAAGTTTTTCATTTTGGCTCAGTTTCGTTGACTACTGAACCAGTGCGAAGTGCGACTTTTTTTGCCGTAGAAAAAGCCAAAGCTCAAGGAAGCTTTATTTCTTACGATCCAAATTTGCGCCCGCTTTTATGGAAAAATCTTGAAGAGGCAAAAAAAATTATTTTGCAGGGGCTGCAATTTTGTGATATTTTAAAAATTTCAGAAGAAGAACTCGAATTTTTAACAGGCTTCACTGAAATCGAAAAGGGTGTTAAGCAAATTAAAGCAGAATTTGATATTCCAATAATTCTTATAACGCTTGGTCCTAAGGGAGCTTTTTATAACTTTTATGACAAAACAGGATTTGCTCCTACGTACGATGTGCAAACAATTGATACAACCGGTGCAGGCGACGCGTTTTTAGGTGGAATTTTGTATCAATTTATAGAACATAATTGCAATTTTGAGCATTTAAATGATACGCAAATTCAACGCATAATTAATTTTGCAAATGCAACAGGATCGCTTGCGACAACAAAAAAAGGTGCAATTCCTGCAATGCCAACGCTAGACGAAATTGAAAACTGCTTAATATCGCAAAGCCTAATCGATTTTAAATAGCTATACTCAGCTGCTTGATTTTATCATTATCAATTTGTCTCTCTGCGAATAAGTTAAAAATTGTGCGATAGTCTGCTGTTTAGTCAAAAACAATTTTGTTAAAAAGCCCTTAATTGGTTTGATTATTTTAAGCGATTCGGATATAATGATCATAAATAGAGACCTTTGGAGATTTTATGAAACGTATTGTACTGAGTTTAATTTTTTCGTTATTGAGTTTAAATATTTTTGCTCAAACGCTTGGCATAAATGTTGGCAATTTAGCACCAGAATTTGTTGCTGCACGGCTTGATTCAAGTGATGCAAAATTATCAAATTATGAAGGAAGCATTGTTGTTATAAACTTTTGGACAACATGGAGTCCTCCTTGTGAAACTCAAATGGCTGCCTTGCAAAATATTTATGCCAAATATGGCGACAAAATTAAGTTGCTTGCGGTAAATGTAGGCGAGGAGTACAAACCGGTCAAGAAATTTATTTCAAAAAATAAATTTACTTTTAATGTTTTATTTGATAAACAAAGCACTCTTGCGACAAAATACAATGTTCTAACTTTTCCTGCAATTTATATCATTGATCAAAAAGGAATTATTGTGCATACAAGACGAGGCGAAATGCCAGAAGAAGAGATAGGTGAGTTACTGTCAAAACTTTTGAATGCTCCTAGTGATACGGATCTTGATTCTTAAAGAAAACTGGCTGAGTGAGCATTCCTGTGCAAATATGGATTTTTTGCAGGAGGCCTTTTCTGGATTAAAAAATTCATTTTTATGAAGCATTTTTCTTAGAGTTTTTTTTATAAAACACTTGACGTTTTTTTTTCATTCCGATACAATTTTAAGTGTTCGTTATGAGTAATCTGCCGAACTACAGGCGAGAGTGGTGGAATTGGCAGACACGCTAGACTTAGGATCTAGTGCTTAGGCGTAAGGGTTCAAGTCCCTTCTCTCGCACTTTTAAGGATAGTTTACTACGAATTGATATGAAATTTGCGGGAATAGCTCAGTGGTAGAGCGCCACCTTGCCAAGGTGGATGTCGCGGGTCCGACTCCCGTTTCCCGCTCTAATAAAAGCGATTCGGATTTTCTGAGTCGCTTTTTTTGTTTAAGAATCTTAATTTTTAATTACTGAACATAATGTGGTTCAACACAAAAGGATTTATCGTGAATTTAAAAAAAGAATTTAGCCCGCAAGAAAACTCATCTGTAAAACTGAGTATTACCATCGCAAAAGCGGATGTTGCCGAAAATTATACAAAAATTGTTGCAGAACATGCAAAGAAAATTCAAATTCCTGGTTTTCGTCGTGGAAAAGTTCCCGTCAGTATTTTGGAAAAAAAATACGGTGAAGAATTACGGGGCGAGGCTGCTGCACATTTGATGGATGAGGCAATTCGAGAAATTTTTGAGGATCCAAAAATTGAATATAAGCCACTTCCATACTCGCAACCAGAGTTAGTTGAGAATCCTCAGCTAGATTTAGAAAAAGATTTAGTTTTTTCGGTAACGTATGATGTTGCCCCAACGGTTACCGTAAAAAATATTGAAAAAGTTTCAATTGAAGTTCCGAGTGTTTCGGTAAGTGAAGATGACTTGCAAGAAGAGTTAAAAGCGGTGCAAGAGCGAAATGCTATGGTTATTGATAAGAAAGATAATGATAAAGCGGGACAAGGCGATATTGTAACTATAAATTATTGTGAGCTTGATGAAAAAGATAGCGTTATTGCGGGTAGCGAACGTCAAGATTATGTTTTTACTATTGGAACAAAGCAAAATATTTATGAAATTGATGATGAAGTTATTGGAATGAAAAAAGCCGAATCAAAGGACATTGCAAAAACATTTCCAAAGAATTTTGAAAATAAAGATCTTGCAGGCAAAGCAAAAAAAATCCGCGTGTTGTTGACGGCACTAAAAATGCGTGATTTACCTGCACTCGATGATGAGCTTGCTCAAGATGTCAACGAAAAATATAAAACGCTTGCTGATCTTAAAGCTGATATTCAAAAGAATTTAGAAGCGTCTGTTGAGCATAAAATTGAAGAACTTAAAGCAAATGCAATGCTTGAAAAATTAATTGAACTTAATGATTTTACAGTTCCACAGTCGATGATTCAAGCACAACTGGAGTCACGCTGGATTATGATGGCTCGTCAGTTTCAAACAAATGCCGATCAGCTTGAAAAACTTTTCCGTTCATCAGGAAAGAGCAAAGCCGAGATTCTTAAAGAATGGGAAGAAGAATCAATTAAAATGCTTAAAAGCAGAATTATTGTAGATAATCTTGTTAAGGAACATAACATTACTGTTTCTGATGAGGACGTTGAGGCTGAAATTGTAAAAATTGCAGAAAAGGCATCCGTTTCTGTTGATGAAGTAAAAAAACATTATTCTAACGAGCAAGAATTATCTTATTTAAAAGATGATATGCAAGAAAAACTTTTGTATAAAATACTTTTCAAAAAAATCACGATTGGAAAAGGTGCAAAAAAATCTGTTAAAGAAATTTTTAGCCCGACTCAAAACTAGTTAGCTTTGAGTTATTTTTATTCAGTATAGATTTCTTTTATCTTGCTTATGATATTTAAAAGTATTAATTTAAATGTCATAAGCACGTTTTTAAATACTCGGTTTATTAAAATTATTTTTGTTGAGGTTACTATGAGTACTTTAGTTCCATTTGTTATTGAGCAAACTGGTACCGGTGAGCGTTCCTATGATATTTTTTCTCGCCTATTGAAGGATAGAATTATTTTTGTGGATGGTGAAATAAATGATGTTTCAGCTGATTTAGTTGTTGCGCAAATTTTATTTTTAGAGTCACAAAATCCTGAAAAAGAAATTAGCATGTATATTAATTCGCCCGGAGGATCTGTCACGGCAGGACTTTCTATTTATGACACCATGCAGCATGTTCGCTGTGATATTCAAACTATTTGTATGGGGCAGGCGGCAAGCATGGGAGCGATCATTCTTGCTGGCGGAACAAAGGGAAAACGATTTGCGCTTCCTTCTTCTCGTGTGATGATTCATCAGCCATGGGGTGGTGCACAAGGGCAAGCTACGGATATTACGATTCAGGCTCGTGAAATTATGCGACTTAAAAAATTGACTATAGGGTATTTTGCGTCGCACACAGAGAAGACTGAGGAAAAAGTTGCTAAAGATATGGAAAGAGATTTTTTTATGTCGGCTCAAGAGGCACAAGAGTATGGCATTATTGATATGATTATGCAGAAGCGAAAGTTAAATGAAGGGGGTGAAAATGGCAAAAAATAATATACAAATTTGTTCTTTTTGCGGCAAGGAGCCTGATGAGCAACGTAAGCTTGTGCAAGGGCCAGCTAATATTTTTATTTGCAATAAATGCATTGATGTGTGTAAAAAAATTCTCAGTGATGAAGATGCAGCTGTTTTGGAGCCCATTGAAATAGAAAATATCCCTGCACCTAAAGATTTTAAGGAATTTTTGGATGAATATGTAATTAGTCAGGATTACGCAAAAAAAGTGCTAGCCGTCGCTGTTTATAATCATTATAAACGAATGGCTAAGTCACTAAAAGAAAATAGCGATGTGCAAATTGAAAAATCAAATGTACTTTTGATAGGCCCAACAGGATCGGGAAAAACGCTTTTGGCAAAAACGCTTGCTCAAAAACTAAAAGTTCCTTTTGCTATTGCAGATGCAACGACGCTTACTGAAGCTGGTTATGTTGGTGAAGATGTTGAAAATGTGCTTTTAAAATTAATTAATGCTGCGGATGGAAATATTGCTGCTGCAGAACGAGGAATTATTTTTATTGATGAAATTGATAAAATTTCAAGAAAGTCTGAAAATGTTTCTATTACGCGCGATGTTTCTGGCGAAGGTGTTCAGCAGGCTCTTTTAAAAATAATCGAGGGAACAAAGGCGAGCGTTCCTCCACAAGGCGGGCGAAAACATCCAAATCAAGAAATGCTTGAAATTGACACTTCGAATATTTTATTTATTTGCGGTGGAGCTTTTGTGGGGCTTGAAAAAATTATTGAAACACGCATTAATACTCATACAATGGGTTTTGGTGCAAAAGTTTTGGCAATTTCTGATCAGGAAAGAGCCGACCTTATTAATAATCTTATACCCGATGATTTAGTAAAATTTGGACTGATTCCTGAATTGATTGGGCGACTTCCGATTTCTGTTTCGCTTAATGATTTAAATTGTGATGATCTAAATCATATTTTAACAAAACCAAAAAATGCGATCATAAAACAATTTCAAACCTCTTTTGCAATGGATAATGTAGATTTAAAGTTCACTGATGAGGCTATTAATGAGATTGCCATTTTAGCAATTAAAGAAAAAACAGGGGCACGCGGTCTGCGTTCTATTGTTGAAAAATTGCTTTTAGATCTCATGTATGAAGCTCCTTCTGTTGGAGGAAAAAAAGAAATTCTTATTACAAAAGAAGTTGTTTTAAAGCAGGAGAAAGCAAAAATCTTTTCATCGTGTAAAAAAATATCTGCATAAAGTGTGATTGCATTACTTTATGTTTGGTTTTACTGAATATAATTTGACTTTTTGATCTACACTGAGAAATAAATTAACGGTGTTTCGATTTTCATTTTTCAACTCTGCACTTTTGAAGCGATAATATCAATATTCGAATGATATATTCAAATTACACAAAAATACTTTGAATCTATCAAAATACTATTTCAGTAATTAGAAAGACAGATTTTCTACCGTAATGCGACGAGAATTATCTTTTTTGATAGAAAAGTTGATAGTGATTGTTTTTTTTGGTAAAAGGTTTTTAATTTTTTCGCTCCATTCTATGAGGCAAACGCCATCTCCAAACAAAAAATCTTCGCCGCCAAGTTCAATAAAATCATCTTCATTTTCTAGGCGATATACATCGATATGGTATAACGGTATTAACCCTTCGTATTCACTGATGATCGTATATGTGGGGCTAGTAATTTCTTCTAAAACACCAAGTTCTGCTGCAAAACCTTTTGTAAAAGTCGTTTTACCTGCTCCGAGTGTTCCATTGAGAGCAATTATATCTGAGTTGGTAATTTTTTTTGCAATTTTTTTGCCAATTTCAATCGTTTGATCCGCAGACAAAGAATTAAAAATATGCTGATGAGATATTTTTTCACAAGACATTACAAAGGAATTCCTTCACTTTCAATTTGGGTTACCATTGCTTTTAATCCTTTTAAAACTGGTAAAAGCGGATAGTCGATAGATTCATTCAAGGAAACGGTAATCGTTTTTTGCCCAATGGGATCTGTCTCAATGATAAAAGTAAAGGGCATTTCTACTACTTTAAGAGGAATTTCAATAACTGCAAGTGCCGTATACATCATACGATAATAAAGAGGTACCTGATCACGATTTATATTTCTGATTTCAAGAATTTTCATAAAGTGGTTTCGATATTTTATAAACGCATAAAACATCGTTTTGTAATATTCATAATAATTATATGATTAATCATACGCATATACAAGAGAAAAAATAACATTTCTTGCTTTTTTTGTTATTTTTTTAAACTGAATGTGTAAAATAATCTCATTTTCTTTGATTTGCGAGCGTAGCACTTGCCCGATAATTTCTTCGTCCTGAAATTTTTTATGTTCTATTTCGATTTTTAAATGTTGGTCAGGAGAAACCATTTTTGAGGATTTTATGCAACAACCGCCAACAGAAACATCAATCATACTCGCCGAAAAACTTCCCCCTGAAAATTTGTATGAAATAAAATTTCTCTGAACCGAAGAAGATTCTTTGCTGGCTGCCGCCGAATCAATTTGTGGAACAGCATACGTGAGTTGAATATTTTCTGAAATATTTTTTCTTCTAAATTCACGGCTTCGTAATGTAACAAAATTATTTGAGTGCATCAAAACGAGCGTATTTATATTTTGCATGCTTGAATATCGAAGAACCCGCGAGGTAAAAATATAATCAACAAAATTTTTTGATCGCAAAAAAATTCCCAGCTTTGTTAAAGGTTTAAAAACGACTTCATTTTTTAAGCTATCTCTTGGTGTTGTAATAATTAAGCCTTGTGGAGAATTTTCAAGAAGCATAGCAATATACTGCTCTTTTCGTGATGTTATTAAGGTAATTTCTTGGTTGCGTGGTATATTTTGAGAACTCGTAATTAAAGACGTTTTGCGGCGAAATTGTTCAATCTTTTGACGCAGTAAAAAAAGGTCATCGATATCTTTGTCGTGATTTTTAGATTCGCTCATGACATGATAAATTTTTTTAAACAATGAATCCACTGCTGTGTCATTTTTAAAACAGAATGCTAAATTTTTTATTCGAAACTGCCTGCAAAGTCGCGTAAGAAAGAGTTTTTCGTCTTTGTCTAAATTAAAATAATCAGAAACCGTATTAATTTCTTTACGACTTGCAGAACGGCGAATGAGATCAAAAATTTTTTTCTGAAACATTTTATTGAGTGCAAAAAAAAATAAAATTCCCATTCCCGCAATGATAAATCCAAAATAGATATACGGATTTTGGCGAGCTTCAAGAGGTGAAATTCCTGATTGTAGAAAATATAACATAAACACTCCAGTTTTGAAAGAGTTTTGACGTTTACAACTCTTTAACCATTTTCATAACAGATTGTAAGCGAGGAACAATTTCATATTCTGATAAATCACCAACAAGCACGGTGTCTTTTGCCTCAAAGGCTTGAAGGTATTCTTTTAATATAGCTGAAAAATTATTTAAAAATTCGCTGAGCGATTTTTCTTCGATCACAATTTTTTCAAATTTTTCAGGAAAAAGAGCTGATAAATGTAAGGCTTTGAAAAATAAATGAAGAGAATCCGCAAGCTCTGAAATAGTTTGCATTACCGCTTTCTCTTGTCCCGT
Organism: Treponemataceae bacterium; assembly: GCA_051651885.1. Taxonomy (GTDB): domain Bacteria; phylum Spirochaetota; class Spirochaetia; order Treponematales; family Treponemataceae; genus JBOFSR01. The sequence goes on from JBOFTD010000192.1 coordinate 18,374, forward strand.
TTGTAGCTGAACAGGAATCGCTTCAAGTTTTTTGCAAAGATTATCATAATCGCAGGCGACTTGTTTTATAAACGACGTAATTTCAAAAGATGAAACAGAAATAAGCTCTAATGTATCGATTAAAGAAAGATCTTTTTCGAAGTATTTTTCAAAATCATCGGGTTTTACAATAACATTATCAATTTTAATTTCAATGAGTGTTGCATCATTTTTTTCTAGTTCAACTTCAATTCCATGTAAAATCTCGCCGAGTGTTTTTTCATTTTGAATGGTGATATCTAATTCTTGCGTGTCCAAATACGTTTTCATTCTAGCTCCTATTCATGTAAAATTTACAATAAATTACTTCTTTTTATCGACAATTCTACTCGTTGAGTTTAGCGAAAATATAAAGCCCCTCTTAAATATATATTAATTAATCAGTTTTGTCTAAATGCTTGCAATTCATAGGGAAAAATAAATAACGGGCGTATATGAATCACGGTGAAAATGGAATCTCAAAATGAAGTTTCTGTTCAGTAATGGGGTGCAAAAAATCTAATGCGGTCGCGTGAAGTTGCAAAGACTGATTTGACTGAATCGGATTATACAGCTCATCACCCACAATGGGATAGCCAATCCACGCAAGGTGAGAGCGAATTTGATGGCGAAACCCGTTCCTAATCACGCACGTAAAACTAAACAAATTCTTTGGCAAAATAATTTTTTGAGCAACCTGTGTTCTATATAATTTTTTTGTAATTTTTTTCTTATTTTTATTTTCAAAGCCCTCAAAAACAGGGCGAACTGATTTTTGCCCAACGCCAAAGGGACGAAAAAAACTTTGTATCTCAAAGGGAGCTTTTTTTTCCCGTTCATCATTAGTTATCTTAGGAAATCCATCAAGCTGAAAATCGCTTTTATTGCAAATTGTTTTATATATTTTTTTTATCCCCTGATTTTCCTGCTGAAGTAAAAAAAAATCATAGGCTTTTTGACAAAGGGCTATCAGTATTAAACCGTGAGTTGCACTGTCCAATCGGTGCAAAAGCCCATAATCCTGATTTCGCCCCTCAATTTTCTTAATCTCAGGAAAAAGCTCAATAGCCTGCGCTAAAGCCGTATCCTCAGCAGGATTGTGCAAAGGCAGAGTTGGCAAACCATGCGGCTTTTCAATGACAACAAAGTGATTATGCTCAATATGAATAACAGAAATTGACTTAGTCTCTTTCATACAGTGATTTTAACTCACGCAAGATATTTTTCATGTGAGGCGGAATGGGGGCATCAAAAATCCGCTGTTGCGTTTCATTTTCAAAAAAAATTCCCAGCCGTCGAGAATGGAGCATCAACGTCGCCTCAGCAAACGTGTGATCTTTTTTGCCATAAATGGGATCGCCTAAAATGGGGCAGCCTAAGTGTTTCAGATGCACGCGAATTTGATGAGTTCTGCCCGTTTTAAGCTTGAGCCGCATTACAGAATAATTGCCAAAACTTGCAATCCATGAATAAACCGTGTGAGCAAATTTGCCCTTGTTTTTATTATCCGTTGCAATAAAAATTTTTCGGTTATGGGGAGAGCGAAGAATTTGCGTTTTAATCGAACCTCGCTTTTCAGGTGGCCGTCCAACAACAATCGCAATGTATTCTTTTTTTACTCGCCGAATCTTAAATTGATTTTGCAAATACCCTTCAGCATCACGATTTTTTGCCGTAATCATCACGCCAGAAGTGTCCTTATCAAGACGATGAACAATCCCACTTCTAAAAACTTGGCTCTCATCATTAAGAACGCTCTCCTTTTTCCAGTGAAAAAGCAAAGCATTTACCAGCGTCCCCGTCCAATTCCCGCTTGCAGGATGCGTAACCATGCCCTGTCGTTTATTTATGACGCACACATTATCATCTTCAAAAAGAATTTCAAGCGGAATATTTTCGCCTTCGATGTGCTCTGGGATAGGATCATCCCACTCAAGAAAAATTTCATCATTCTGATTAAGCATTTTTGAAAGCTTTGCAGGCCGTCCATTAACCATAATTGATTTTATGCCTGTTTTTAAGCGGGAGCGCGTTATTCCATTGGGGATTGATGAAATATATTTGTCAAGTCGTTGTGGGACGAATTCTTCATCGTCAATCGTTACCTTAATTTGTGGCATTTTCAGACGCTTTGACAGAGTCATTTTCAGCAGGCGATTGCAAAGGCACCTCGTTGATAATCGGCTCAATACGAATATTGCCAAACTGAGCAGGATCTCGCACGGCTTTTTTTCGCTTACTGCGTCGCACTTGTTGAATAATAAAATCCGTTAAGCCAACGGCAAC
>JBOFTD010000193.1:0-2314 GCA_051651885.1 Treponemataceae bacterium
TAACTGCTTGCATTGCATACTCCACTTTTATTCTTTATGAACAGCATTAAAATGACTTTTCATAGTATTAATCCCGATTGTAGCGTAAAAAAACAGGATTGTCAAAGCCCTATGTAAGTAAAAATGCTCAATCATTTAATCGCACATATAATTAAAAGAATAGGTATTTAAAATAGTTTTAAAACAAGTTTTTTAAAATTATCCCCACGTTCAAATTCATTTTTAAACATTCCAAAGGAAGTAGCACCAGGTGAAAAAACAACGCAGATACTTTTATGCTCAATATTTATTAAATCATTTTTGAGCTTCATAAGAAGATTTTCAAGGTTATCAAAAACTCCTTCATGAGCAATATGTTTATCTTGCAACAAAGGAAGCAATTTGTCGGTTGCAGTTCCGCTAAGAAAATAAATTTTTTTTGCCTTTGCATACTCGCTTAAAAAAGGGGTAAAATCAAGGTTTTTATCGGTGCCGCCACAAATCAAAAAAGGATTTTCAAAGGCATTAAGAGCGGCAATACAAGCCTCAGGAATCGTTGCAGCAGAATCATTATAAAAGCGAATAGTTGACTTGGAATTATTTTTATACTCATGAAAATATTCCAAACGGTGCGAAATACCAGAAAATTGCTCCAAAACAGGAAGACTTTTTTTTGCATCAATATTCATACTATGTAGAACAAGTGCGGTAACTAAAAGGTTTTCCCTCATGTGTTCGCCTTTAACTAAAAGATTATTTGATAAAATCATTTCTTCTTTATTAGTCGCAGGATTATAAAAAAATCCATTTTTATTTTCGCCTAAAAAAGCACCTGCTATTTTATTTTCTTGATTAAAAATATGTTCGCTCGTATATCGATAAACCGTTCCCTTTGTTTCACGAGCGAAAAGGTCGCCCCACTGATCATTATATTTGCAAATGGTGATTTCATCACTCGTTTGATCCGCGTAAATCAATTTTTTGTCAGCAACATAATTTTCCATATTTCCATACCAATTTTGATGATCAGGAATAATAGAAGTTAAAACAGCAATTTTTGGCTTTAAAAGCTTTCGTCCTCGTAAATCAGAGAGTTGCCAACTTGAAAGCTCGAGAATCACTGGAGTAGTTTCATTCGTCTGTTCCAAAAAAGTAAGAGGACTTACGGTAATGTTTCCGCCAAGAAAACTTTTTACTCCCGAGTGAAGCAAATGACCACGCTCTAAGCAAAAAGAAATTGCACTTGCCGTAGAGGATTTACCCTTACTGCCTGTAATTGCAATAATAGGAGCTTTTGTAAAATGTAAAAACAAGGAAATATCTGTTTCAATGGAAATATTATTTTGTATAGCTGATTGCAAATACGCATTTCCTTCAAATTTTACGCCAGGATTTTTTATTACTACGTCACAGGAAGTAAAATCATCAATTTTATGTTCCCCAAATCGATATGAAATTTTTGAAGGATCAAAAAAAGGATCTTCTGCAATTTTTACCAAGCTTGATTCTAAGGCTTTTTCATCTTTCATATCAGTAATATGAATATATGCTCCATAACGAAGAAAAAAACTAACCGTTGCAAGCCCCCCACCATTCAAACCAAGCCCCATAAGAGTTATTTTTTTACCTTTTATATCTTGTAATGAAACAAACGGAGATTTTTCTGAAAAACAATACTGATTCATGAATTATCCTTATAAGCTTGTTCTAAGTTGTTGTTGCTCCGTGTACCGTTCAAGAGCAAGAGTTAAAAGCTTTTCAATTAAATCTACGTAGTGTAAGCCAGATGCCTCGCACATTTTAGGAAACATACTAATTGAAGTAAAGCCTGGAATGGTATTTATTTCATTTAAGAAAATTGCATTTGTATTTTTTTCAATAAAAAAATCAACTCGTGAAAAACCTGTAACATCAAGCACTTGATAAGCTTTTTCTGCAATACGTTTAATTTCAGCTATACTATTTTCGCTCAAAACAGGCGGAATTTGTAAAACAGCCCCCTGTGGATCAATATATTTTGCCTCATAATCATAAAAATCATGAGTGGGACAAATTTCTCCGAGAGTATACGAACAAATATGAGTATTACCTGTAATGGCACATTCAATTTCGCGACAATGAACAAAAGGTTCAACAAGAATTTTTGTATCCCACAAAAATGCGTTGGACAAGGCTTCGCGTAATTCATTTTTATCACAAGCTTTTTTTGCACCAACAGAGCTGCCTGCTCGAGCGGGTTTTACAAAAACAGGAAAATTAAATTTTTGCGTGATGGTCGAAATATTTTTTTCAAAATCGTCGTCAGTGATACAATCATGTTTATGAACAACAAAAA
>JBOFTD010000194.1:0-3991 GCA_051651885.1 Treponemataceae bacterium
TAAGACTAATTAATGATGTCATTGTTGTTAAGTTGAGTGAATAAAGGAATCACTATGAATAAAAAAATAAGTATTGTTGTCCCGATCATGAATGAAGAAGGAAATATTCGATTATTGTATGAAAAAATCATAACAACAATTACTGTTCTTGATTTTGATTACGAAATTATTTTTGTTGATGATGGCTCAAAAGATGAGACATTGTCAATAATAAAAAAAATAGCAATAGAAAACTCTAATATAAAATTTCTTTCATTTGCACGCAACTTCGGACATCAAAATGCATTAAAAGCGGGCATTGATTTTTCAACGGGAGATTGTGTTATTTCTCTTGATGGCGATTTACAGCACCCTCCCGAACTAATTCCCCAGCTAATAAAAAAATGGCAGGAGGGTTTTGAAATTGTTTACACTGTTCGTCAAGAAGATCCAAAACTTTCCTTCGTAAAAAAAATGACATCAAAATCTTTTTATAGTTTAATGAATAGTATGTCTGATGTTAAAATCGAAGCAGGAAGTGCTGATTTTAGGCTAATAGATAAATCTGTTGCAGATGTTATTAAAAACTTAAATGAAAATCCAATTTTTTTTAGAGGAATGATACGATGGCTTGGCTTTAAGCAAGCAGCTATTTCGTATATGCCGGCTGAACGTTTTTGGGGAAAGTCAAAATACTCAATGAAAAAAATGATCAATTTTGCAGTCTCTGGTATAACCTCTTTTAGTATTAAACCGTTGCAACTTTCAACTTTTTTAGGTTCTTTCATTGCAGGATTAAGCTTTTTATACGCCATCTATGCTCTATGTATAAAGATTTTCACAAACAACTCAATTCAAGGATGGTCATCACTTTTGATTTTAGTTGCTTTTTTAGGTGGAATTCAACTACTGTTTTTGGGGATACTGGGCGAGTATATTGGCAAAATGTTTATTGATTCAAAACGCAGACCAAGTTATATTATTCGAGAAACAAATATATAGGTTTTGTAAAATACTATTTATCACCCAAAACGTCAACAAAAAATTCATTTTCTTTTGATAGGTTGATTAAAAATAGTGACTAGTTAAGCAAATGAGCATATGGCCTACAGAGTCTTCTGTAAGACTTATTAATGATGTCGTTGTTGTTAAGTTGGGTGAATAATTTCGATAAATTAAGTATTTTTTCTTCAAACCATAAAGCTTTCTTGTTGTTATTTTTATCATAATGCAACCCTTGAACCTCATCTAAAAATATGGTACGTTATATTCTTACAAAAGATCTTCTTTTGCAAAAGATTTTCTTTTGAAAGGATAGTGTATGAGTAAAGAACAAAAAAAGATTGATGAGCAAACCCTTAATGCTCTTTTGTATTTATCACGGCTTTCTCCTGAAAGCACCAACTTACAAATACTTAAAAATCAAGTTGATCAAATTGTTGCCTATTTTGATTTGCTTTGTGAATATGATGAGTCGCAAAATCCCTCTGATTCTTATCCTTCGACATCGAGTGAAAATCTACGCACGGATGAAATAGTTCAGGGCTTGGAAGTTAAAGATATTAAACGCATGACTAGCGAATTTCTTGATGGGTATTTTCGAGTGCCAAAGGTGTTGGGGGATGGTGCGTGATGAATGAATTAACAATACGACAAATACGTAAAAAATTATACGATGGCTCACTGACGTGCCATGATTTATTGCAGTCATATCAATCAGCGTATGAGGCTGATGCACAAACAGACAAAGCCTTAAATGGCTTTATTGAATTTTTTTGTGATGCACTGACTAAGGCTTTGGAAGTTGACGCCCTTATAAGCGAGGCTCGAACGAGTGGAACTCTTGCACAACTTTTTACCCAAAAACCGCTTTTAGGAATCCCCTTTGGTATAAAGGATAATATTTCGGTGCAAGGAAAGGCCTGCACATGCGGAAGTTCTATTCTTGAAAGCTATGTTGCACCGTATAATGCAACGGTTACGCAACGATTAATAGATGCAGGTGCAATCCCCTTGGGAAGGGCGAATATGGATGAGTTTGCAATGGGCTCTTCGACCGAATATTCTTGCTACGGTATTACGCGAAACCCTATAAATAAAGACTACACCCCCGGAGGAAGCTCTGGTGGATCTGCTGCTGTTGTTGCAGGTTTTCAAGCTCCCTTTGCACTCGGTACCGAAACAGGCGGCTCTGTTCGACTTCCTGCTTCTTACTGTGGGTTGTATGGTTATAAGCCAACCTATGGAACGCTTAGTCGCTGGGGCATTGTTGCGTTTGGCTCCTCCCTTGATCAAGTAGGCATTGTTGGCAAAGAGCCTTCCGATATTGCGCTTCCGCTTGCAGTGATGGCAGGAAGTGATTTTTACGATGATACTACGCATGACACGCCCGTTAATAATTGTGCAACGCTTGCAAAAAATATAGATGGAAGTATTGAAAGTCTTTCGCTTAAGGGACTTAAAATAGCAATCCCTAAACAGTTTGATACCTTAGAGGGGCTTGATGAGCAAGTAAAAAACGTTTTTGACACCGCTCGTGATTGGTTTATTTCTCAGGGTGCCGTTGTTGAAACTGTAGAAATCCCCGTACTTAATGCATCGATTGCCTGTTATTATGTGATCGCTCTTTCAGAGGCAGCAAGTAATCTTTCTCGCTTTGATGGCATTCGCTACGGAAAGCGAGTTGACCCTAAAGAAGGCTATGATGAGTTGTACGTTGCAACAAGGAGTGACGGCTTTGGCTCAGAAGTAAAGCGTCGTATTATTATTGGGAATTATGTGCTTTCATCCGAGCTTTCAGGCGATTGCTATAAAAAAGGCATGAGTGTGCGGGCAAAAATCCAAAAGGAAATCACTGCCCTTTTTACTCAGTATGATATTATTTTGTCTCCTACCTGCCCAACTCCGCCTTTTAAATTAGGGGAGCGAGTGGATGATCCGTTGGCAATGTATTTGTCAGATCTTTTTACTACCTTTGCAAATCTTGCCCGAACTCCCGCTCTTTCAATGCCTGCTGGCACGACAAAAGACGGCCTACCCATTGGTATTCAGATTGCAGGCGGACATTTAAGTGATGAAAAACTCTTGCAAATTGCTCAAACATGGCACCAATCCCACCTTACGGAAGGTAAAAAATGAGTATAGATAGATATGAAGTAATCATTGGCTGCGAAATACATTGTCAGCTCACAACGAAGACAAAGGCTTTTTGTGCCTGCGAAAATCGCTATGGCGGAATGCCAAATACTCGCGTTTGCCCTGTTTGTTTAGGATTACCGGGAGCGATGCCACGCGTAAGTAAGGGCTATGTTGAGCTTGGGGCGGTTGCAGGTCATGCACTAAACTGCGAAATCTCTTCGTATACCAAATTTGATCGAAAGCATTATTATTATCCCGACCTTGTAAAAGGCTATCAAATTACGCAGTATGATTTGCCGCTTTGCACGAATGGATTTGTACACTTGGCAAGCGATTCAGGCGAGAAGAAAGTTCGCATAGAGCGTATTCACCTTGAAGAAGATGTTGGGAAAAGTCTTCATATAGAGGGCAATTACAGTTATATCGATTTTAATCGCTCGGGTACTCCGCTAATTGAAATTGTAACCAAGCCCGATATGACTACGCCAGAAGAGGCCGCTCTTTTTATGCAAACCGTTCAAGAAATACTTCGCTATGTTGACGTAACGCAGGGCAATCTTGAGGAAGGCAATATGAGATGCGATGCTAACATTAATCTTAAAATATGGGAAGACGGCAAGGAATGGCGGACTCCTATTTCGGAGATTAAAAATCTTAACTCGTTTCGCTCAATTAGAGGGGCGTGCACGTACGAGATTAAACGCCAGTTGGAAGAGTTTGAAAACGATCGACAAGACTATGTTGTAGGATTTAAACGTACCGTCGGCTGGGATGAGGAAAACGAGCAAACAATTGTTCAGCGAACAAAAAATTCATTCATTGATTATCGATTTATTGTAGAGCCAGATATTCGACCCTTTTGTGTTTCAAGTGA
>JBOFTD010000195.1:0-1861 GCA_051651885.1 Treponemataceae bacterium
TAAAAAAGCTCGACCAAGCATTGCATTACTTAAATCAGTAGGAGCATCGGCGCCACTATTTGCCGTCGTAATATAATAGGAAAAACTTTTTTCGCCTTCAGGGTCAAGATTAAAATCCTCCCAAGTAATTGCAACAGCTGAGTTTCCAATGGCAGTAAAGCTTGAAAACTTTTTATTATAGCTGATGGGTGGTATCCATGTTTTTGCAAAAATAGTTGAACGAGCCGCAATATCAACTTTAACAGGCGGAGTTACATCTAAATCAGCGAGAATAAATTTCATCGATGAGGATTTATCACTTGATTCAATCCATTTTATCTCAGTCATATCAAAAAATTGTATTTCGCTATTGATTCGTTGATGTGCAGCTGTAGCAAAATGCCAGTCGCGTTTTTCACCCAAATAAGTATCAAAAGTGCCTTTAAAGGCAAACTGTGCACGCCTGCTCGCCAAACTCGTAATCGTAATTTCCATACGCACCGTATCTTGTAAAATATCTGCAATTGATGAGAAAAATAAAAAGTCAATAAGAACAGATGCCGTGTTTGCAATCAGATACGTAATACTAATGCCAAATAAAGTTTCTTCAGCGGTAACCGTAAGTTCTCGCGAAGGTGCCAAACTGTAGATAGTATCGCGAATTTTTAACCAATATTTGCTAAGTTCATAGCGATTTGCTTCTGAAAAAATAGGAACTTCTTGTAACGCAGGATCTGCACTATCGGGATTATTCGTGTAAAGCAAAATTGCACCATTTTGTTCATCCAAAACAAGCTTTACTCCACCACGCACAATACCTAGCTTAATTGCAAAAAGATTTCCAATAATCATGAATAAACATAAAAAAACTAATATAATCTTTTTCAAAAAAACCTCCACTTACATATAACATCGGTATAAGAGCGGTAATTTCTTATACCTACTAAATTATTTTTCATAGATAAAATTAAGTGTGCCTTCAAAAAATGCTGAACCAGAGACAACCGCGTCCACTCCTGCATCAATCACCGAAGAAATAGTTTGTGCATTAATTCCGCCATCGACAGAAATGGTATAATTAAAATTATGCTCTTGCTTTAGTTTTTTAAGATCCGCTATCTTTTTTACACATGAAGGGATCATTTTTTGTCCACCGAAACCCGGATTCACTGACATAACCAAGACAATATCTACAATTGGTAAAATTTCTTCCAAAAAAGAAATAGGCGTTGATGGGACGATACTAATTCCAGCTTTTTTTCCAAACGAATGAATTTGTTCAATTAAACGATGATGATGAGTTGTATTTTCATAATGAAATGTAACCGCATCAGCACCAGCAGCGATAAAACTTTCAAAGTGATTTTGGGGATTGTCAATCATCAAGTGAACATCAAAAAAAAGTGGCGTAAGCGGTCGAATGGCCTTCACGATTAAAGAACCAAAGGATATATTGGGAACAAACGATCCATCCATAACATCAATATGAACCCATGAGGCTCCAGCTTTTTCTATAAATTGAATTGAATTTGCAAGGCACGTAAAATCGGCTGATAAAATTGATGGTGCTAAAATAATTTTATGCATACTCTATTTTATATAAAAATCATGATTTTGTAAAGGAATTCAGTTTAATAATACCTAAGAAAGTTTTAAGGAAACAAAAAAAACTGTTTGAAATTTTCATACTCTGTGGTATAATATAATGAGGTTTACAAAATAAATTGTTACTTTTTATGTTCAAAAGGAGAGGAAAATCTATGACACAAGATGAGCAAAAAATCATAGAAAATGAGATTCGTGAAATCCGTTGTGCCACTATCGACACAATTGGGCATTTGGGCGTTGGCCATATTGGTGGGGCTTTGTCAATTTGCGATTT
>JBOFTD010000196.1:0-1726 GCA_051651885.1 Treponemataceae bacterium
TATCATCCGCATTTTTGGGTTCTCTTTATGGAGTAACAATAGATTTAGAAAACACAAAGGCATACATTCAAGCATGGGCAGGCAAAGAACATATTGCCTTCAAAGTTGTTGAAGCGGTAGGCCGTGTTGAAAAAATCTATCACTACATAGAAGAGAATATAACAAAACCGAACAAGGAGAAAATTATGAAAAACCAGTCAAAACCACAAAGGGAAGTATCTAAAAGCACTATAAGTCCAGCCCTTCCTTTCAAAACAAAAGACTTTGAGAATCGCTCACAAGTATGGAGTCCCAAAATACAGAAATGGATTAAACGGGATGATAAGAGTGGGCTTTTTATCTCTGTGAAAACGGATGGTAAGCCTTATTCACGAGTGAAAAAAACACTGATCAAAAACTTGGCCGTTGCAAGGGATTTACCCCCTGCAGCATAATCAATTATTAAAGGTCACTTCCTAATGGGTGGCCTTTTTATTTTTAAGGAGGAAAAATATGTTTTTCTTATTACCCATAATAGCGGGAATATCAACGGCAATGAGCAGTGCAACAGGAGTAGCCTTAGGCGTAACAGCAAGCGTTGGAATAGGAGCGACGATAAAAGGTGCTATTGATTATACTGACGCAAAGGATAGGTATGAATCTTCAAAAGAAGATTTTGCTCTCCAATATGAAAAAACAAAGAAAGCCGTTATTTTTACGCAAAAGAAACTTTTGTTGTTTGAAAAGCTAAAAATTAAAACACGGAATACCGTTGTTCAAAATGCTATCAAGCACTTGTCTAAAAAAAGGTTTATTCGCCAATCTTTTAAATCTCGCATCAAGGCTCTTGAAAAAGAGTTTTTATCAGCACTCAAAGCTCAAGGCAATAATCGCCGTGAAACGCTTTTTCTTCATAAGGATAATGCACATGACAATTATTATCCTACAGCAGATGGAGGAGCTATTTTTGGCACGCTTCTTTTAAGAGGCCCTTTGACTTTGATGAGAAAAGGAAGCAGGGAATTAACAAAGGCGAGCATGTATGCCTCGTTAATGGATCAAGATAGTGAATACCTAAAAACTGATAAAAAGACTTGTAGGATTATTCAAAAGAGAATAACTGAAGGACGTAAAATCGTTTCCACTCTTTGTGAAAAAATTGCGACGCTTGTACAAACGAGGCCTCGTGATATTGAATCTTTGCTTAATTTTACCGAAACACTTTTTCGAATAACACAAACACACATATGTTCTCTCGAAGGAAAACTTATCGATGAATCAGAATATTTATTTAGATCAACTATAAAGGAGCTTGCCATTGAATAACGATATCAAAAACCTACCACAAGGAATCAGCGACATATTGATTCCATCAATACCTTCTTTGACCTCTTGTATTACATCTTGTATACAATACGCTCAAAGTCAGCAAACCCAAAGAAGCCTTATAGAAGCAAAAAAAGATGAGGCTATTTCAATGATTACAGAAAAAAGAGACGTCATTATGCACTATCTTAATCAGCGGTTTGGAGAGAGAAAATATCTGTATGAAAAATATTTTGACCTTGTAGACAAAGCTCTCGAGTCAGGAAATGCAGAGATTGAAAAAATAGCGTTACAAAGCATACTTTCACTATATGCATCGCCCTGTTACGATGGTATTGATTGCATCACAGAGAAAATTGAGAGAAGCAAAAGGATTAAAGAGTAAATTTAAGCTATAAAAATGACTTTAGAAATAGAGTCA
>JBOFTD010000197.1:0-1018 GCA_051651885.1 Treponemataceae bacterium
TAAAATTCTCTGCATCCTTTCCCGAACGAACAATTGTTATTGATTTTATTTCATCGTCCTGTGCAATTTTATTTACAACATCTTGTCCTTCAGCAACTTTACCAAAAACAGTATGTTTACCATCAAGCCACGGTGTTTCAACATGCGTAATAAAAAACTGACTTCCATTAGTTCCAGGCCCCGCATTTGCCATAGAAAGCATTCCCGGTTTATCATGTTTTAAACTCGGCACAATTTCATCGGGAAATCGATAACCGGGTCCACCCGATCCTGTCCCCGTTGGATCTCCACCTTGAATCATAAAGTTTTCTATAACACGATGAAACTTTAATCCATTGTAATACGGAGTTCCCTTTGCCGCATCGAGCGTCCCCTCTGCAAGACCCACAAAGTTAGTGACGGTCAAAGGAGTTTCTTTAGCAAAAAGCTCAACAAAAATGCTTCCTTTGTTTGTTTCAATGACAGCAAAAAGCCCCTCTTTGCCCTTCAGACTGGGAGCGTCTTTCATCATTTCTTGTGCAGTAAGATTCGATGTTTTCATCTTATTACAGCCTCCTAAAATACTACTGATTATTAAAAAAGTTGTTAAAATAATAGTATTACGTTTATGCATATTCTCTCCTCTTTTTGCAAAATTATATTTATATTTTAATGTTTATATAATCATGCACATAAATAATATTTCATTTTATTAAATTTTACTCAATCTACTTTTTGAGTTTTTTAATTAAAATTTTTATATTGATTTTTAAACCAATCATAAATTGCATTTGTTCGAGAAGTTAAAGAACGAGTAATTTTATTTTCAATTGCAGAAACAGGAATAAAATCTGCTTGAAACAAAACGTATGTTAGCAATAAATCGCCAACATCATTAACCACCAAAGAAACATTCAATTTTTTTGGTGCAATCAATTTAAAAATTGAATACCACAACGCATCAATATTTGTTGAGGTAAAACCAACTTCCGTTTTTTCCTGTCGATAAGTATACTCATACATAAATCGTCCAAAAGTT